>NZ_LAVK01000023.1 GCF_001083795.1 Streptomyces sp. SBT349
CTGCTGAGGCGCGGGGGCGGGCGCGGCCTTGGGCTCGGGCGCCGGGGCGGCCTTGGGCTCGGGCTGCGCCGGCGCCGCCGGCTGCGGGGCCGCGGGCGCGGCACCCGCGGCGCCGATGACGCCGAGCTTGGCGCCGACCTCGGCCGTCTCGTCCTCGCCGACCGTGATCTCCAGCAGGGTGCCGGCGACCGGCGCGGGGATCTCGGTGTCGACCTTGTCGGTGGAGACCTCGAGCAGCGGCTCGTCGGCGTCCACCTCCTCGCCGACCGCCTTCAGCCAGCGGGTGACGGTGCCCTCGGTGACCGACTCGCCCAGCGCCGGGAGCACCACGTCGGTGCCCTCGGCCCCGCCGCCCGAGGGCGCGGGTGCCTCCTGCTGCGCCGCGGGTGCGGGCGCCTGCTGAGGCTCCGGCTCGGGCTCCGGCGCGGGCGCCTGCTGGGGCGCCGGCTCGGGCTCCGGCGCGGACTCGGCGGCGGGCGCCGGAGCGGCAGCCTGCCCGCCCGAGCCCTCCTCGATGATCGCCAGTTCGGCGCCGACCTCGACGGTCTCGTCCTCGGCGACCCTGATGGACGACAGGACTCCGGCGGCGGGCGCGGGGATCTCGGTGTCGACCTTGTCGGTGGAGACTTCGAGCAGAGGCTCGTCCGCCTCCACATGCTCACCTTCGGCCTTCAGCCAGCGGGTGACGGTGCCCTCGGTCACGCTCTCGCCGAGCGCCGGAAGGGTTACGGAAACCGCCATGGTTTCTGTTGCTCCTTACGAGAAAGTGTCACATCGTTACTGCGCGCTCTGGGACAACGCGGCCAGGGTCAGTCGTGGGAGTGCAGCGGTTTGCCGGCCAGGGCCAGATGGGCCTCGCCGAGCGCCTCGTTCTGCGTGGGGTGGGCGTGGATCAGCTGGGCCACCTCGGCGGGCAGCGCCTCCCAGTTGTAGATGAGCTGGGCCTCGCCGACCTGCTCGCCGACCCGGTCCCCGACCATGTGGATACCGACGACGGCTCCGTCCCTGACGCGGACCAGTTTGATCTCGCCGGCCGTCTTCAGGATCTTGCTCTTGCCGTTCCCCGCGAGGTTGTACTTCAGGGTGACCACCTGGTCGGCGCCGTACAGCTCCTTGGCGCGCGCCTCGGAGACACCGACCGAGGCGACCTCGGGGTGGCAGTAGGTGACCCGGGGCACGCCGTCGTAGTCGATCGGCACCGGCGAGAGCCCCGCCAGCCGCTCCGCGACGAGGATGCCCTCGGCGAAGCCGACGTGCGCGAGCTGGAGGGTCGGGACGAGGTCGCCGACGGCCGAGATCGTCGGCACGTTGGTCCGGCAGAACTCGTCCACCAGCACGAAGCCGCGGTCCGTCGCGACCCCGGCCTCCTCGTACCCCAGGCCCCCGGAGACCGGGCCGCGGCCGATGGCGACGAGCAGCAGCTCCGCCTCGAACGTCTTGCCGTTGGCCAGGGTGACCCGCACCCCGTCGTCCGTGTACTCGGCGCCCTTGAAGAACGAGCCGAGGGAGAAGCCGATGCCGCGCTTGCGGAAGGCGCGCTCCAGCAGCTTCGAGCTGTTCTCGTCCTCGGCCGGCACCAGGTGCGGCAGGCCCTCGACGATGGTCACCTCGGCGCCGAAGGACTTCCAGACCGAGGCGAACTCGACGCCGATGACGCCGCCGCCCAGCACGATCGCGGACTTCGGCACCCGGTCCAGGACCAGGGCGTGGTCGGAGGAGATGATCCGGTCGCCGTCGATGGTCAGGCCCGGCAGCGACCGGGGCACCGAGCCGGTCGCGAGCACTATGTGACGGCCGGTGTAGCGCGTGCCGCCGACGTCGACGGACGTCGGGGAGGAGAGCCGTCCCTCGCCCTCCACATAGGTGATCTTGCGGGAGGCCACCAGGCCCTGAAGCCCCTTGTACAGGCCGGAGACCACTCCGTCCTTGTACGCGTGGACCCCCGCGATGTCGATCCCGTCGAAGGTGCTGCGCACGCCGAACTCGGAGCCGTCGCGCGCCGCGTCCGCGATCTCCCCCGCGTGCAGCAGGGCCTTCGTGGGGATACAGCCGTTGTGCAGACAGGTGCCGCCCAGCTTGTTCTTCTCGATCAGGGCGACGTCCAGGCCCAGCTGCGAGGCTCGCAGGGCCGCGGCGTAACCGCCGCTGCCGCCACCGAGGATCACTAGGTCGAAAACGGTGCTGGCGTCGTTCGCCACGTCACGTTCCTCCATGGATGGGTTCGCCGGGCCGGTCGACGGTGACCGGCCGACGGTCGGGTATGCGCCGCTGGTCACGCGGCGTGTGTGGCTCGTCTGGGTGGTTGAGCCTGGCCCTGTCCTGCCGGAAACCCATCTTCGCACGGTGTCCGGGACGGGCGGTTCTCCGGGGCTTGGCCCGCGCACTGACTCGCCCGGCCCGCGCACCGACTCGCCCGGTCCTCCCTCAGTCCTCCAGGTCGCCGTCCGCCACCCGCTCGGCCAGCCGGACCAGCGTCCTGATGCCGGAACCGGTGCCGCCCTTGGGGGTGTAGCCGTAGGGCGCGCCCTCGTGGAACGCGGGGCCCGCGATGTCCATGTGCACCCAGGGCGTCCCGTCCGCCACGAACTCCTGGAGGAACAGCCCGGCGGAGAGACCGCCGCCCATCCGGTCCCCGACGTTCGCCACGTCGGCCACCGGCGACTTCAGGCCCTCGGCCAGGTCCGCGGGCATCGGCAGCGGCCAGGACTGCTCGCCCGCCTGCCCCGCCGTCTCGTGCACCAGCCCGCGGAACGCGTCGTCGTTGCCCATCAGGCCGAACGTGCGCTTGCCGAGCGCCACGACCATCGCGCCCGTCAGCGTCGCCACGTCCACCAGCGCGTCGGGCGACTCCTCACAGGCCCGCGCGATCGCGTCGGCCATCACCAGGCGGCCCTCGGCGTCGGTGTTCAGCACCTCGACGGTCTTGCCGCTGTACATCGTCAGCACGTCGCCGGGGCGGACGGCCGAGCCGGACGGCATGTTCTCGGCGAGGGCCAGCCAGCCCGTGACGTTCACCTTCAGGTCCAGCCTGGCGGCGGCGACCACGGTGGACAGCACGGCGGCGGCGCCGCTCATGTCGCACTTCATCGTCTCGTTGTGGCCGACCGGCTTGAGGGAGAGGCCGCCCGAGTCGTAGGTGATGCCCTTGCCGACCAGCGCCAGCGTCGTGGTCGCGTCCGGGTGCGTGTACGCCACGCGCACCAGCCGCGGCGGCGTCGCCGAGCCCTGCCCGACGCCCATGATGCCGCCGTAGCCGCCCTCGGCCAGCGCCGCGCCGTCCAGGACCTCCGAGGTCAGCCCGTACTCGGGGGCCGCCTCCTCCACGACCGCCGCGAAGTCGGCGGGGGAGAGCGCGTTGGGCGGGGTGTTGATCAGGTCCCTGGCCCTGGCCACCTCCTGGGCCAGCACCAGCGCCCGCTCCGCCGCCGCGGCGTGCCGCTCGTCGCCCGCGTCCGCGTCCAGCAGCGTGATCCTGGCCAGCGGCTCGCCGCTCGGACTCCCGTTCCCGCGGCTGCGGAAGGCGGTGAACGCGTACGCGCCCAGCAGCGCCCCCTCCGCAACGGCCGCGACCTCCTCGGCCCCGGCCACCGGCAGTGCGAACGAGGCGTGGTCGGCGCCGGCCAGCGCCGCCGCCACCGCACCGGCCGCCCGGCGCAGCGCCTCCGCGCCGTACCCGTCCTCGGGGACGGCCCCGAGCCCGACCGCGACCAGCAGCGGAACGGCCCAGCCCGAGGGGGCGGGCACGCGGGTGATCTCGTCCTCGCCGCCCTTGGCGCCGAGGGTGGCCAGGGTGTCGGCCAGCGCTCCGCCGAACGACGCGTCAACGGCCTCCGCCGCGGAGGAGCCCGGGGCGAGCAGCGGCCCGGACTCGCCCTTGGCGACGCCGATCACCACGGCGTCCGCGGGCACCGTGGTCGCGGGGAGGTTGCTGAGAGTCAGTGCTGTCACGGTGAAGAGTTCCGTTCTGTTCTCGACGTTCAACGTAGGGCTGTGCGGCTCACCGGCAATCCGGCAGCAGACTACGCCGCGCCGCACTCACCCCGCGCCGACGGTCAGGACCAGCAGCGTGGCCGTGGCCGTCACCTCGGCGACCGCGCCCAGCACGTCCCCGGTGATGCCGCCGAACCGCCGCACGCAGTGCGCCAGCAGCAGTTCGGCCGCCGTCAGCGCCAGGACCACGGCGGCGAGTCCGGTCACCGCGCCCGCGCCGCGCGGGTCCCCGGCCAGCGCCCCCACCCCCGTGCCCGCCCCGGCCGCCGCTGCGGCCACGGCCGCGGCCCACCGCGGGGGAACGGCCCCGGCCACGGCGGCGCCCATCCCCTCGGCCCGCGCCGCCGGGATCCCCGCGCGGCAGGCCCAGGTCAGCGCGGCGCGCGAGACAAGGCCCGCCAGCGCCACGGCGGCGAACGCCCACCCGTGCCCGTGCGCGCTCAGCTCGGCGACCGCGGCGACCTGCGCGAGCAGGGTCAGCACCAGGACCACCACGCCGAACGGGCCGATGTCGGACCGTTTCATCACCCGCAGCGCCTCGTCGGCCGGGCGCCCGCTGCCGAGCCCGTCCGCGACATCCGCGAGCCCGTCCAGATGCAGCGCGCGGGTGGCCGCGGCCATCACCGCGACGGCGAGAACGGCGGTCAGCAGGGGCCCGGCCTCCAGGAGCGGCAGCGTCCAGGCGACCGCGCCCCCCGCGAGGCCGACCGCGAGCCCGGCCGCCGGCGCGCACAGCATCCCGGCGCGCGCGGTGGCCCGGTCCCAGCGGGGGCCCGCCACGGGCAGCACGGTGAGCGCGGAGAACGCGAACCGCAGCCCGTCGGCGGCCGAGGCGCGGCCGGACCCCGGCGGGTCCGGCGGGTCGGGGGGGTCCGGCGGGTCCGCTGGGAGGGGAGGCGGCGGCGGGGGCGGCGTGGCGTTCATCGTCGGGCAGGGTAGCGCCAGACCCTGGGGTCCCATGGAGGACTGGTGGGATCGCAACATCATCGAGCCCGGGAAGCTGCCGCTGCTGCTGGCGCTGGCCGCGTTCGTCATCACCTTCGCGGTGGTCCGCTGCATCACGCGGCTGATCCGCGCCGGGCGCGGGCCGTTCCACGACATCTCCTCGGGCGGGCAGCACATCCACCACGTCGTCCCCGGGGTGCTGCTCATGTGCGTCGGCGGCTTCGGCGGGGTCGCCTCGGGCGGCGACGGGTGGCACGCCGCGGCGACGGCGGTGGTGTTCGGCATCGGCGCGGGTCTCGTGCTCGACGAGTTCGCGCTGATCCTCTACCTGCAGGACGTCTACTGGACCGAGCTGGGCCGCAAGAGCGTCGAGATCGTGGTCCTGACGACCTCGCTGGTCGGGATCCTGCTGACGGGCCTGGTGCCGCTGGGCGTGAACGACCTGACCCCGGGGGAGCGCCTGAACCGCGGCGGCCTGGTCGTCGCGTTCCTGCTGAACGTGCTGCTGGTGCTGGTCTGCCTGCTCAAAGGGAAGCTGCGGGTCGCGGTGCTCGGCATGCTGGTGCCGCCGTTCGCCGTGGTCGGCGCCCTGCGCCTGGCCCGCCCCGACTCCCTGTGGGCCAAGCGCCTCTACCGGCGCCACCCGCGCCTGCGGGCGCGGTCCGAGCGCAGGACCCGACGCCACGACGCCCGCTGGGGCCGCCCCCGCCGCTGGGCCGACCAGGTCCTCGGCGGCATCCCGGAACAGGACGGCGCGGGCGGGAACGGCGGTGGCGACAAGGGCGACGAGGGCGAGAGGCGCCGCTGACCCACCGGGTCAGGTGGCCTCGGCGATCGCGTCCGCGCGCCCGCTCTCGTCCGCCGTCGCCTCGGGGGCCGCGGGGCTCGGCTTGCGCTCCGGCCGCTCGGGAAGCTCCGCCGCCAGGGCGGCGGCCGCGCGGACGAGGGGCAGCGCGAGCAGGCCGCCCGCGCCCTCGCCCACCGTGATCCCGTGATCGAGCAGGGGCTCGCTCGCCATCCGGTCCAGGGCCTTGGCCTGCCCCGGCTCGCCGCTCGCCTGGCCGGTCAGCCACCAGTCGGGCGCGCGGAACGCGATCCGCTGGCCGACCAGGGCGCACGCGGCCGAGACCACGCCGTCGAGCAGCACGGGCGTGCGCCGCACCGCGCACTGGAGGAGGAAGCCGGTCATGGCCGTCAGGTCGGCGCCGCCGACCGCGGCGGCCAGCTGGAGCTGGTCGCCGAGCGCCGGCCTGGCCCGGCGCAGCCCGTCGCGGATGGCCGCGCACTTGCGCATCCAGGCGAGGTCGTCGATGCGGGCGCCGCCGCGCCCGGTCACCACCGAGGCGTCGGTGCCGCACATGGCGGCGATCAGCACGCCGGCGGCCGTCGTGCCGCCGACCGAGATGTCGCCCAGCACCAGCAGGTCGGTGCCCGCGTCGGCCTCCTCGTCCGCGATGGCCATGCCGGCGCCGAAGGCCCGCACCGCCTCCTCGGCGGTGAGCGCGTCCTCGATGTCCAGGCGACCCGAGCCGCGGCGCACCCGGTGCCGGGTGACCTCCTCCGGCAGCTCCTCACGCGGGCAGTCGAGCGAGAGGTCGGCCACGCGCAGCGGCACCCCGGCCTGGCGGGCCAGCACGGCGGCCGGGCTCGCCCCGTCGAGCACGGCGCGCACCAGCGTGGCGGCGCTCCCCGCGGGGCGGGCGGAGACGCCGAGCTCGGCCACCCCGTGGTCGCCCGCGAAGAGCACGGCCCGCGGACGCTGCACCGGCGCGACCGGCACCCGGCCCTGCGCGGCGGCCAGCCAGACGCCGAGGTCGTCCAGGCGGCCAAGCGCCTTGGGAGGCAGGCCCGTTCGCGTCCGCCGCTCCTCGGCCTTACGCCGAACCCGGATACTCGGGCGCTCGATGAGGTCCCCGAAGTCGTCGAGATTGAGACCGCCGTCACTCATGCGCACGAGACTACCGCGCCCCTCCGCACGCCTCTCACGGCTGCTCCCGCAGCGGCAGGACGGTCCCCGCGACGGCCAGCAGCACATGTTCGCACTCGGCGGCCACCGCGGCGTTCAGACGGCCGAGTTCGTCGCGGAACCGCCGCCCGGCCGCGGTCGCGGGGACCACGCCCGAGCCCGCCTCGTTGCTCACCAGCACCACCGTGCGCCGCGTGGCCCGCAGCGCCGCGCACAGGGCCGTCGTGCGCTCCCCGAGCGCCTGGGCGCCCTTCCGCGCCCACCGCTCCTCGTCCCAGGCACCCACGGCGTCCAACGCGTCGGTCAGCCACAGCGCCAGACAGTCGATCAGCAGCGGCGGCCCCTCCTCCTCGGCCAGCAGCGGCACCAGGTCGCAGGTCTCCACCGTGGTCCAGCCCGGCGGGCGCCGCGCGCGGTGGTCCGCGACCCGCTCCGCCCACTCCGCGTCGCCCTCCCGCCGACCGCCGGTGGCCACATAGACCACCTCGGGGAACGCCGCCAGCCTCCGTTCCGCCTCCGTCGACTTCCCGGACCGCGCGCCGCCCAGCACCAGCGTGCGCCGGGGCACGTCGGGGACCTCCCGCAGGTCGCCCACCGTCAGCGTCGCGCCGTCCCGTTCGGCGCGCGCCCCCGCCGCCGCCAGCCTCCGGCGCAGCTCGGCCCCCGGCTGCACGTCGTGGTCCAGGTGAACGGCGACCACGTCGCTGGTCAGCGAGGCGGCGCCGGTGGCGCGCAGCCGGGCCAGCGCGTCGGGCCGCCCCGCCACGTCCAGCAGGCACAGGTCGTACGGCGGCCCCTCCACCGACCCGGCCGGCGCGGCCCCCGGCGGCAGGTACAGGATCCGGCCGCCGTCCGGGCCCGTCACCGCGTAGCCCGTGCCGGGCGCGTCCACCGCGAGCCCCCGCACCCGGTGCCCGCTCAGCAGCGTGAGTTCGCGGCCGTCCGGCAGCCGCACGGGGGCGGGCAGTTCCGCGGGGATCTCCACGGCGGGCCCGTCGTGAGGGTGGCTCAACAGCACCTGCCGCACGCCGTGCAGTGACTGCCCCGCGCGGGCGGCCGACAGCGCGAGCCCCGGAGTGAGATCGAGTAGAAGCACGCCGTCGCACAACAGCGCTGTGGCGGTGCGCACTTCATCGACCAGCGCGCGGGCGCACGCCGCGCAGGGGCAGCCGGGGCGGGGAAGTCCGGCCGGGGCGCCGGTACCGAGCAGAGTGACGTACACCCCGCGATCCTCTCCTGCCCGCTCCCCGGTCGCGCCCGGTCGTGCGCGCGGTGGTGCGCGGGGAGCGGTGGCCGTGATTTAGTCTGCGATCAGGCAGTCGGGCCATCAGTCAGTCGGGCAGGAACAGTCGGCAGGAAGCGGAGGCTTCGCATGGCGTGGGAGTGGCGGTTCGAGAAGGCGGACGGCACGACGACCGAGCCGACGCAGGCCCCGGGCGACTTCGGGACCCAGGGCGACGCCGAATCCTGGATCGGGGAGATCTGGGCCGAGCTGCTGACCGAGGGGGTGGATCAGGTGACGCTCCTGGAGGACGGCAACAAGATCTACGGCCCGATGAGTCTGCACGCCGCGGCCGAGAGCTGAGGGCCCCCCGCCGCACGCTTCACGCCTCTCCGAGTTCGACCCGCGCGCTCCTGCGGTCCCCGTCACGTTCGTAGGTCACCTTCACGTCGTCGCCCGGCTCGTGGGCGGCCAGCGCCTCGGAGAGCGAGACCACGTCGGTGACCGGCTCCGAGCCGACCCGTACCACCACGTCCCCGGCGCGCAGCCCGGCGCGGTCGGCGGGCCCGTCCTCCGTGACCTCCACGATGGCCGCGCCCGCGGGCTCGAACCCGTCGCCGAGCACCGTCCGCACCGTGACGCCGAGCGCCGCCCGCCCGGAGTCGACGACCTGGCCGTGCTCGATCAGCTGCTCGGCGAGGAACGTCACGGTCGAGGCCGGGATGGCGAACCCGATCCCCGGCGCCTGCCCACCCCCGAGCCCCGGGTCGCGGGCGGCGAGCGTGGGGATGCCGATCACATGACCCGACAGGTTGACCAGGGCGCCGCCGCTGTTGCCGGGGTTGATGGCCGCCGAGGTCTGCACCATGTCCCCGAGCGTCGCCTGCCCCTCTCCCTCGCTGACCGACCGGCCCACCGCCGAGACGATGCCCTGGGTGACGCTGGAGGAGAGGCCGAGCGGATTCCCCATGGCGAGCACGATCTGCCCGATGGTCACCTTGGACGAGTCGCCGAACGTCGCGGGGCGCAGCCGGTCGGGAGGGTCGGTCAGCTTGATGACGGCGAGGTCCTGCTCCGGGTAGGAGGCCACCAGGTTCGCCCGCACCGCCCGCTGCCCGGTGGCGACCAGCACGTCGAACCGCTCGCCCCGGCCGACGACATGGGCGTTGGTGACGATGTGCCCCTCGTCGTCGTAGACGATCCCCGAGCCGAGACCGTCGTCCGTCGTGATCTGCACGACGGACGGCAGCACGTCGTTGACCACGTGCTCATAGGTCTGTTCGAGATCGTCGCTGACGGTGGGCATCGGCGCGTCCTCCCCGGCGGCCGACCCCCCCGAGGTGCACCCGGACCCCGCGACGAGCAGGGCGGCGGACACGAGAACGGCACCGGGGGCGAGACTGCGGTCCATAGCCGCATTGTGACCTCAGCGCCCCCGCCCCCCCGGTAGCCCCCGCTGGGCCGTTCCGGCGAACGCGCCGGCCGGGAGGGGACGCCCCGCCTCAGCGGGGGTCTTCGCCCCGCTTGACCTGGGCCCGCGGCAGGCGCATGCGCCGCATCTGCATGGTGCGCATCAGGGCGTAGGCCGAGGTGCCGCGGAGGCTCTCGTCGGGGAAGCGCGCCCGCAGCCGCTTCTTCAGGCGCCGGGTCAGCAGCACCGAGTCGAGGACGATCATCACGATCACCACGAGCCACATCAGCAGCGCGACGTTCCGCATCTGGGGCGAGGGCAGCATGCTCATCACCAGGATCAGCACCGCGATGGGCAGGAAGAACTCCGCCACATGGAACTTGGCGTCCACGAAGTCCCGGGTGAAGCGGCGGACGGGGCCCCGGTCGCGGACCGGCAGGTGCCGCTCGTCCCCGGACAGCAGCGCCTCGCGCTGCTTGGTCATCGCGGACCGCCTGGCCTCCCGGGCCCGCTTCGACGCTTCCTTGCGGTTCGTCGCGGGCTTGGACACGGCACGCCGCAGCGCCTCCGCCTCACTGCGCTTCGGCGTGGGGCGCCCCTTCGGCGCCTGCGGGTCGCGCGCCTTGGGCTCCTCGTCGAGGGGCGCGGCGGCGGCATCGTCTTTCGAACGGCTACGGAACACCCCCCCAGCCTACGGTCTTCCCGCGGTGCCCCTTTCCGGCCGTGCGAAAACGATCGTGCAACGTCCCGTTCCCCGGGCGGCCCGTACTCCTCAGGCGGGAGGGGCGGAGCCCGTTGATCGTCCTCCGGGAGGAGCCATTCGGCGCCGAGCGATGCGCTAATGGATAGGGGCCCCGTAGGGTAGGTAGAGGATCAGCAGCACATTGGCCCGAGGTTCGAGTCCGTCATGAAGGGGGCGCGCGAGACCCATGAGCGGTGTCATGAAGCGGATGGGGATGATCTTCCGCGCGAAAGCCAACAAGGCCCTCGACCGGGCGGAGGACCCGCGGGAGACGCTGGACTACTCGTACCAGAAGCAGCTCGAACTCCTCCAGAAGGTGCGGCGCGGCGTCGCGGACGTCGCCACCTCGCGCAAGCGGCTCGAACTCCAGCTGAACCAGCTCAACGGCCAGTCCACCCGCCTGGAGGACCAGGGCAAGAAGGCCCTCGCCCTCGGCCGCGAGGACCTCGCCCGCGAGGCGCTGACCCGCCGCGCCTCCCTCCAGCAGCAGGTCTCCGACCTCCAGCAGCAGCACGAGACGCTCCAGTCCGAGGAGACCAAGCTGACGCTGGCGGCGCAGCGGCTCCAGGCGAAGGTGGACGCGTTCCGCACCCGCAAGGAGACGATCAAGGCCACGTACACGGCCGCCCAGGCGCAGACCAGGATCGGCGAGGCGTTCTCCGGCATCTCCGAGGAGATGGGCGACGTCGGCATGGCGATCCAGCGCGCCGAGGACAAGACGGCGCAGCTCCAGGCCCGCGCCGGCGCGATCGACGAGCTCCTGGCCTCCGGGGCCCTGGACGACCCGACCGGCGCCTCCAAGGACGACCTGACCGCCGAGCTCGACCGCATTTCGGGCAACGCGGACGTAGAGTTCGAGCTGGAGCGGATGAAGGCCGAGCTCGCGGGCGGCAGCTCCTCGGGCCGGCAGGCCATCGAGGGCGGCGGCACCGGAACCCAGCAGGGCGAGCAGGAGCAGCGACAGGAATCCCCCAAGTTCGACAAGCAGTGACCAGCGGCAAGCCGTGACGGCCTGGAGGGCATCGTGATCGTGCGGATCATGGGGGAGGGACAGGTCCGGCTGGACGACAGCCACTTTCCCGCCCTCAACCAGCTCGACGACGAGCTGATGACGGAGCTCGACTCGGGCGACAGCGAGGGATTCCGCCGCACACTCGCCGCTCTCCTGGACGCCGTCAGGACCATGGGCTCCGCCCTGCCCGACGATTCACTCGAACCCTCGGAGCTGATCCTCCCCGCCCCCGACGCGTCCATTCCCGAGGTGCGCGCCATGCTCACCGAGGACGGCCTGATCCCGGACTGACGGCGCCGTGACCCCCTCGCGCTGGGCCCGCGCCCTTCCCTGGCTCCGTGACCACCCCCTGGCGTTCGACGCCCTCATAGCCACCGCCGCCTTCTGCGTCACGATCTGCGTCTCGGTCACGGTCTCCCACCCACCGGACGGCGGCTCCGGCTTCGGCGAGAGGGACCTGCCGGCCCACACCGTCGCGCTGACCGCCCTCGCCTGCGCCGTCCTGGTGCTGCGCCGCAGGTTCCCCATGCAGGTGCTCGTCGCCGCCGGCCTCGTGGCCCTGGTGGAGATGGCGCTGGGCCACGTCTCCCACCAGCCCGCCGACCGGCACGCCTCCATCGTGATCACGGTCGTCGTGGCGCTGTTCACGGTCGCCGCGGGGACCGACCGTTCCACCACGTGGTGGGTCGGCTGGACGAGCGCCGCCGTGTTCATGCCGGCGACCATGCTGCTGAGCACCCAGCCCTGGTACGGCCCGGAGAACCTGGGCGTCTTCGCCTGGATCGCCCTGGCCACCGTCTCGGGCGAGGTGGTGCGCAGCCGTCGCGCCGTGGTGGACGCCATCAGGGAACGGGCCGAGCGCGCCGAACGCACCCGCGAGGAGGAGGCCCTGCGGCGCGTGGCCGACGAGCGGATGCGGATCGCCCGCGAACTGCACGACGTCGTCGCCCACCACATCGCCCTGGTCAACGTCCAGGCCGGCGTCGCGTCGCACGTCATGGACACGCGCCCCGACCAGGCCAAGGAGGCGCTGGCCCACATCAGGGAGGCCAGCCGCCACGCGCTGGGGGAGCTCCAGACCACCGTCGGGCTGCTGCGCCAGGAGGACGAGCCGGTCGCGCCCACCGAGCCGACCCGGGGCCTTGAGGTGCTGGACGAGCTGGTGGAGGGCTTCACCCGGGCCGGGATGTCCGTGACCGTGGAGGCGCCGGCCGCCGGGGGACCGCTGCCCTCCGCCGTGGACCTGGCCGCCTACCGGGTGGTCCAGGAGGCCCTGACCAACGTGCACAAGCACGCGGGAGTCGGGGCCGCCGCCCGCGTCCGCATCGTTCGCCGGGGCAGCGTGGCCGACGCGGCGCTGGACATCACCGTGGACGACGACGGCGACGGCGCGGGCGACCGCGGCGGCGAGGGGCAGGCCGCCGGCAGCGGTCACGGGCTGACCGGCATGCGCGAGCGCGCCACCGCACTCGGCGGCACCTGCGAGGCCGGTCCCACCCCCGGGGGCGGGTTCCGCGTGCGGGTCTCGCTGCCGCTCCAGGCCCAGCGCCCCGCGGAGGTGGTCGAGACGGCCCGCTCCCGCAGGCGCGCCCTGGGCGGGCGGTGCGCGTGATCCGGGTGGTGCTGGTGGACGACCAGGCGCTGCTGCGCAGCGCGTTCCGGGTGCTCGTGGACTCCGATCCGGCGATGACCGTCACGGGCGAGGCGTCCGACGGCGCCGAGGCGCTGGACGTCGTCCGCGCCACCGCCGTGGACGTGGTGCTGATGGACATCAGGATGCCCGGCATGGACGGCCTGGCCGCGACCAGGGAGATCGTCGCCGACCCCTCGCTCGACGGCGTCAAGGTGGTGATCCTGACCACCTTCGAGTCCGACGACTACGTGGTGGAGGCGCTGCGCGCGGGAGCCTCCGGCTTCCTGGGCAAGGGCGCGGAGCCGGGCGACCTGCTCAACGCCATCCGGCTGGCCGCGGCGGGCGAGGCGCTGCTCTCGCCGTCGGCGACCCGGGGGCTGATCGCGCGGTTCCTGGCCCACCAGGAGGAACGGGACGGGGCCGCGTTCGACTCCTCGGCGCTCGACGTGCTCACCGCCAGGGAGCGCGAGGTGCTGGTGGAGGTGGCCGGCGGCCTGTCCAACGACCAGATCGGGGAGCGGCTGACCGTCAGCCCGCTGACCGTCAAGACCCACATCAACCGGCTGCTGACCAAGCTCTCCGCCCGCGACCGCGCCCAGCTGGTGGTGCTCGCCTACGAGACGGGCCTGGTCCGCCCGCGCGCCGGCTGACCCGGGAGCCCGCGGGGCCGCGGGCGCCCTGCTACAGGAAGCGCGGCGAGGGCAGGTAGGGCGCCGGGGGGCGCATCCCGCGCAGGCACACATAGCCGTCCGGCGCCAGGTCGAGACCGGCCGCGAAGCCCACGTCCAGGGCCCAGTCCTGCTCGGCGGTCAGGTGCCGGACGGTGGCGTCCGATCCGGGGGGCAGGCTCAGCAGCGCCGAGGTCAGCAGCCTGACCGCGATCCGCCGCGAGGTGGCCGCGAGCAGTTCGACGGACCCCTCGTCGTCCAGGTAGCAGTAGCCGCTGCCAGCAAGGTCGTCCGCCACCACCACCCGGCAGTGCAGCAGCAGCTCCCCGTGGTCGGGGCCGTGGGCGCTGCCGCGCAGCCTGCGGTCGACGGAGTCCATCAGATCGCGGTGGGCGGGGCCGCCCTCGATCGCCGGGCCGTCGGGGACGGTGAGCCGGGCCGCGTCGACCGTTCCCGCCAGGCGCATGGAGGGGTGCACGCCGAACCCGGCCGCCCGGTAGACGCGGGCGGCGGCCGAGTGGGGCGTGGCGCAGATCATCCCCCGCAGGGTGCCGCGGCCGTAGGCCATCGCCCGGCGCATCAGCTCGGTTCCCACGCCCTTGCCCCGCGCCGGCGGCGCCACCGCGAGCAGCGACAGCACCCACAGGCCCTCGCGCCGGGCGGCCAGCGCGGCCCCGACCGGCTCCCCGGCCTCGTCCTCCGCGAGCCAGCAGCCGTCCGGGTCGGTGGCGGCCAGGTACCTGACCCTGCGCCGGAACGCGGCCGTCCGCCGTTCGCTCCAGGAGCCGCCGGCGTCCGCGCCGACGGCCACGGAGTGGACGGCCTCGGCGTCCGCGCGGCTGTCCCTGACCCGGCGCAGCATCATGCCCCTCATCGTGACGCGGCGCCCCCGGACCTGGCCACCTCACCGCCCCGGGCCGGTGTGGGGCCCGCCCGTCACGGCAGCGCGAGCATGCGGTCCAGGGCGAGCCGGGCGTCGTGTTCGGTGACCGGGTCCACCTGGATGCGGTTGACGACCTTGCCCGCGGCCAGCGACTCCAGCGACCAGACCAGGTGCGGCAGGTCGATGCGGTTCATGGTGGAGCAGAAGCAGACGGTCCGGTCCAGGAAGACGATCTCCTTGCCCTGGTCCGCGTACCGGGCCGCGAGCCGGCGGACGAGGTTCAGCTCCGTGCCCACGGCCCACGTCGACCCGGCCGGGGCGGCGTCCAGGGTGGAGATGATGTGCTCGGTCGAGCCGACCTGGTCCGCGGCGGCGACGACCTCGTGCGTGCACTCGGGGTGCACCAGCACGTTGACCCCGGGGATCCGGGCGCGGACCTCCGCGACCGAGTCCAGCGAGAACCGCCCGTGCACCGAGCAGTGGCCCCGCCACAGGATCATCCGCGCCCGGCGCAGCTGGTCGGGGGTCAGGCCGCCGCCCGGCCGGTGCGGGTTGTAGACGACGCAGTCCTCCAGGGTCATGCCGAGCTCCCGGACGGCGGTGTTGCGGCCCAGGTGCTGGTCGGGCAGGAAGAGCACCTTGCCGTCCTCGCCCGCCTGGCCGAACGCCCACTCCAGGGCGCGCCTGGCGTTGGAGGAGGTGCAGACCGTGCCGCCGTGGCGCCCGGTGAACGCCTTGATGTCGGCGGAGGAGTTCATGTAGGTGACCGGGACGGTGACGTTCGCCACTCCGGCGTCGGTGAGCACGTCCCACGCCTCGGCGACCTGCTCGGCGCTGGCCATGTCCGCCATCGAGCAGCCGGCGGCCAGGTCGGGGAGGATGACCCGCTGGTCGTCGCCGGTGAGGATGTCGGCGGACTCGGCCATGAAGTGGACGCCGCAGAAGACGATGAACTCGGCCTCGGGGCGCGCGGCGGCGTCCCTGGCCAGCTTGAACGAGTCGCCGGTCACGTCGGCGAACTGGATCACCTCGTCGCGCTGGTAGTGGTGGCCGAGCACGAAGAGGCGGTCCCCGAGCGCCGCCTTGGCGGCGCGGGCGCGCTCCACCAGATCCGGGTCGGAGGGCGAGGGCAGGTCGCCGGGGCAGTCGACGCCCCGCTCGCTCGCCGGGTCGGACTCGCGCCCGAGGAGCAGGAGAGCGAGGGGGGTCGGGGTGACGTCCAGGGCTTGGGCGCTGTTCACGGCACGCACCCTTTCTCTTGTGTTCCGACGGCTTTTCGTCGTAATGACGCAATGGATCATAACTCCTTCGCGTCAGTTTGACGACGTGCATCGCGTCACTATGACGCATTCCGTCGTCGCGGGAGGTGTGCGAGCATGGGAGAAAGGAGCGAAGGACGTGCCGCGGCGGGAATACTCCGGCGCCGCCGTCTGTTGGCGCACTCGACCAGAGCATTCCGTACTACCCGGGAGATACGCAGATGTCCGTAACGGAAGAGACCGCTGTCAGCGACGGCATCATCGTTTCCGACACGGCCGTGGCGAAGGTCAGGAGCCTGCTCGAGCAGGAGGGGCGTGACGACCTCGCGCTTCGCGTGGCGGTCCAGCCCGGCGGATGCTCGGGTCTGCGATACCAGCTCTTCTTCGACGAGCGGTCGCTGGACGGCGATGTCGTGAAGGACTTCGACGGGGTCAGGGTCGTCACCGACCGGATGAGCGCGCCCTACCTGGGCGGGGCCTCGATCGACTTCGTGGACACGATCGAGAAGCAGGGCTTCACGATCGACAACCCGAACGCCACCGGCTCCTGTGCCTGCGGCGACTCCTTCAACTGACCCACGGTTACCACTGACCCACGGTTTCCTGCGCCCGCCCGCCCCTCGCCGGGGGCGGGCGGGCGTTCCGCGTGTGGGGTGGGTCAGCGGGTGGGGAGTTCCGTGCCCCGGTCGGACATCAGCCGCTTCTCGCCCACCGGCGCGTCCAGCTCGACCTCCGTGGTCTGCCTCTCCGCGATCGCGATGCAGGCCCGGTCGTCGTCCGATTCCCCGGGGTGCAGGGACACCGTGATCTCCGTGTCCGTCTCCTCCGCCGTCGCGGTGTACTCCTCGCACACGCCGCCCCAGAAGTGGAGCGTCAGGGTCTCGTCGGTCGGCTCGTACGGTTCGACCGTCCAGCCCGGGTCCTGCGGCTCACCGGGCTCGGCCGGTTCCGCGGGCCCGCCCGGCTGGGCCGGGTCCTCTCCGCCGCCCTCGCCGGGATCCGACGGCTCGGAGGGCTCGGAGGGCTCGGAGGGCTCGGAGGGCTCCGAGGGGCCGGAGCCGTCCGCGGTCGTGTACGTGTACGGCACGGCGGGCTGTCCCGCGGTGAACGGGATGTCCGGCTCCAGCGTGCCGCTGAACAGCCAGGACGGCACCAGGATCGCCCGGCCGCTCTCCTCGTACTGGAGGGAGAGGCCGAACTCCGCGGTGACCTCGGCCCGTTCGGGCTCGGACGCCGTCTCCCGCGCGCCGATCAGGTCGTTGTACTCGGCGACCGCGTCCTCCGCGCCGGTCACCTCGGCCTCCTCGCCCGCCTCCGCTCCCGTGCCGAGCGCGCCGTTGGCCCAGGCCACCGCGCCGCCGGGGTTGACGTGGATCTCGGTCGCCATGCCGTACACCGGCAGCCCCTCCACCTCGGGGAGCGCGGACACGATCCGCTGGGAGCCGCTGGTCCGGTCCGCCGTCGCCTCCACCTCGCCGAGGCCGACCGCGTCGAGCAGCGGCTCCGCCGCGCGGAGCGCCTCCTCGGCCGAGGGCGGCGGGGAGCCGTCCATCGGCGGCATGCCGGGCGCGCTGACGGAGCCGTCGGGTCCCTCCTGGGGAAGGTCCTGGGGGACGTCCTGCGGCAGGGCCGGGTCGGCCACCGCGCCCCGCATGAACGACCAGTGGCCCGGGGCCTGTTCCTGGACGGTCACCGACACCCCGCCCGGGTCGCTGCCCGCCACCGTCCAGCCGGAGGCGCCGTTGCCGGTGACCTCGCCGTCGACGCCGAGCGCCGCGGCCAGCTCCGCCACGCGCTGCTCCGAGACCGTCCCCAGCGTGTACACCGGCGCGCGCTCCGGCGCGTCCGCCGGCGTCTCAGCGAGGCGGAGCATCGCCCCCGCCGTGGCGCTCGTCGAGTCCGTGGCCTGGCCCGAGTCGGTCGCCGGCTCCTCGTCGAGCTGTAGGGGCGCGGCGACGTCCCCCGCGCCGTCCTCGCCGCTCTGCGGACCGCCGAAGAGCTGCTGGACCCCGAAGAGACCGCCCGCGATCAGCGCGACGCCCGTGGCGACCGCGACCACCTTGGGCCAGCCGGCCCGGTCCGACCGCGACTCCGGCTCGGTCTCCCGTTCCGTCCTCTCGTGGTTCTCCTCGTCAGCCACGCCTTCGCTCCTCGGACTCGCGGAAATCTTCTGCCGGTTGGACGGCCCACCTCATCGGCCGGTTCCCGAGACCGCCGCGCGCCGGGCAGCTAACCTTGGTGCGCCCCTCGTCGCCTTCCGGAAGCAGACAACCGTGCGTATCGCCGTCAGCGGCTCCATCGCTCACGATCATCTGATGACCTTCCCCGGCCGCTTCGCCGACCAGCTCGTCGGGGACCAGCTGCACACCGTCTCCCTGTCGTTCCTGGTCGACTCCCTGGAAGTGCGCCGCGGCGGTGTGGCCGCCAACATCTGCTTCGGCATGGGACAGCTCGGCGCCGCCCCCATCCTCGTCGGGGCGGCGGGCGCCGACTTCGAGGAGTACCGCGCCTGGCTCGACCGGCACGGCGTGGACACCGCCTCGGTGCGGATCTCCGAGATCCTGCACACGGCGCGTTTCGTCTGCACCACCGACGCCGACCACAACCAGATCGGCTCCTTCTACACCGGCGCCATGAGCGAGGCCCGGCTCATCGAGTTCCAGGCGGTCGTCCAGCGGGTGGGCGGGCTCGACCTGGTCCACATCGGCGCCGACGACCCCGAGGCGATGCTGCGCCACACCGAGGAGTGCCGCACCAGGGAGATCCCGTTCGCGGCCGACTTCTCCCAGCAGCTCGCGCGCATGGAGGGCGAGGAGATCCGCACGCTCACCGAGGGCGCCGCGTACCTCTTCCACAACGAGTACGAGAAGGCCCTCGTCGAAAGCAAGACCGGCTGGTCGGCCGAGGAGGTCCTCGCCCGGGTCGGCACCCGCGTCACGACCCTGGGGGCGCGCGGCGTCCTGATCGAACGCGCCGGGCTCGACCCCATCGAGGTCGGGTGCCCCGAGGAGGAGAGCAAGGCCGACCCCACCGGCGTCGGCGACGCGTTCCGCGCGGGATTCCTGGCGGGCCTGGCCTGGGGCACCTCGCTGGAGCGTGCGGCGCAGGTCGGCTGCATGGTGGCGACCCTCGTCATCGAGACCATCGGCACCCAGGAGTACACGCTCAGCCGCGGCCCGTTCATGGACCGCTTCACCAAGGCGTACGGGGCGGACGCCGCGGAAGAGGTCCGCGCCCACCTGCGCTGAGCGCGCACCCGCGCGCGGGCACTGCGCCCCTGCTCAGGCGCCCCTGCTCAGGCGACGCGGCGCACCCGGTAGGCCGTGCCGGGGCCCGCGTCGTGGGGCGCCTCGCCCAGGTACTCCTGGCCGCGCATCTCGCACCAGGCGGGGATGTCGAGGCGGGCCGCGGCGTCGTCCGCCAGGACCGTGATCACCCCGCCGACCGGCCCCCCGCCGATGGCGCGGGCCAGTTCGATGACCGGCACCGGGCAGCGCTTGCCCAGCGAGTCCACGGTCAGGTCCCCGCCCGGCCCCTCGGCCGCGGACCCGACCGTGGACCCGCCGCCCGTGACGGCGGGCGGCGGCGCCAGCTGCTCCCGCACCGAGGCCACCGCCCCCGGCAGCACGGCGAGGAAACGCTCCACGTCCGCCGCCGCCGTCCCCGGCGGGAGCGAGACCCGCACATTCCCCTCCGACAGCACGCCCATGGCCGCCAGCACATGGCTCGGGGTCAGGGTGCTCGACGTGCAGGAGGAGCCGGAGGAGACGGCGAACCCCTCCCTGTCCAGCGCGTGCAGCAGCGCCTCGCCGTCCACGTAGAGGCAGGAGAACGTCACGGTCCCCGGCACGCGTTCCTCCGGGTCGCCCACCACCTCCACGTCCGGCACCAGTTCGGGCACCCGCGCGCGGATCACGTCCACCAGTCCCCGCAGCCGCGCCGCCTCGGCCCCGGCCTCCTGCCGGACGGCGCGCAGCGAGGCCGCCGCCGCGACGACGGCCGGGATGTTCTCGAAGCCGGGTGCCCGCCCGGACTCCCGTTCGTCCGACGGCTGTCCCGGCGCGAACCGCACCCCCTTGCGCACCACGAGCAGGCCGACACCGGGCGGCCCGCCCCACTTGTGCGCGCTGGCCGCCAGCAGCGACCACGCGCCGTCCACCGGGCCCCAGGGCAGCGACTGCGCCGCGTCCACCAGCAGCGGCACCCCGGCCTCCGCGCACACCTCGGCGATCTCCGGGACCGGCTGCCGGGTGCCCACCTCGTGGTTGGCCGACTGCACGCAGGCCAGCGCGGTGGGCCCCGGGGCGTCACGCAGCGCGGCGGCGACCGTCTCGGGTGCCACCCGCCCGGTCCGGTCCACGCCCAGCTCCGCCGATGTGCCGCCCGCGGCGCGGTGCGCCCCGGCGGCGTGCAGTACCGCCGAGTGCTCGACCGCCGAGACCAGCAGGTGGCGTCCGGCCCTCGCGCGCCCGGCCAGCGCGCCCGCGATCCCGGCGTGCAGGGCGCGCGTCCCCGAGGGCGTGAACGTCAGCTCGTCCGGGCGGCACCCCACCGCCTCGGCCGCCGCCTCCCGGGCCGCGTCGAGCAGCAGCCTGGCCCGCCGCCCCTCCCGGTGCGGCCTGGCGGGGTCGGCCCAGCCGTCGTCGAAGGCGGCGAGCAGCGCCTGCCGGGCCACGGGGTGGAGCGGAAGGGAGCCGGCGGCGTCGAAATAGGGCACGGCAGGAACGGTAGCGCCGCGGCGGCCCGCCCCGGGAATCCCCTGGTCGGGCGCGCACGCCGGCTCCGCGCGCCGCCACGCCGCGTTGACGCACCCTCCCCGCGTGGGGCCGGAGGGCGTCCAGTAGGGTTTGGTCCGCATAAACATCCAAACCCCTGCCCCGTCAGGGCCGGCCCCCGCTCCGCGCGAAGGCAGCCCGGACCGAGGGCGAGACTCTCGGGAAGGCGCTACGTGAGTCCCAACGGCTCCGACCGCTCGTCGCGGCGCCCGAAGCGGCGGATCCTGCCGCAGGCGCTGATCGCGGGCCTGGTCCTGGCGACCGCCACAGGTTGCACATCCGAGGACTTTCCCCGTCTCGGCATGCCCACCCCCATCACGGAGGAAGGGCCGCGCATCCTGTCCCTGTGGCAGGGCTCCTGGGCCGCCGCGCTGGTGACGGGTGTGCTCGTCTGGGGCCTGATCCTGTGGAGCGTCTTCTTCCACCGGCGTTCCAGGACCAAGGTCGAGATCCCCCCGCAGAACCGGTACAACCTCCCCATCGAGGCGCTGTACACGCTCGTCCCGCTGATCGTCGTCTCGGTGCTCTTCTACTTCACCGCGCGCGACCAGACCGAGCTGCTCGAAACCTCCGACGAGCCCGACCACATCATCAACGTGGTGGGCTTCCAGTGGAGCTGGGCGTTCAACTACATCGAGCCCGTCGGCGCCTCCGACAACGACGCGCGCACCGCCCCCGAGCTGTCCTCCATCCCCGACCGGATCGCGGACCGCTTCCCGGAGAACGCGGACGGCGTCTACGAGGTCGGCACGCCGGACGACCGGAACCCGGACACCGGGAACCCGGGGCCGACGCTGGTCCTTCCCGAGGGTGAGACCGTGCAGTTCGTGCTGACCTCGCGGGACGTCATCCACTCCTTCTGGGTCGTGCCGTTCCTGATGAAGCAGGACGTCATCCCCGGACACACCAACGTCTTCGAGGTGACCCCGGACCGGCAGGGCACCTTCATGGGCAAGTGCGCCGAGCTCTGCGGCGTCGACCACTCCCGCATGCTCTTCAACGTCGAGGTCGTCTCCCCCGAGGAGTACGACGCGTACCTGGACGACCTCGCGGAGCGCGGCAACACCGGCTACCTCCCGGCGGGCATCGAGCAGACGGACGCCGCCAGGAACGCCGAGACCAACGAGGGGCAGTCGTGAGTATCCTCGAACGCAATCAGGGGCCCGAGGGCGCGGAGCAGGACCAGGAGTCGGACGTCACTCCGGCCCCGCGGGCGCCCCGCCGCCATGAGCCGGGCTCCGTGGTGGTCAAGTGGCTGACGACCACCGACCACAAGACGATCGGCACGATGTACCTGCTGACGTCGTTCCTCTTCTTCATCGCCGGTGGCGTGATGGCGCTCGTCATGCGCGCCGAACTGGCCAGGCCCGGCAGCCAGGTCGTCTCGAACGAGCAGTTCAACCAGCTGTTCACCATGCACGGCACGATCATGCTGCTGCTCTTCGCGACCCCGCTGTTCGCCGGGTTCACCAACTGGATCATGCCGCTCCAGATCGGCGCGCCCGACGTGGCGTTCCCGCGGCTGAACATGCTGGCGTACTGGCTGTACCTCTTCGGCGGCCTGCTGGTCGTCGCCGGCTTCTTCACCCCGCAGGGCGCGGCCAGCTTCGGCTGGTTCGCCTACTCGCCGCTGTCGGACGCGATCCGCTCGCCCGGCATCGGCGCCGACATGTGGGTCATGGGCCTGGCACTCTCCGGCTTCGGCACCATCCTCGGCGCGGTCAACTTCATCACCACCATCATCTGCATGCGCGCGCCCGGCATGACGATGTTCCGGATGCCGATCTTCACCTGGAACGTGCTGCTCACCGGTGTGCTCGTGCTGCTGGCCTTCCCGGTGCTCGCCGCGGCCCTGTTCGCCCTCGCCGCGGACCGGGTCTTCGGGGCGCATATCTTCGACGCGTCCAACGGCGGAGCGATTCTCTGGCAACATCTCTTCTGGTTCTTCGGCCATCCAGAGGTGTACATCATCGCCCTGCCGTTCTTCGGCATCGTCTCGGAGATCATCCCGGTGTTCAGCCGAAAGCCGATCTTCGGCTATATCGGTCTGGTCGCCGCGACGATCACCATCGCGGGGCTGTCGGTGACGGTGTGGGCCCACCACATGTATGTCACCGGCGCGGTGCTGCTGCCGTTCTTCTCGTTCATGACCTTCCTCATCGCGGTTCCGACCGGTGTGAAGTTCTTTAACTGGATCGGCACGATGTGGAAGGGATCGCTCAGTTTCGAAACGCCGATGCTCTGGTCGGTCGGCTTCCTGATCACCTTCCTCTTCGGTGGTCTCACCGGCGTGATCCTGGCCTCGCCGCCGCTCGACTTCCACGTCTCGGACACCTACTTCGTGGTGGCCCACTTCCACTACGTGGTCTTCGGAACGGTGGTCTTCGCGATGTTCGCGGGCTTCCACTTCTGGTGGCCCAAGTGGACGGGCAAGATGCTGGACGAGCGCCTGGGCAAGATCACGTTCTGGACGCTGTTCATCGGCTTCCACGGCACGTTCCTCGTGCAGCACTGGCTGGGCGCCGAGGGCATGGTCCGCCGGTACCCCGACTACCTGGCGGCGGACGGCTTCACCACGCTGAACACCATCTCCACCATCAGCTCGTTCCTGCTCGGCATGTCGATGCTGCCGTTCTTCTACAACGTCTGGAAGACGTGGAAGTACGGCGAGAAGGTCGACACCGACGACCCGTGGGGCTACGGCCGCTCGCTGGAGTGGGCGACCTCCTGCCCGCCCCCGCGGCACAACTTCCTCACCCTGCCCAGGATCCGTTCCGAATCGCCGGCCTTCGACCTCCACCACCCCGAGGTGTCCGCGCTCGACCAGCTGGAGAACGACGCCCGCCACGAGGCCGAGGCGCTCACCGGAAAGGAGGCCGGCCAGTGAGGATCCAGGGGCACCTGTTCAGCTGGATCGCCGTCTTCATGCTCGCCGTGGCGATCGTCTACGGCGTGTGGTCGAAGGAGCCGGTCGGCACCACGGCACTGTTCCTCTCCTTCTCGCTGTCGGCGATGATCGGGTTCTACCTGCTCTTCACCGCCCGCCGGGTCGACACGGGGGCGCAGGACAACAAGCAGGCGGACGTCGCCGACGACGCGGGCGAGGTCGGGTTCTTCAGCCCGCACAGCTGGGCCCCGCTGGCGCTCGGCCTCGGCGGCCTGTGCGCCTTCATGGGCCCGGTCTTCGGCTGGTGGTTCCTGTACTTCACCGCCCCGCTGGTCGGCGTCGGCCTGTGGCTGTGGGTCTTCGAGTACTACCGCGGCGAGAACCAGAACCAGTAGGCGGACCGCGCCCGCGCGGCCCCCACGGCACGGCCCCCGGAGGGATCCCCCTCCGGGGGCCGCCCGTTTGCAGCAGGCCAGCGCGCCGTCACCAGGCGTTATCCGTAATTTGTGGCTATGAGCCACACAACCCGCATAAAACTGGGCGCCGTGCTGATACTCGCCCCCCTGCTGGCCGGTCTCACCTCGTGCGCGGGCGACGACAAGCCCCTGGCGGCCGATCCGTACGACGCCGTGGGGCAGCTGTCCTTCGGCGAGGCCGACGGTGAGAAGGCCACCGACATCAACCCCGACAAGCCGCTGAAGATCAGCACCAAGGGCACGGGGACCCGCATCACCGACGTGGCCGCGCTGGACGCGGCCGGGCGTCCCCTCTCCGGCGAGCTGTCCGCCGACGGCCGCGGCTGGCACAGCACCTCGCCGCTGGCGGCCGACGCCACGTACACCGTCCGGGTGAGCACGGAGAACGGCAGCGGCGCCCCCGGCAGGGGCGTGCACACCTTCACCACGCGCGCCTCCGGAGGCAAGCGTCTCAACGTCTCCTTCGGCCCGGAGGCGGGCACCTACGGCGTCGGCCAGCCGGTCACCGCGGAGCTCAGCCGCAAGGTCAGCGACCCGGCCGAACGCGCCCTGGTCGAGGGCGCGTTGACGGTGACCTCCGAGCCCCGCGTCGAGGGCTCCTGGCACTGGGTGGACGACAAGCAGCTCCACTACCGGCCCGAGGAGTACTGGCCGGCCGACGCCCGCATCTCGGTGACCTCCAACCTGCTGGGCCTGCCCATACGGGACGGCCTGCGCGGCGGGGCGGGCGACCCCCTGGAGCTGAAGACCGGGGACCGGATCGAGGCCGTCGCCGACATCAGCGGGCACACGATGACGGTCTCGCGCAACGGCGAGGAGCTGCGGACGATCCCGATCACCACCGGCAAGGAGGGCTTCGCCACCCGCAACGGCAAGAAGGTCATCCTCGGCCAGGAGCAGAGCGTGCGCATGACCGGCACCAGCATCGGCATCGCGGCGGGCTCCGCCGAGTCCTACGACCTCAACGTCACCTGGGCCTCGCGGCTCACCTGGAGCGGCGAGTACGTGCACGCGGCCCCGTGGTCGGTCGGCTCCCAGGGCTCGGCCAACGTCAGCCACGGCTGCACGGGCATGTCCGACGCGAACGCCCAGTGGCTCTTCGAGCTGGTCAAGCCGGGCGACGTGGTCGAACACATCAACGGATTCGGCGAAGAGATGACGCCGTTCGACAACGGCTTCGGCGACTGGAACCTCTCATGGGAGGAGTGGCAGGCGGGCAGCGCCCTGCACGGCTCCTCGGGAGACCCGGGGGAGCAGGCCACCCCGGCCTCGGGGCGCCTCCGTCCCCGGGTCTGACCCGGCGGTCCGGCCCGGCGGGACGGGAGGCGCGGCGGCTCAGACCGCGGAAGGGAGCCTGTGACGCAGCAGCGCGGCCAGCGAGGCCGCCAGCTCCAGGGGGTCCAGCGGGTGCGCCACGGTGGCCTCGGCCCGGCTCCAGGTGGCCAGCCAGGCGTCCTGGGGCCGGCCGATCAGCAGCAGCACCGGCGGGCACGCGAAGATCTCGTCCTTGATCTGCCGGCACACGCCCATCCCGCCGACCGGGGCGGACTCCCCGTCCAGCACGCAGGCGTCGATCCCGCCCACCTCCAGGGCGGACAGGACCGCGGGCAGCGTCGCGCACTCCAGGTACTCGACCTCGGGAACGTCGGCGGCGGGGCGCCGTCCGGCGGCGAGCCGCACCTGCTCGCGGGTGTTGGTGTCGTCGCTGTAGACCAGCACCGTTGCGGTGCGCTCCATCGTTCCTCCGCGAGGCGGGCCGGGGCCCGTCCTGTCCGTCCGGGCTGCTGTCCTTGCGGCGGATGCTACTCCGTCCCGCGCGCCCGTGGGCAGGGAGGAGGGGGCCCGCGGGGAGGGGACACACCGAACCCGACCCCGGGGGCGAGCGCCGGAAAAGCGACCGACATAATGACGGCGTGGCGACAGCAACAGCAGCAGAATCCGGGCACGCGATCCCTTCGGTCAACCGGCCGAACGTCACCAGCGTCGGAACCGTCATCTGGCTGAGTTCCGAGCTGATGTTCTTCGCGGCCCTCTTCGCGATGTACTTCACCCTGCGCTCGGTGATGGGAGCGGAGCACTGGCAGGAGAACGCCGACGCGCTCAACCTCCCGTTCTCTGGGACCAACACCGTGATCCTGGTGCTCTCCTCGCTCACCTGTCAGCTCGGCGTGTTCGCCGCCGAGCGCGGTGACGTGAAGAAGCTCCGCTCGTGGTTCATGGCCACCTTCGTCATGGGCGCCATCTTCATCGGCGGACAGGTCACGGAGTACGTGGAACTGGTCAAGCACGAGGGCATCTCGCTCTCCTCCGGCCCCTACGGGTCGGCGTTCTACCTGACCACCGGCTTCCACGGCCTCCACGTCCTCGGCGGCCTGATCGCGTTCCTGCTCGTGCTCGGCCGGACCTACGCGGCCAAGCGCTTCACCCATGAGCAGGCCACCACGGCCATCGTCGTGTCGTACTACTGGCATTTCGTCGACGTCGTCTGGATCGGCCTTTTCGCCACGATCTACCTGATCCAGTAGCCGGCCGGCGCGCACCTCTCGGGCACGCACGCACACCTCAAGCACCGACGCAGAAGATCCTGACACCGGGGTAATCCGTGAAAAAGCTTTCCGTACGACGGCGCCATCCGCTGGCGGCGCTCGTCGTCCTCCTCCTCGCGCTGGCGGCCACAGGGGGGCTGTACGCGGCGCTCGCCCCCGCCGAAGAGGCGCAGGCGCAAGCCTCGGCCCAGTCGCTTGCCATCGAGGAGGGCAAGAAGCTCTACGACGTGGGCTGCTCCAGCTGTCACGGCACCGGCGGCCAGGGCGGCAGCGACGGACCCAGCCTGGTCGGCGTCGGCGCCGCGTCCGTGGACTTCCAGGTCGGCACCGGGCGCATGCCGCTCCAGCAGCCCGGCCCGCAGGCCGAGGAGAAGCCGGTCTCGTACACGCAGGCCGAGATCGACCAACTGGCGGCGTATGTCGCCTCCCTGGGCCCGGGGCCCACCGTGCCGGACGAGTCCGCCTACGACCCCGCCGCCGGCAATGCCGCGGAGGGGGGCGACCTCTTCCGTACGAACTGCTCCCAATGCCATAATTTTACGGGTCAGGGCGGAGCTTTGACCCACGGTAAGGAAGCACCCGCGCTCGACAACGTCGATCCTCTTTACATCTACGAGGCCATGGTGACCGGACCGGCCAACATGCCCTCCTTCCCCGACTCGACGCTGCCGGAGGAGGCCAAGCAGGACATCATCGCGTGGCTCCACGAGGTCAATACCGCGAACTCCCCGCAGCCAGGCGGCTTCTCCCTCGGCGGCTTCGGACCGGTCAGCGAGGGGCTCTTCGCCTGGACGTTCGGCATTGGCGGGCTCATCGCCGTGGCCGTGTGGATCGGAGCCAGGACCACAAAGGCGAGGAAGTCATGAACAGCCGTACTGATCAGACCGCACCGCGCAACGAGTCCGGTGAGCTCCTGCCGGACCAGCGCGACAGCGGTGTGGTGGCGGAGACCGGGGCCCTGGTCCCCGACCCGGGGCTGCCGCCGCACGAACCGAGAAGGCAGGACATCGACGAGCGGGCGGCCCAGCGCTCCGAGCGCACCGTCGCGTTCCTCTTCACGCTGGCCATCCTGGCCACGGTGGGCTTCGTCGCGGCCTATGTGGCGATCCCGATCGACCGCATCGTCTTCATCTTTCCCTTCGGGCACATCAGCGGACTGAACTTCGCGCTCGGCCTCACCCTGGCCGTCGCGCTCTTCTGCGTCGGCGCGGGCGCCATCCACTGGGCGCGCACCCTGATGTCCGACGAGGAGTTCGCCGAGAACCGGCACCCCATCGAGGCCACCGCCGAGGTCAGGGAGGAGGTCTTCGAGGAGTACCAGCAGAGCGCCGTCGAGTCGACGATGGGCCGCAGGAAGCTCGCGCGCAACACCATGCTCGGCGCGCTCGCCGTGGTCCCGCTCACGGGTCTGGTCCTGCTCCGGGACATGGGCCCGCTGCCCGAGGACAAGCTGCGGCACACCGCCTGGCGCAAGGGCTCGCTGATCATCAACGAGGCCACGTTGCAGCCGCTGCGTCCCGAGGACATCACGGTCGGCTCCCTCACCCAGGCCATGCCCGAGGGCCTGGACCCGCACGCTGAGAACTTCCACACCGAGATCGCCAAGGCGGCGGTCATGCTGGTCCGTCTGGAGCCGGAGGACATCAAGAGCCCGCGCTCGGCCGAGTGGGGCCACGAGGGCATCCTCTGCTACTCGAAGATCTGCACCCACATCGGCTGTCCCGCCACCCTCTACGAGCAGCAGACCCACCACGCGCTCTGTCCCTGCCACCAGTCGACGTTCGACCTGGCCGACGGCGCGCGGGTGCTCTTCGGTCCGGCGGGCCACCCCCTGCCGCAGCTGCGCATTACGGTGAACGACGAAGGGTTCCTCCAGGCGCTCGGCGACTTCGAGGAGCCCCCCGGCCCGAGCTTCTGGGAGCGCGGATGAGTATCGCAGTCAAGCCCTCGAAGTCCAGGGGCAAGGCACCGGCGGGCGAGAAGATCGCCGACTGGGCCGATGGCAGGGTGGGCCTCTACGGCATGGCCAAGTACGGCATGCGCAAGATGTTCCCCGACCACTGGTCCTTCCTGCTGGGTGAGATCTGCCTCTGGACCTTCACCATACTGATCCTGACCGGCGTCTACCTGACGCTGTTCTTCGTCCCGAGCATGGCCGAGGTCGAGTACAGCGGCAGCTATGTGCCGATGCAGGGCGTCATGATGAGCGAGGCGTACGCCTCGACGCTCGACATCAGCTTCGACGTCCGCGGCGGCCTGCTGGTACGGCAGATCCACCACTGGTCGGCGCTGATCTTCATCGTCGGCATCATGTGCCACATGTCGCGGGTGTTCTTCACCGGCGCCTTCCGCAAGCCCCGCGAGCTCAACTGGCTGTTCGGCTGGACGCTGTTCATCCTGGCGATCTTCACCGGCCTCACCGGCTACTCGCTCCCGGACGACCTCCTGTCCGGCACCGGCCTCCGGTTCATGGAGGGGGCCATCCTCGCCACACCGGTCGTCGGGACCTATCTCACCCTGTTCCTGTTCGGCGGGGAGTTCCCGGGGCACGACGTCATCCCGAGATTCTTCGTCTTCCATGTGCTGTGGCTGCCGGCGCTCATGGTGGCGCTGGTGACGGCCCACCTGATCCTGATCTTCTACCACAAGCACACGCACTGGGCGGGTCCGGGCAAGACCAACGAGAACGTGGTCGGGATGCCGCTCCTGCCGATCTACACCGCCAAGGCCAGCGGCTTCTTCTTCCTGGTCTTCGGTGTGATCACGGCCATCGCGGCGACCGTCACGATCAACCCGGTCTGGGTACTCGGTCCTTATCGGCCGGACGCGGTCTCGACCAACGCCCAACCGGACTGGTATCTGGGCTTCTCCGAGGGCTTGGTCCGGATGATGCCTGGCTGGGAGTGGGTGATCCCAGGCGGTTATACGATCAACTTCGGACTGTTGATCCCGATGACCGTCTTCCCGCTGATGCTGGTGCTGATCGCGGTCTATCCGTTCTTCGAGTCGTGGCTCACCAGGGACAAACGCGAGCACCACCTCACGCAGCGACCACGGAACTCGCCCACCCGCACCGGGCTCGGCGTCGCCTGGCTGACCTCCTACGTGGTCACGCTGATCGCGGGCGGCAACGACGTGTGGGCCGTCAACTTCAACCTGTCGATCAACGCGCTCACCTGGTTCTGCCGGGTCGCCTTCTTCGTCCTGCCGGTGCTCGCGTTCGTCGTCACGCGGCGGATCTGTCTCGGCCTCCAGCGCCGGGACCGGGACAAGGTGCTGCACGGGCGCGAGACCGGCATCATCAAGCGGCTGCCGCACGGCGAGTTCGTCGAGGTGCACGAGCCGCTGTCGGCCGAGCAGCTGTACACGCTCACCGCGTACGACCAGTACAAGCCCGCCGAGCTCCCCCCGGCGACGGACGAGAACGGCGTGGCGCGCAAGATCGGCCCGCTGGAGCGGGTGCGCAGCCGCATCAGCCGGGGCTACTTCGGCGAGCAGGCGCAGATCCCGAAGCCGACGGGCGAGGAGTACAAGGCCATCACCAGCGGCCACGAACCCCACTGAGTCCGGCGCCCCCGGCGCCCCGGCACTCGCGTCCCGAAGGCCGTGCCCCCCGCCCGTGCGGGGGGCACGGCCTTCGCCGTGCCCATGCCCGCCTCCCCGCTCCCCGCCTCCCGCGGCGGCGTCCGCAGTGCGGATATCGCGGCACCGCCGGGCCCCGGCGCCGCTAGGCTCGGGGCCGATCAGCAGTCCGATCGGCCAGCCGACTCGCCAGGAGTGATTCCCATGAGCGTTGTGACCCCCGCCGGAGGCGACACCGCGGCGGCGCACACCTGGCCCGACGTGCTGACGGCGCTGGTGGCCGGGCGGGACCTCACCACCGAGGCCGCCGCCTGGGCGATGGACAGGATCATGACCGGCGAGGCCACCGACGCGCAGATCGCGGGCTTCGCGGTGGCGCTGCGGGCCAAGGGCGAGACCGTGGACGAGGTGGGCGGCCTGGTCCGCACCATGTACGAGCACGCCCACCTGATCGAGGTGCCGGGGCCCACGGTGGACATCGTGGGCACGGGCGGCGACCGGGCCAGGACGGTGAACATCTCCACCATGGCCGCCGTCGTCGTCGCCGGCACCGGCGCCACGGTCGTCAAGCACGGCAACCGCGCCGCCTCCAGCGCGAGCGGCGCCTCCGACGTGCTGGAGCAGCTCGGCGTGAACCTCGACCTCACCCCCCAGCGGGTCGCGGAGGTGGCGGCCGAGGCGGGGATCACCTTCTGCTTCGCCGTGAAGTTCCATCCGGCGCTGCGGCATGTGGCGTCGGCGCGGCGCGAGCTCGGCATCGCCACCCCGTTCAACTTCCTGGGCCCGCTGACCAACCCGGCCCGGGTCGGCGCCCAGGCGACGGGTGTCGCGGACGCCAGGATGGCCCCGATCATGGCGGGCGTGCTGGCGGAACGGGGCACCTCGGCGCTGGTCTTCCGCGGCGACGACGGCCTGGACGAGCTCACGATCACCACGACGTCCACGGTGTGGGTCGTGCGCGACGGGAAGGTGCGCGAGGAGACGTTCGACCCGCGTGACGTCGGGGTCGCGTACGCGCCGGTCGAGGCGCTGCGCGGCGCGGACGCGGCGCACAACGCGGCGGTCGCGCGCCGGGTGTTCGCGGGGGAGAAGGGCCCGGTCCGCGATGCCGTCCTGATGAACGCGGCGGCGGCGCTGGCCGCCCTGAACCCGGCGGACGTCCCCCTGTGCGACCAGATCGCGTCGGGCATGGAGAGGGCCGCCGCCTCGATCGACAGCGGCGCCGCGGGTGCCCGCCTCGACGGGTGGGTCGCCGCCACCCACGCCTGACCCGCGGCGCGGGGGTCACTCCAGGCCGATGGCGAAGGCCGCTTCCAGGTCGTGCTGGGAGTAGGTGCGGAACGCGATGTGGGTCTCGGTGGACTCCACGCCGGGCACCTTGCTGATGCGGGCCGGGATCACGTCGGCGAGGTCTTCGTGGCGGGGGACGCGCACCATGGCGATAAGGTCGTGGGGGCCGGTCACCGAATACACCTCGCTGACACCCTCCAGCGCCGCGATCTGCTCGGCGACCTCAGGGACGCGGTCCACGCTGGTCTTGATGAGCACGATCGAAGTGATCACGACGGGCCTCTCCTGCTGTGCGGCGGACGCGGTACGCAGGGCACACCTTAGCCCGCGGCGTGGGCCGCGACGGCTACCAGGCCGTAGGGTGAAGTGGATAACGGTAGGGCTGATGGACGGTGCGAGCGGTGGTGGATCCCACGGATGGTGAGGCGGAGCCGGTCGAGGCCCTCGACCGCCCCCTGCCCGAGCGGGTCCGGCACCGGGTCGTCCTCCTCGCGGCGGACGCGTTCTCCAGCCTGACGGTCGCCGAGCTGCCCGCCACGTTGCGGCAGTATGCCCGGTTCACGCCCTCCCGTCGGGTGAAATTCGGCGGCAGTTCCATGGCCGCCGCCCTGGAGAGCGACACCGCCTTCCGGCAGCGCGTCGCCGCCCGGCTGAGGGAGGCCGAGCCGGAGTTGGCCGAGGCCGTCGAGCAGGGCTCCCCGCCGCCCGCCGCGGACCCCGTGGAGGTGGCGGCGGCGGCGTTCGTGCTGCGCCCGCCGGGCTGGTCCAAGCTGGTGGCCGCCGCGGGCGAGGAGGCGCAGCGCGTCCAGGACGAACGCGCCGAGCGGGAGCGCGAGCTGGAGCTGACGCGGCTGCGGGAGGAGCTGGCGCAGCTGCGCTCCGCCGCCCGCACCGAGGGCGACCGGCTGCGCGGTGAGCTGGAGGCGGCGCGCAAGGAGACCGACGCCGTGCACCGCAAGCTGCGCTCCGCGGTGGCGGACGTGCGGCGGGGCGAGGCGGCGGTGCGCAAGCTGCGGGCCGAGCTGGACGAGACGCGGGCCGAGGCGGCGAGCGCGAGGGCCGCGGCGGACGGCGAGGCACGGCGGCTGCGGTCGCGGCTGACCCAGGCCGAGTCGGCGCTGGAGGCGAGCCGCAAGTCGGTACGCGAGGGCCGCGGCATCGAGGACATGCGGCTGCGGCTGCTGCTGGACACGGTGCTCGACGCGGCGCAGGGCCTCCGGCGTGAACTGGCCCTGCCGCCTGCGCGGTTGAAGCCCGCGCAGACCGTCGAGGCCGTGGAGCCGGGCGGGATGACGCCGCAGGACATCGCGCACCGGGCGCTCGCGGAGGACGATCCGGCGCTGCTCGACCAGCTGCTCGCGCTGCCGCAGGCCCACCTGGTCGTGGACGGCTACAACGTCACGAAGACCGGCTATCCGACGCTGCCCCTGGAGAAGCAGCGGCTGCGGCTGCTCGGCGGCCTCGCGGTCCTCGCGGCCCAGACGGGCGCCGAGATGACCTGCGTGTTCGACGGGGCCGAGCTGGCCGCGCCGGTGCTGGTCTCGCCGCCGCGCGGGGTGCGCGTGCTGTTCAGCAAGCCGGGGGAGACCGCCGACGAGTTGATCCGGCAGCTGGTGCGCGCCGAGCCCAGGGGGCGCCCCGTGATGGTCGTCTCCGCCGACCGCGAGGTGGCCGACGGCGTCGCCGCCGCCGGGGCGAGGCCCGTCGCGTCGGCGCTGCTCGTTAAGCGGCTTGCGCGTGCGTGAGGCGTGATCCGCCCCTATCGGCAGTAGTTGGTGCGTTACGCCCGACTCGCCCGCCACGGAGGGTGCGGAATCGATCGCCGCTCGTGTGAGGTAAGTAAAATATGGCCGCAGGGATTTGAAGGATCGAAACCCCTCTCGCTAGGGTCAGGGCTCGAACCTCCGCGCGGTAGACCATCCATCCGGGGTGGGCCGTGGAGGAACCGCCGAATCCGTGGATGTTGCGCGGAGCCGGGGATCCGTCCCCCACGCCCGGCAGGCGGCTGAGGAAGAAGGAGCTCGCCCCAGTGGCGTCCCACCGTCGTCCCAAGCAGCCGAGCCGCGCCCGCATGACCCTCTTCGGCGCCACGGCTGCCGCCGCCACCGTCGCCATATCGACGCAGACCGCTCAGGCCGAGCCCGGCCAGAGCATCGACGAGGTCCAGGAGGAGGTCGACCGCCTCTACGAGGAGGTCGGCTCCGCCACCGACGAGTACAACGGCGCGCAGGAGCGGGAGGACGAGCTCCAGGAGGAGGTCGAGAGCCTCCAGGACGCCACCGCCCGCGGTCAGCAGGAGCTCAACGACCTGCGCTCCAGCCTCGGTTCCGTCGCCTCGGCCCAGTACCGCAACGGCGGCGTCGACCCGTCGGTGCAGCTCTTCCTCTCCTCGGACCCGGACGCCTATCTGGACCAGGCGTCCACGCTGGACCAGGTCAGCGGCAAGCAGGCCGAGACCCTGCGGCTGATCGAGGACCGCCAGCGCACGCTGGACCAGCAGCGCGACGAGGCGGGCGACCGGCTGGCCGAGCTGGAGGAGGTCCGCGGCGAACTGGAGGACCGCAAGGACGAGATCCAGGGCAAGCTCAGCGACGCCCAGGACCTGCTGAACCAGCTCACCGCGGAGGAACAGGCCCAGATCGCCGCCGAGGAGGCGGCCGAGGCCGCCGAGGCGGCGGACCGCGCCAGCCGCGACGGGGGCAGGGCCGTCCTCGACGGCACGGGATCCTCCTACGGCGAGGCGGCCCTGTCCGCCGCCGCGGGCAAGATCGGCTCGCCCTACGTCTGGGGCGCCACCGGGCCCAGCTCGTTCGACTGTTCCGGCCTCACCTCCTGGGCGTTCAGCCAGGCCGGCGTCTCGCTGCCGCGCACCTCCCAGGCGCAGGCCGGGATGGGCACCGCGCTGGGCATGAGCGAACTCGCCCCCGGCGACCTGGTGTTCTACTACAGCGACCTGCACCACGTGGGCATCTACGCCGGCAACGGCCAGATCATCCACTCCCCGCGCCCCGGTTCCTCCGTCGAGTACCTGGGCGTGGACGTCATGCCCTTCCAGTACGGCGTCCGGGTCGGCTGACCCCCGCCGCCCCGCTGGCTCCATCCAGGTGATTCGGGGTCGTCCGCGCGCCGTCGCGCCCCCGCGTTGACCTGCGGTTGCGTGATCGGGCCCCGGCGCCCCGGCGTTGCCGATCGCCGAGTCCCGGCGTAGCGCCGCTACATTCTGCTCCCCTCAGGTAACCCACCGAAGGGAGCGGCCCGTAGTGGTCTCGCATCGACGTGATCCGCGCGCCCGCACGAGAAGGGTGGCCAGGCTCGGCGTGCTGTCCGCAGCCGCGACCGCTGCCGCGGCCATGGGCGCCGTCCCGGTCCTTGCCGAGCCGGGCGCCCCGCCCGCCGACAGCACCGAGGCGTCCCGGCAGATGGACGTCGTCTTCGCCGAGGCCGAGCGGGCCGTCGAAGCGTACAACGGTGCCGCGGAGCGGGTGGCGGAGCTGACCGAGGAGTTCGAACGCCACCGCGACCGCGTGGCGGACGGGCAGGAGACGGTCAACGAGAAGCGGCACGGGCTCGGTTACGTCGCCGCGGCCCAGTACCGGGCGGGCGGCCTCGGCCCCGCCGTGGCGCTGATGCTCTCCGCCAGCCCCGACACGTATCTGGAGAGGGCCACCGCCATCGACCGGATGGGCGACCGGCGGGCCGTGGAGCTGCGCGAGCTGCTGGCCGCCCAGCGCAGCCTGGAGCAGCGCCGCCAGGAGGCGGGCGACAAGCTGGCCCAGCTCACCGGGGAACAGGAGCGCCTGGAGCGACACAAGCGCACGGCACAGCGCAAACTGGCCCTCGCGCGCCGTCAGTACGAGGAGCTCTCCGAGCGCGAGCGCCGTGAGCGCGAGCGTGAGCGGGAGCGCGCCGACCGTTCCGCCGTGCGCGAGGAGCCGGCGGCGGCGACCCCCGCGGCGGCACCCGAGGAGGGCGGCCCGGCCTCGGGCCGCGGCGCCACCGCGGTGGCCGCGGCCCGAGGCGCCGTCGGGCGCCCCTACGCCTGGGGGCAGGCCGGTCCGGACGCGTTCGACTGCTCGGGGCTCACGCAGTGGGCCTACGCGCAGGCGGGGGTGGCGCTGCCGCGCACCTCGCAGGGGCAGGCCGGCGCGGGCCGGAAGGTGTCGCTGTCCGAGGCGCGACCTGGGGATCTCGTCATCTACCGGGCCGACGCGAGCCATGTGGGAATGTACGTGGGAGGCGGCCAGATCGTGCACTCCCCGTACCCGGGGGCACAGGTGCGTTACGAGGCGGTGGGAATTCTTCCCGTCTCCTCGGTCGTCCGGCCATGAGGAGCCTGGGTATCGTCTCGTCCGATGCGTAAGACGTTGATTGTGACCAATGATTTCCCGCCACGGCCCGGAGGAATCCAGGCGTTCCTGCACAGCATGGCGGTCCGGCTCGATCCGCAACAGGTGGTGGTCTACACCTCCTCCTGGCGCGGGGACCCCGAACAGGGTGGAACAACCGTCGAGTTCGACGCGGACCAGCCGTTCCCGGTCATCAGGGACCGCGCCAACCTGCTGCTGCCGACGCCGGCCGTCCGGAGGCGGGCCACCGCGCTGTTGCGCGCCCATGGCTGTACCGGAGTGTGGTTCGGCGCGGTGGCGCCGCTGGGCGCGATCGCGCCCGCGCTGCGCGCCGCCGGCGCCGAGCGGATCGTCGCCACCACGCACGGCCACGAGGCCGCGTGGGCCCAGCTGCCCGGCGCACGCCGTCTGCTGCGGCGCGTCGGCGAGTCCACCGATGTGATCACCTACCTCGGTGAGTACACGCGGAGCCGGATCGCCCGCGCGCTGACCGCGGAGGCGGCGGCCCGCATGGTGCAGCTGACGCCCGGCGTGGACGAGAAGACGTTCCATCCGGACTCCGGCGGCTCCTCGCTGCGGGCCGCCATGGGTCTCACCGACCGTCCCGTGGTGGTCTGCGTCTCCCGTCTCGTGCCGCGCAAGGGGCAGGACACCCTGATCCGGGCGATGCCCCGGGTGCTGGCGGCCGAGCCGGAGGCGGTGCTGCTGGTCGTCGGCGGCGGCCCCTACCGGGAGGACCTGGAGAGGCTGGCCGCCAAGGTGGGCGTGACGGCCTCGGTCCGTTTCACCGGGCCCGTTCCCTGGGAGGACCTGCCCGCGCACTTCGGCGCCGGTGACGTCTTCGCCATGCCGTGCCGCACCCGGGCCGGCGGGCTGGACGTCGAGGGCCTGGGGATCGTCTACCTGGAGGCGTCCGCGACCGGCCTCCCGGTCCTCGCCGGGGACTCGGGGGGCGCCCCCGACGCGGTCGTGGAGGGCGAGACCGGCTGGGTCGTGCGCGGCGGCGAGGAGACCGCCCCGCAGGAGACGGCGGACCGCCTGATCACCCTGCTGCGCGACCCCGAACTGCGGCGGCGCATGGGCGAGCGCGGCCGGGCGTGGATCGAGGAGCGCTGGCGCTGGGACTCGCTGGTCGAGCAGCTGAGGGAGCTCCTCGACTAGGGGCGGCCGGGGTGGTTGGCCGTGGAGCCCGGTCTTGGTGGTGGTCGTGGTCGTCAGCGGTACAGGGCGTCGATCTCGTCCGCGCAGTCCTCGGCCACCACATGGCGCTTGAGCTTGAGCGAGGGCGTCAGGTGGCCGGACTCCTCGGTGAACCGCCCCGGCAGCACGCGGAACTTCCGCACCGACTCGGCGCGGGAGACCGCCGCGTTGCCGTCGTCCACGGCCTCCTGGATCGCCGCGAGCAGCAGCGGGTGGGTGAGCAGCTCCTCGCGGGGCAGCCCGCCGAGGCCGCTGCGCTCCGCCCACCGCCCCAGGAACTTGTCGTCCACCGTGATCAGCGCCCCGACGAACGGGCGGCCGTCGCCGACCACCATGCACTCGGCCACCAGCTCGTGGGCGCGCACGCGGTCCTCGATGACGGCCGGGGCGACGTTCTTGCCGCCGGCCGTGACCAGGATCTCCTTCTTCCGCCCGACCAGGGTCAGATAGCCGTCCTCGTCCAGGGACCCGAGGTCGCCGGTGTGGAACCAGCCGCCCCCCATCGCCTCGCGGGTGGCGCGCTCGTTGTTGAGGTACGCGGTGAACAGGTGCTCGCCGCGCACCAGCACCTCGCCGTCCTCGTCGATGCGGAGCGTCGCGCCGGGCAGCGGGAGGCCGACGGTGCCCATCCGGGGCGCGTCGCAGGGGTTGAACGCGGTGGGCGCGCAGGTCTCGGTCAGGCCGTAGCCCTCCAGGACGGTGATGCCGATGCCGCGGTAGACGTGCCCGAGGCGCTCGCCGAGCGGGGCGCCCCCGCAGATGGCGTGCGCGGCCCTGCCGCCGAGCACCGCCCGCAGCCGCCGGTACACCAGCCGGTCGTACGCCGCCCGCCGTGCCCGCAGCAGCGGGGAGGGGCCCCGGGGGGCGTCCAGGGCGCGGCTGTAGGCGGCGGCGGTGGCGGCGGCGCGGTCGAAGAGCCACCCGGCGTGCCGCTCCCTGGCGTCGGCGCGGGCCGAGTTGAACAGCTTCTCGAAGATGCGGGGCACCCCCAGGATGATCGTGGGGCGGAACGTCGCCAGGTCCTCGGTCAGGGAGTGGACGTCCGGCACATGGCCGAGCCTGACCGGCGCGAGCAGGGCGGCCACCTCCACCATGCGCGCGAAGACGTGGGACAGCGGCAGGAACAGCAGCACCGAGGCACCCTCGGCGCGGAACAGCGGCGTGGTGGTCGCCAGGATGTTGCCGCAGACGGCGAGGAAGGCGCGGTGCGTGAGCACGCAGCCCTTGGGGCGCCCGGTGGTGCCCGAGGTGTAGATGACGGTGGCGGGGGAGTCCGCGTCCAGGGCCGAGGTGGTGGCGTCGAGGTCCGCGTCGGCCACGTCGGCGCCCGCGGCGGTGAGTTCGGCGACGGCGCCGCCCCCGGGCCCGTTCACGCCCTCCTCGCGCCGGTCCTCCTCGCGGTGACCCTCCTCGCGGTCGAGGACCCAGACGCGGGCCAGCTCCGGCAGGTCGCCCGCGATCCGCCCGACGCGGGCCCGGTGCCGCTCGTTCTCCACCACCAGGGCCCGCGCGCCCGAGTCCCGCAGGACCCAGGCGATCTGGCCGGGCGAGCTGGTCTCGTACACCGGGACGCTGACCGCGCCCACGGTCCAGATGGCGAAGTCCAGGAGCGTCCACTCGTACCGGGTCCTGGACAGCAGGCCCACCCGCTCACCGGGGCGCACGCCCGAGGCCAGCAGCCCCTTGGCGACGGCCCGCACCTCGTCGCGGAACCGCACCGCGCTCACGTCCTCCCACGTGCCCCCGGGGCGCTTGCGGGCGAGGACCGCCGCCCCGGCGTGGCGCTCCGCGTTGGCCGTCAGCAGCTCGGGCAGGTGCCCGGTGGCGGGGACCCGGTACCGGGCCGGCAGGCTGAACTCGCGCACCATTGCTCCTCGTCTGTCATGGTCCGAACCCCTTTGGCAGCCTACTGCGCCGCTCCCGTGCGGGGTGGTGCCGCGGCTCGCGGTAGCCTTCCCCCGAACGGCAGCGGCGGATCAGCGCGAGGAGCCACGGCGATGGCCGAACACACCAGGTCGAGCATCACCATCGAAGCCACGCCGGCCGATGTCATGGCGGTGATCGCCGACTTCGGCCGCTACCCCGAGTGGACCGGCGAGGTGAAGGAGGCCGAGGTCCTCGGCACCGGCGCCGACGGCCGCGCCGAGCAGGTCAGGCTGCTGCTCGACGCCGGGGCCATCAAGGACGAGCACACCCTCGCCTACACGTGGAGCGGCGAGCGCGAGGTGAGCTGGTCGCTGGTGAAGTCCCGGATGCTGCGCGTCCTGGACGGCTCCTACCGGCTGGCCGCGGCCCAGGGCGGCACGCGGACGGAGGTCACCTACCAGCTCACCGTGGACGTCAAGATCCCGATGCTGGGCACCATCAAGCGCAAGGCCGAGAAGGTCATCATCGACCGCGCCCTCGACGGCCTGAAGAAGCGCGTCGAGTCCATCCCCGGCCGCGCCGAGCGGGCCTGAGCCGCATGCCGGAGGGGGCGGGCCGCACGCTGTTCGTCCTGGGTCCCGCCGGAGACGGCTCCACCACCGTCGCGGCCGCCACGGCCCTGGCCGCCGCCCGCGACGGGCACGAGGCGCTTCTGCTGAGCCCCGCGCCCCCCGCGCGGCTGGCCGCCCTCCTCGGCGCCGTTCCGCCCGCGCGCCCCGCCGAGCCCCTCGCCCTCGCCCCCCGCCTGTTCGCCTCCGGGATCGACTCCGCCGCGCTGTTCCGCTCCGCGGTCCTCGCCGCCCAGCGCCTGGCCCGGCCCGCGCTCGACGCGCTGGGCGCCGGGACCCTGGACGACGACGAGCTCACCGAACTCCCGGGCGCCGCCGAGGCGGCGCGGCTGGCCGCGCTGCGCGCGGCCCGCGCCGCCGCCCCTGAGCGCCTGATCGTCCTCGACCTCGGCTCCGCCACCGAGGCCGTCAACCTGCTGGCCCTCCCCGGCCGGCTCCGGCGCTATCTGCGCCGCCTGCTGCCCGCCGAGCGCAGGACCGCCCGTGCGCTGCGCCCGCTCCTCGCTCAGCTCGCCGGGGTGCCGATGCCCGCCGAGGGCCTCTACGAGGCCGCGGAGGGCTGGGAACGGGCCCTGGACGACCTCCTGTCCGTCATCGAGGGCCCGGGTGCCGCCGCCCGCCTCGTCCTCGACCCCGGCGAGCGCTCCGCGGGCACCGCGCGGACCACCAGGGCCGGGCTCGCCCTGCACGGCCTGCCCGTCGAGGCGGTCGTCGCCAACCGGCTGCTGCCCACCGGGTCCCGCGACCCCTGGCTCGCCGCCCTCGCCGAGCGGCAACGGGCCACCCTCGACGCGTTCCTCCGTCAGGCC
>NZ_LAVK01000240.1 GCF_001083795.1 Streptomyces sp. SBT349
GCGGGGGAGGGAGAAGGCGTCTCGGGCCGCGGCCCCGGAACCTGCCGCGCCTCGGGCGCCGCGGCCGCGTCCGTCGGCGGCACGTCGGCCGGTGCGGCGTCGGCCGGTGTCGCGTCGGCCGGCGCGGCGTCCGCGGGCTCCCTCGCGGCAGGGACCGCGTCGGCCGGTGGCGGCGTCTCCGGCGGAGGCGGGGGCAGGTCTCGGCGGTCGTTGCCTTGATCGGTCATGTCGGCCTCCTGGTATTAGGGCGAACGGCGCGGAGCTGGCCTGCCGCGAACGCGCCGCTTGTGCCATGAGTGCCTGCACAGAGGCGGACGGTGACGGATAGTCGCACGGTTCCCACTCCACGGGAGGGGATCGGGGGTATTTTCGGACAGCGGAAACACCGCAGGGCGGACAGCCTATGACTCCCCCAAGGGAGGGGTCCCGGGAGGGTGTTGAGGACGACACGGCGGCACGTTGCGTGCGTATCCCGGCGAAGTCGCCCAAAAGCGGGCAACTCGCCCAGTCCGCGGCTAGCCTGTGCCCATGACCGTTCACGAACAGCTCGCGCAGGCGTCGGGCGTCCTTCACCTCGGTGGCGATCTCCCCATCCACCGACTCGGCTTCGGCACGATGCAGCTTCCCGGCCCCGGGGTGTGGGGAGAGGCGAAGGATCCCAAGGAGGCCGTGCGGGTGCTGCGACGCGCCGTCGACATGGGCATCACCTTCATGGACACCGCCGACTCCTACGGCCCGTTCACCGCCGAGCTGCTGATCAGACAGGCGCTCCACCCCTACCCGCCGGACCTGGTCATCGGCACCAAGGCCGGGTTCACCCGGCCCGGCTCCGGCTCCTGGGTCCCGCTCGGCAGGCCCGAGTACCTGCGCCAGCAGTGCGAGCTGAGCCTGCGCCACCTGGCCGTCGAGCGCATCGACCTCTTCCAGCTCCACCGCGTCGACCCGCAGGTGCCGCTCGCCGACCAGGTCGGCGAACTCGGCGCCCTCAGGTCCGAGGGCAAGATCCGCCACATCGGGCTCAGCCAGGTCTCCACCGCGCAGCTGGCCGAGGCCGGACGGATCGCCCCGATCGTCTCCGTGCAGAACCGGTACAACATCGCCGATCGCACCGACGAGGACGTCCTCGCCTACGCCCGCGCGCACCAGATGGCGTTCATCCCCTGGACCCCGCTGGACACCGGCGCGCTCGCCCGGTCCGGCGGCCCGCTGGCCAGGATGGCGGAGGAACGGGGGGTGTCCGCCTCCCAGCTGGCACTGGCCTGGCTGCTGCGGCACTCACCCGCGATGGTGCCGATCCCCGGCACCTCCACCGTCGCCCACCTGGAGGAGAACACCGCGGCGGCCACGCTCGAACTCGGCGACGCCGACTACGAGGAGCTGACCCGCGCGGCCTTCTGACCACCCGGCCCGGCCCGTGGACGGCGCACGGGCCGCCGTCCGCACGGGCCGCCGTCCGGGCGGGCCGCCGCGCTCAGGCCCTGCGGCGGTCCTCGATCGCGTCGCGGGACCAGGCGATGCCGAGGCCCGGGGCCTCGGGCGGCACGGCGTGGCCCGCCTCGATCGACAGTTCCCCTTCGGTGATCGCCCGCAGTTGCGGAATGTGCTCCACATAACGGCCGTTGGGGACCGCCGCCGCCAGGCTGACGTGGAGCTCCATGAGGAAGTGCGGGCAGACGTCCACGGTGAACGCCTCGGCGAGGTGCGCCACCTTCAGCCAGGGCGTGATCCCCCCGATCCGTGCCACATCCACCTGCACGATCGACGCGGCCCCGCGTTCCAGGTACTCGCGGAACTGGCGGACCGAGTACAGCGACTCCCCGACCGCCACCGGGATCGACGTGGAACGGGCCAGCAGCGCGTGGCCGCTCGCGTCGTCGGCGGGCAGCGGCTCCTCCAGCCACGCCAGGCCGAACGGCTCGAACGCCGCCGCCCGCCGCAGCGCGTCGGACCGGCTCATCGACTGGTTGGCGTCGACCATCAGGTCCATCCCCGGACCGACGGCCGCCCGCACCGCGGCGAGCCGTTCCACATCCTCCGCCGGCCGCTCCTTGCCGACCTTCAGCTTCACCCCCGGCCACCCCGCCGCCTTGGACGCCAGCGCGCCCGTCACCAGCTTCTCCGTCGACAGGTGCAGCCAGCCGCCCTCCGTGTCGTACAGCGGCACCCGGTCGTGCGAGCCGCCCGCCAGCCGCCACAGCGGTTCGCCCGCCCGCAGGCAGCGCAGATCCCACAGCGCGGTGTCCACGGCCGCGAGCGCCAGCGAGGTCACGGCGCCGACGGTGGTGGCCCGGGTCGAGGCGAACAGGTCGCGCCACACGGCCTCTACCCGCCGCGCGTCCCGTCCCGGCAGCCGCGGCAGCAGGTGGTCCCTGAGCAGGGCCAGCACGGAGGTGCCGCCGGTGCCGATCGTGTAGGTGTAGCCGGTGCCGGTCAGCCCGTCGTCCGTGTCGAGCTCCACGAAGACCGTCTCCTGCTTCAGGAACGCCTGAACGGCGTCGGTCCGCTCCTGCTCCACCTCCAGGTCGACCAGGTGGGCCCGGGCCCCGACGATCCGTGCCATCTCCGCTCTCCCCAGCCGATCGTATAGATTCCATGAGGCGTGGCGCACTCAACGGCCCGTCAGAACGCCCAAGGGCGGCCATGGTCAGGCGCAGATCATATATGATTCGGCATCGCATGGAGAAGGGGAGGCGGTGGCATGGCGGTCGCATCCCGCCGGGACGTGCTCGTGGACACGGTGTACGAGGCCGTTCGGCGCCGTCTGGTGGAGCACGACATCGCGCCGGGGGCCAGGGTCACCATCAACACCCTGGCCCAGGATCTCCAGGTCTCCCCGACCCCCCTGCGCGAGGCGCTGGCCCGCCTGGAGGGCGAGGGCCTGGTGGTGAAGAGGTCGCTGGCCGGTTACACGGCCGCCCGGTTGCTCGGCGAGCGGGATCTTGACGAGCTGTTCGAGATGCGGCTGCTGCTCGAACCGGCCGTCGCCGCGCACGCCGCCGACCACGCCCGACCCGACGACCTCGCGCGCCTCGCCGGTCACCTCGCCGAGATGCGCGCCGCCACGGAGGACGGCAGCCCCGCGACGCTCGTCCTCCACCTCCGGCACGACGCGCTGTTCCACGACGGGATCGCCGCCCTCGGCGGCAACTCCCTGATCCGCGCCACCCTCACCCGCCTGCACGCCCACGCGCACCTGTACCGGCTGCGCTTCCAGGAGGGCATGGCCGAGGAGACCCGCCGCGAGCACGAACGCGTCGTCGAGGCGTTGAGCGAACGCGACCCCGACACCGCGGCGGCCCGCATGCGCACGCATCTGCGCCGGGCGCACGCCCGCCTGCGAACCGCCGCCGGGACACCGGCCGCGGAGGACCAGCCGGCCCGGCGCCGTCCTCGGGTGCGAGGGTCGACGGCGTGACCTACCGCGAGTTGGCAGCGGGGCGCGCTCGACGGCACACCCGCGCGGGTCATCCCGGACGGATGCGTCGACCTGCTGTGGATCGGCGACGGGTTGCTCGTCGACCGGGCCCACGCCGCGGGGTTCGCGAGCCAGGCCCACATGAGCGACGAGGTGCGCCGCCTCACCGGGCTCACGCCTGCCCGATTCCCGGAAGACGCGCGCCCACCGCCGTGCCCGACCCGGCCCGTGCCGCGGCGGGGGTGGAGCGGCTCCGCGGCGCGATCCGTCCCGACGGCACGGTCGGCGTCGAGGGAGGCGCCAGCAGGACGACGGCGGCTGGGAGTTCGACTTCCCGCACTGGTCGCCCGCGCAGGTGGTCGAATGGCGCGGCCCGGTCACCATCGGCGCCCTCGGAACCCCGCGCGGCCACGATCGCGTGTGAGGACCCGCGCGCACCCGCCCTCGGATACGTTCGTCGGCGCCCAGGCCAGGGTGAACGACGCGCCGCGCGCCGGGCACATGCGCGGTGCATGGCATGGGCATGATCGGAGGAAGTTCCCCCACGGACCTCCGGGAGGTTTCGATCGCGACACTCAGAAACGCCGCGCGAGCGCTGCTGACCCTGCTGTTGGTGACGCTTTCCCTGGCCGGCACCCAGGCCGTCGCCGCGCCCGCCACCACGGCGCAAGCCACCGTGCTGACCTACGACGCCGGCGGAGCGGCCGAGCTCACCGCCGCGGTGCACGCGGGCGCCGACGTGTGGAACGAGAGCGTCGCCAACGTCCGCCTCGAACCGGCCGCCCCCGGCCAGAACGCGAACATCGACATCGTCGCCGACAACGGCTGGCCGCGCGCCCAGACCACCAGCCTGGGCAACGGCACAGTGTGGATGGGCCGTCAGGCGGTCAACGAGGGCTACGACACGATCCGCATCGCCGCCCACGAACTCGGCCACATCCTCGGTCTCCCCGACATGAAGCCGGGCCCCTGCTCCAGCCTGATGTCCGGCTCCACCGGCGGGGTCGACTGCACGAGCCGCTACCCGGACGCGTACGAGCGCGGCTGGGTGGAGGACAACTTCTCCTGACGCCCACCTCCCCTCCACCCGGCGCAACGCGCGTCACACGAGCGGGACTTCACGCCCGGTCGCCCCACGGGGTGGCCGGGCGGTGAGGCTCAACCGTCGGCTTCCCCCAGCCACCCCGCGACGAGCGCGGCCTCCGGCGACCCGATCTCGCGGAGGATGGCAAGGGAGGCCCGCCAGAGCACGGCGGCCTCGGCACGTTCGTCCGGGACCGCGAGCCGCCCGAGGCCGGCCAGGGTCTTGGCCTCCCACAACCGGTCCCCGCTCTCCTGGAAGGCGGGCAGACACGTGAGGTAGCAGCTGGTGGCGAGGGAGTGGTTGCCCAGCTCCCGGTGCACCTCGCCGAGGCTGTGCAGGCTTCTCATCTGCCATCGCCGGTCTCCGAGCTTGGCGAACGCGGGGACGACGGGATCCAGGCTCTCCAGCGCCTCCTCCAGCCGCCCCAGGTCGCGCAGGGCGTCGCCCAGGCACCGCAGGGTGTAGTTCTCCCAGATCCGGTCACCGAGCTCGCGGAACGCCGCGACGCCCGCCTCGAAGCGCGCGATCGCCTCGCGCGGCCGGCCGCTGTCCCGTTCCACCCGGCCGAGCGCGACCAGGGCGATGGCCGTCCAGCGCGGGTCGCCGAGGCGGTCGAACGCCCGGTGCGCGGCGGTGCAGTGCTCCTCGGCCTCGGCGAAGCGGCCCTGGTCGCGACGGACGTCCCCGAGGTCGACCCGTGTCCTCGCGGTCCAGCGGCGGTCCTGAAGCTCCTCGAAGATGCGCAGGCAACGGTCCGCCGACGCGGCGGCCTCCTCGAAGCGCGCCTGGTACCAGAACACCCGGGCCAGATCCACCAGGGCGGCGGCCTCGCCGCGCAGATCGCCGGTCGCCCTGAAGACGCCGAGGCAGCGTTCGGCGGCGGCGATCGCGTCGGCGAAGCGGGACTGGTAGCGGCGGAGCCTGATCACGCTCCACAGCGTGTAGCCCGCGCCGGTCCCGCTGCCGGCCCGCTCCGCGGCGGTCAGCGCGAGGGCCTGCGTGTTCTCCCAGTCGTCCCAGTGCGTGTGCAGGTCGAAGAACGTCGCGAGCTCCGCGGTCAGCTCCCAGGCGAGCTCGGGGAGTTCGGCGACGGCCTGCTCGACGGCGCTGACCAGGCTCAGCCGTTCCGCCTGGAACCACACGAGCGGATCCGCCACCGCCGCCTCCGCGATCGCGCCGGCGGTCGGCCAGGCCGGGACCGCGGTCCGCCACGCCGTCTGAAGCCCCTCCGGCTCCAGCCCGTCGACGGCCAGGCGCGCCGAGGACAGATAGGTCTCGACGACCCCGCGCAGCGCCGCCGCCCGCACGGGAGGCGGCTCGTAGGCGCGCAGCTCCTCGCGCGCGTACACCCGGATGAGGTCGTGGAAGCGGTAACGCGTCTGGCCGGCGGCGTCGGTGCCCGCGACCTCGAGCAACTGGGCGTCGACCAGCCGCTCGATGTCGGAGGCGGCTCGCGCGGGGCCGGTGTCCAGCAGCGGTGCTGCCACCCACGCCGGGAAGTCCGGCGCCTCCAGGAGGCCCAGCATCCTGAACAGCCGTTCGAGTCCGGCGTCCAGTTCGCGGACCGAAAGACGGAAGCTCGCCCGGACGCCGAGGTCGCCGATCTCCAGTTCGGCGAGTCGCGACTCCTCGTCGGCCAGCAGGTCACCCAGCGAGGACATGCCCCAGTGCGGTCGGCTCGCCAGGCGCGCGCCGGCGATGCGGACCGCGAGCGGCAGGAAGCCGCACAGGCGAGCCACCCTGAGCGCGGCCTCGGGCTCCCGCGCCACGCGGTCCGCCCCGGCGACCCGGCCGAGCAGCGCGACCGCGTCCTCGGGAGGGAGGACATCCAGAACGAGGGACCTGACACCCTCGAGACCGGCGAGCAGGGAGCGGCTGGTGACGATCACGGCGCAGCCGCTGGCCCCTGGCAGCAGCGGCCTGACCTGCGCCTCGTCGGCCGCGTTGTCCAGGACGACGAGAACCCGCCGCCCGGCCAGGCGGTCCCGGTAGAGACGGCCGCGCTCGTCGAGCCCCGCCGGGATCGCGGACCCCTCGACGCCGAGCCCGCGAAGGAACTCCGCGAGCGCGTCGGCCGGATGCACACGCTGAGCCTCGGCTCCGCGCAGGTTGACATACAACTGGCCGTCGGGGAAGTGCGGTCGAAGCTCATGGGCCGCCTGCACGGCCAGGGTGGTCTTGCCCACCCCGGCCTTGCCCGCCACGGCGCTGATCAGGACTGCCCGCGCGGAGTGCTCGCCCGCGCCGAGTACGGTGTCGCGCACCGAGGCGAGCGCGTTCTCACGCCCGGTGAAGTCACTGACGGTCGGGGGAAGGTGGAACAGCGTGGTCGGCGCGGTCAGGGCCGACGCCTGCTCGTCTCCCGGCTGCGGTTCGCTCATGCTGCCCCGCTCGCCCGCCGGGAGCGAGAACCGCGGCATCGCCCAGAGGCGTTCGCTCTCGGCCAGCAGCACCCCGCTGCGGGCGGCCACGGAGACAAGCACCCGGTCCAGTTCGCTGCCGGTCGCCGTCCGGTGGTGTGGGGGCGTTCCGCGGCGCGGGGTGCCCTGGGCGCGCTGCCACGCGGCGAACGTGCCCGCGGTGGCACCGGCCAGCACGGCGAAGCCGACCACCGGCGCGCTCGGGCCGGCGTCGGCGAGCAGGTAGAGGCCGCAGGCGACGCCGGCGATCCCGCCGCCCGTGGCGGCGCCGCCCAACGCGCCCCTGAGCACCGGGACATGGCCGGGCCCGGTCCGGTGGCCGCCGCCCCCGGACCGCCCGACCGGTTCTTCGTTCCCCTGATCCCGGTCATGGATGAGCACCCCGTCTCGCGTGCGGTGGCCTGTTGCCTCAGGATAGTTGGCGTCCTCGGCGGCCCCCGTGAGCATGCCGGGGGCGGCGCTCAGCAGGGACTCGGTGGGGATCAGGTAGGCGGTGCCCTCGGCGCGTTCGGCCGCCACCACCATGCCCACCACCCCCTGGGCCGACAGGTCCCAGACCGGCGCACCGCTGAACCCGCGGGTGATGCGCGGGCCCTGGGTCACCTCCATCTGGATCCAGCCGGCGGCCTGGGTGCCGCGCAGCTCACCGGCCGCCCATACCCCGAGATCGCGGTTGTTGGGGAAGCCGAGCACCCGGAAGCGGTCCCCCCACGTCGACCCGGGGCGGGTGAGCCGCACCGGGCGCGCCCCGGGCGGCGCGGGCGCGCGCAGCCGCAGCAGCGCCACATCGCCCGCGCCGTCCGGCTGTTCGGGCGTCCATGCCACGACGTCGGCCTCGATCACGGGCCGCGGGGCGCCGGCGGCCGCCGGTAAGAGGGGGAAGTCCACCGGGACGGTAAGGTCCGGCGGCTGTGGCGCGTGCCCGTCGTGGCCCGGCCCGTTCGCCACCACATGGGCACACGTGCAGATGAGGTCCGCGCCGACGAGGAAGCCGGTTCCGGCCACCTCCCCTGAGGGCTGCCGGACACGGACGATCGCGTTCTCCACAGTCCCGAGGTCCCCCAGCCGTGTGCCGCCCCGCGTCCGATCACTGTCAGTGTCCACGCGTGAGGGCGCGGAGTCCAGGGAGTTGCGGGCCCACTCGTGCTCTGGTCTTCTGGGCGCACGCGACGGCGACGAGAGCGGGGGCGGTTCCGTGCATGTGGTCGAGTTACCGGTGGGGGACGAGGGCGCCGGGAGCATCCGGGTCCAGGTTCGCGAGCTGGACGAGGGGCTGGCCAGGGTCGGTCGCGGTCAGCGGGTGGCCGCGCGGGCCGCACGGTCCCTGGACTCGATGCTGGACGGCGTGCGGCCCGTGGCGGAGCGGTTCGTCGCGCAGTTCCGCTCGCTGCCCGATCCGCCCAGTGAGATCACCGTCGAGTTCGGCGTCTCGCTGTCGACCGAGGCGGACGTCGTGATCGCGAGCGCCGCCGCCGAGGCCAACTTCTCCGTCACCCTTACCTGGCAACGCCCCTAGCTAGGACCCGTCTGGGCGTGGCGCCGTCAACCGGGGTGGACCCAGGGGGTCGTCGTGGTCAGGGGGGCGAAGCCCAGGCGGCGCAGGATGGGTTCGCTGTGCGCGGAGGCGTCCACCTGGAGGTGGCGCACGCCGCGTTCGGCCGCCAGCCGCGTGCGGTAGGCGACCAGCGCGCGGTAGATGCCGCGGCCCCGCCACCCCGGCACGGTGCCGCCGCCCCACAGGCCGGCGAACTCGGTTCCCGGGTACAGCTCGATCCGTGCCGCGCTCACCGGCGTCCGCCCGGCCATCGCCAGCACGGCCGCCACCGCGTCGGGGCCCGCCTCCAGCTGGGCGAGCAGCTGCTCCCTGATCCTGACCCGCCCCGGGCCGAAGGCCGACTCGTGGACCTCCGCCACCCGTTCGACGCCCGCCGCGTCGGTGACCGGCACCAGCTCGATGCCCTCCGGCGGCCCGGCGTCCCGCGGCAGGTCCCCGACGGCCGCCACCATCACGGTCTCCACGGGCTCGGCGGCGAACCCCGCCGCCCGCAGCCGTTCCCCCAGGTCGGCCGGGCGGTCGTGCGCGTACAGCTTCCACTCGAACCCGCCGGGGCCGAGTCCCGCGAAGTGCCGGATCTGCGCCCGGATCTCCGCGTCCGCCGTCTCCTCGTCCAGGTCGGACCAGAGGACGCCGGACCAGCCGTCGGCCCCGCCCGCGCGCCGTACCACCCGCCCGCCGGGTGCCTCCTCGCCCGCGTCCCGCCGCAACTGCCGGTCGAAGCGGGCCAGAAGATCCCCCTCGGCCGGTTCCCTCGCCGTTGTGCCGCCCATGGCATCCACTCCTCGCGCTGGTGATGCGAGGCGTCAACGTAACCCCCGCCGTCCCGCCCTGTCCTGCGGGTTATCGGCCGAACGGGCCGAACGGGCCGAACGGGCGAGGCGCGGGAACGGCGGCGGCCCCGGGGGTCACTCGGCGAGCAGGCGCTCGGACAGCTCCCACAGGCGGGCGGCGGCCCCGGGGTCGAGGGCGTACGGCGCCACGCCCCGGGGGACGCCGGGCGCGCTCGGCTCGGCCTCGTCGCAGTCCTCGAAGTACCTGCCGGTGACACCCTCGACCAGCGGCGAGGCCGCCAGCAGGACCGAGGTCGCGGCGCCCTGCTCCGGCGTCTTCCAGTTCACCGCTGCGCCGCGGCGCGCCGCCGCGGCCCTGGCCCGCTCCAGCTCCTCCTCGGTGATGTGCCGCTGGAGGTTGGTCCTGATCCCGCCGGGCATCAGCGCGTTGGCCGTGATGCCGTCGGACGCCCAGCGCTTGGCGGCCTCGACCGCGAAGAGCACGTTCGCCGTCTTGGACTGGCCGTACGCGATCCACGGGTCGTACCGGCGCTCGCGGAAGTCGATGTCCTCGAAGACCACCGGCGAGCGCAGGTGCCCCGAGGAGCTGACCGACACCACCCGCGCGTCACCGGCCCGGCTCAGCGCCTCGTGCAGGCCGGTGGCCAGGGCGAAGTGGCCGAGGTGGTTGGTGGCGAACTGGAGCTCCCAGCCGCGCGGCGTGCGCGTCTCGGGGGTGGCCATCACGCCAGCGTTGTTCACCAGGATGTGCAGCGGCCCCTCCCAGGCCGCGGTGAACGTGGAGACGGACGGCAGGTCCGACAGGTCGAGCGGGGCGACCGTGAGCAGCTCGCTGCCGGTGGTCGCGGCGATGTCCTCGGCGGTGCTGTGCCCCGCCTCGGTGTCGCGGACCGCGAGGACGACCTCGGCGCCCGCGCCCGCGAGGGCCCGTGCCGTCTCGACCCCGATGCCGGAGGACGCGCCGGTCACCACGGCCCGGCGGCCGGTGAGGTCGACTCCGGCGATGACCTCGGCGGCGGTGGAGTTGGCGTCGAAGGGTGTGGTGATGCGGTGGGTCGCAGTCATGATCTGTCCCGTCTGCCTGGGTGGTGCAGGGCGCGGTGAGGCCGATACGATAAGTACCGGAGGCTCCTCCGTTACCTGGAACGGTAAGCGGAGGATCCTCCGATTGGCAAGCCTCGCCGACTCCCAGGAGGAGCCGTGTCCCCGACGGGCGCCCGACCGCAGCGGGCCGACGCCCAGCGCAACCGCGCCCGGCTGCTCGACGCCGCCGTCCGCGCCTTCTCGGGGGAGCGGCCCGAGGCGACGCTCGACGCCATCGCCAAGGACGCGGGCGTCGGCATCGGCACCCTCTACCGCCACTTCCCGACCCGGGAGGCACTGGTCGAGGCCGCCTACCGCAACGAGCTGGCCAGGCTGTGCGACTCCGTCCCCGAACTGCTCGCCTCGTACCCGCCGGACCGGGCCACCCGCGCCTGGATGGACCGCTTCGTCGACTACATGACCACCAAACGCGGGATGGCCGACGCGCTGCGCGCCGTCATCGCCTCGGGGGGCAATCCGTACGAGCACAGCAGGACCCAGCTGACCGGGGCGGTCACCGCGCTGCTCGAAGCGGGCGCCGCCGACGGCAGCCTCCGCTCCGACGCCGACGCGGGCGACGTGCTCTGGGGCCTCAGCGGGGTGACCCTCGCCGCGGGCGAGCCCGAGCAGCGCGCCCGGGCGGGCCGCCTGCTCGACCTGATGATGGACGGCCTCCGCTACCGGCCCTGAGGCCGCGGCGCCGGTGGCCGGTGACCGGTGACCGTCCGGTCACCCACCGCCGCCGAGCGGGCGCGACTCGCCCGCGCCGCGTGCCAAAATGACCGCACCGGCGACCGTGGCGTGAGGGTGGGGTGTGCGGAGTGTGGCCGCTGAGCGATGAGGACCCGCGGCGGATCGGCGACTTCCGGCTGCTGCTCCGGCTGGGCGAGGGCGGCATGGGCCGCGTCTACCTGGGGCGTTCCGCGGGAGGCAGGTCCGTGGCCATCAAGGTGGTCCATCCCGGCCTCGCCGCCGCACCCGGGTTCCGCGAGCGCTTCGCGCGCGAGGTGCGCGCGTCCGGCGCGGTCTCCGGCGCCGGAACGGTCCCGGTGGTGGCCGCCGACTCCGCCGCCATGACGCCCTGGCTCGCCACCGCCTACGTCCCCGGGCCCTCGCTCGCGGAGGCCGTGCACGAGCACGGGCCGCTGCCCGAGGCCACGGCGTGGCGGCTGCTGTCCCGGCTGGCCCAGGCCCTGGCCGCCTGCCACGCCTCCGGTCTCGTCCACCGCGACCTCAAGCCGTCGAACGTGCTCCTCTCCCACGACGGGCCACGGCTCATCGACTTCGGCATCGCCCGCGCCACCGACGAGACCGCCCTCACCGGCACCGGCCTGGTGATCGGCTCGCCCGGCTACATCTCGCCCGAACAGGCCGAGGGGCGCGAGGTGACGTCCGCGGGCGACGTGTTCGCGCTGGGCGCCGTCCTGGTGTACGCGGCCACCGGGCGCGGCCCGTTCGGCACCGGCGCGGGGCCCGAGCTGCTCTACCGCGTGGTGCACAAGGAGCCCGGCCTCGGCGGCCTGCCCGAGCCGCTCGCGGCGGTGGCGCGCCGCTGCCTGGCCAAGGCGCCGGGGGAACGGCCCACGCCCGCCGAGCTGCGCGCCGAGGCGGCGGAACACGACACGGCACGGGCCGACTGGCTGCCGCCGGCCGTCACCTCGGCCATCGCCCGCCGCGCCGAGCGCCTGCTCAACC
>NZ_LAVK01000241.1 GCF_001083795.1 Streptomyces sp. SBT349
CCGTTCCCACCGCGCCCCCCGCCCCGGAGCGGCCGGTGGCCTTCGAGGTGACGGGCGAGAGCAGCCTGGCCGCCGCGCGGCGGCTGGTCGCGGCGGGCGGCGGCCCGGTCGCCGTGCTGAACTTCGCCTCCGCCCGCAACCCCGGGGGCGGCTACCTCAACGGGGCGCAGGCCCAGGAGGAGGCGCTGTGCCGGGGCTCCGCGCTCCACACCTGCCTGCTGAGCGCCCCCGACTTCTACGCCGTGCACCGGGCCGACCCCGACCCGTTCTACAGCGACCGCGTCATCCACTCCCCCGGCGTGCCGGTCTTCCGCGACGACAGGGGTGCGCTGCTCGACGCCCCCTACCTGGCCGGGTTCCTGACCTCCGCCGCGCCCAACGCCGGGGTGATCGCCCAACGGCTTCCGGAGCGGACGGGCGAGCTGCCCGCCGCCCTGGCCTCGCGGGCGGAGCGCGTTCTCGAGGTGGCCTCGGCCCAGGGGTACCGGCGGCTGGTGCTCGGGGCCTGGGGCTGCGGGGTGTTCCGCAACGACCCGGCGCAGGTGGCCGCCGCGTTCCGGGCGCCTCTCGCGGAGGGCGGGCGGTTCTCCCCCACCTTCGACCTGGCCGTCTTCGCGGTGCTCGACCGCCGCGAGCCCTCGCCGACGAGAAACGCCTTCGCCACCGCGTTCTCCTCCACTTAGTGTGATCATCCGCCCGACCGGGCGCATCGATCGGAGGTCACCGTGCTCAGTACCCCTCTCGGCCCAGGCGCCGAGCTCTGCCCCCTGGAACCGTGGCAGGCCGAGGAGCTGGCGGCGTTCACGGACCGGGCGCGCGACCACCTCTCGCCCTGGCTGCCCTGGGCCCACGACGTCACGGACACGGAGTCGGCGCGGGGGTTCCTCCAGCGGTACGCCGACCGCCAGGCGGCCGACAGCGGCCGGATCCTCGGGATCCGGCTGGACGGCGCGCTCGTCGGCGGCACCATCTTCCGCGTCTTCAGCGCGGCGCAGGGCTCCTGCGAGATCGGCGCCTGGCTGTCCCCCGAGGCACAGGGCCGCGGCCTGGTGACGCGGGCGGCGGGCGCCATGATCGAGTGGGCGGTGGAGGCCCGCGGGCTGGCCCGGGTCGAGTGGCTGGTCAGCCCGGCCAACGCGCCCAGCATCGCCGTGGCCAGGCGGCTCGGCATGACCCACGAGGGCACCCTGCGGAGCGTCTTCGGGATGAGCGGGACGCGGCACGACCTGGAGGTGTGGGCGGTGCTGGCCGAGGAGTGGCGGAAAGGGAACGCGCCTCACCCACACGAGTGATTACACGCCAGCCAGGCGGCGCCACCCGCTTCCCTCGATTTCCTTTGGCCTGAGCGGAACTCCTGGTCAGCGCCGCTGAGGCACGCGGCCGGGGCGCAACGGTGCACGACAGGGCGTGCGGCAGTCGCGGAATGCGCCGTTCCAGGTCGCACGCCGACCGGTCAAGCTGGCACGTGTGACGAGCGATCGGTATGAGGGGGTGGCGTGAACCCTGTTGACCTCGGCCTGCCCACGCCCGGCCGGCCACCACCGGCCGCCCCGGCGAGGCCCGCCCGTCCGACCTCGGCGCCCCCTCGGGCCGGGGCGGGCGGAACCGGACCCCCGTCCCGGGGGATGCGGTCCGCACGGTTCCGGAGTCCGGGATCGCCGAGACACTGGTCGAGGCAGCACTCGCCCTCACCGGGCAAGCCCAGGAAGCGGAGGCCCCGTTCATGACCACCTTCCCGGACACGGCGGGCGGAGCGCACACGGCCGCGGACACCCTGCGAGAGGCCCGCGCGCTGCTCGATCCCGCGCTGCGCGAGTGGGTGCACCGGCTGCCCACGCCGGTGGCCCGCGTCGCCTCGTACCACTTCGGCTGGATCGACAGCTCCGGCCGGCCCGACGACGCCCCGCCCGGCAAGGCCCTGCGCCCGGCCCTGGTCCTCGGCTGCGCCGAGGCGGTGGGAGGCCGGCCCGAGGACGCGGTGGCACCGGCCGTCGCGGTGGAGCTCGTGCACAACTTCTCGCTGCTCCACGACGACATCCTCGACGGCGACACCACGCGCCGCCACCGGCCCACGGCCTGGACGGTGTTCGGCTCCTCGGCCGCCCTGCTGGCCGGGGACGCCCTGCTGATCCACGCCGGCCGCGTGCTGACCGAGCAGCCGACGCCGCTCGCCGCCGTCACCGGCATCCGCTGGCTCAGCGAGGCCACCACCCAGCTCATCGAGGGCGAGCAGACGGACCTCAGCTTCGAGGAGCGCTTCCACGTCTCCCTCGCCGAGTGCCTGGCCATGACCGAGCGCAAGACGGCGGCGCTGCTCGCCTGCTCCTGCGCCCTGGGCGCGCTGTGGGGCGGCGGCTCCCCCGACCAGATCGAGGCGCTGCGCCGCTTCGGCACCCACCTGGGGATGGCGTTCCAGCTCACCGACGACCTGCTGGGCATCTGGGGCGACCCCTCGGTGACGGGCAAGCCCGCCGGGGCCGACCTGGCCAACCGGAAGAAATCCCTCCCCGTGGTCGCCGCCCTGGACTCGGGCACGCCGGCCGCCCGCCGGCTCGCCGACCTGTACACCTCGGAGGAGCAGCGGGCCGTGCGCTCGGGCTCGGAGCCGGACCCGGAGCACACCGCGCTCCTGGCCGGGCTGGTGGAGGAGGCGGGGGGCCGGGCCTGGGCCGAGGACGCGGCCGAGGAGGAACTGCGGATGGCGCTCACGTGCCTGGACGCGGCGGCGCCCAAGGACCCTGCCGGACCGCACCTCGCGGCGCTCGCCCGGCTCGCCGGGCACCGCGACCGCTGAGAGCGCTGGATCGCCGGATCGCCGGATCGCTGGATCGCTGGATCGCTGGATCGCTGGATCGCTGGATCGCTGGATCGCTGGATCGCTGGATCGCTGGATCGCTGGATCGCTGGATCGCTGGATCGCTGGATCGCTGGATCGCTGGATCGCCGAGACGCTGCCGTCCGCCGGCCCGGGCCGGTGGGCGCCGAAGGAGAAGGCTGTTCGATGGGGAAGGTACTGCTGGCCGCTCCGCGCGGCTTCTGCGCGGGGGTGGAGCGCGCGATCCGGACCGTGGAGCACGTGCTGGAACGCCACGGCCCTCCGGTCTATGTGCGCCGCCAGATCGTGCACAACACGCGTGTCGTCCGCGATCTGGCGGCGCGGGGCGCGGTCTTCGTGGAGGAGCTGGACGAGGTCCCCGAGGGGTCCGTGGTGGTCCTCTCCGCGCACGGAGTGGCGCCCGAGGTCCACACCCAGGCGGCGGCGCGCGAGCTGTCGGTCGTGGACGCCGTCTGCCCGCTGGTCACCAAGGTTCACCGCGAGGCGGAACGGTTCGCCGCGGCGGGTTACGAGATCGCGCTGGTCGGCCACGCCGGCCACGAGGAGGTGACCGGGACCGTCGGCCACGCGCCCGGCCGGATCCGGGTGGTGGCCTCCCCCGAGGAGGCCCGCGCCCTGCCGGTGGCCGATCCCTCGCGCGTGGTGTGGCTCTCGCAGACCACGCTGGCCGTGGACGAGGTGGCCGTGACGGTGGACGCGCTGCGCGACCGGCTGCCGCTGCTCGCGGATCCGCCGGGCGACGACATCTGCTACGCCAGCCAGAACCGGCAGGACGCGGTCAGGGCCATCGCCTCCCGCTGCGACCTGCTGCTCGTCGTCGGCTCGGCCAACTCCTCGAACTCCGCGCGCCTGGCCGAGGTGGCCCTGCGCGCCGGGGCACGGGACGCCCGGCTCGTCGACGACGCGGCGCGGGTGCGGGAGGAGTGGTTCGAGGGGGTGGCCACGGTGGGCGTGTCCTCGGGCGCGTCGGTGCCCGAGCCGCTGGTGGCCTCGCTGGTAGCCGCGCTGGCCGAGCGCGGCTACGCGGAGGTGGAGGAGGTGCCGGTCACGGAGGAGACGCTGCGGTTCGCCCTGCCGCGCCCCCTGGCCGCGATCAGCTCTCCTGCCCCTGAGGCGTTTCCTTCTGCCGCTGCGCCAGCCGCAGCAGATGGTCCGCCAGCGACTGGCCCCCCGTCGGCTGACGGGTGATCAGCAGCACGGTGTCGTCGCCCGCGATCGTGCCCAGGATGTCGTGGACCTGGGCCTGGTCGATGGCGGAGGCGAGGAACTGGGCGGCGCCGGGCGGCGTGCGGAGCACCACCAGATTGGCCGAAGCCTCGGCCGAGATCAGCAGCTCCTCCGCCAGCCTGGCCATCCGCACCTCCTTGGCCGACTCGCCGAGGGGAACCCGGGGGGTGCGGAACCCGCCCTCGCTGGGCACGGCGTAGATCAGCTCGCCGCCGGTGTTGCGGATCTTCACCGCGCCCAGCTCGTCCAGGTCGCGGCTGAGCGTCGCCTGCGTGACGCTCAGTCCGTCGTCGGCCAGCAGCTTGGCCAGCTGGCTCTGCGACCGGACCGGCAGCCGGTTGAGGATGTCCACGATCCTCCGGTGCCGGGCCGTGCGCGTCTGCGGGACTGAACTACCGGCTGGCTGCCGCTCGTCGGTCATGCTCCCTCTTCGCTGATCATCGCTTTCCGGCCGTGCCGTCCACGGTGTCGAGGACGCCGGGCAGAGCCGTGAGGAACGCGTCCACCTCCGCGTCCTCGATGATCAGGGGCGGGGCGATCCGCACCACGTCCGGTGCGACGGCGTTCACCAGGATTCCGGCGTCCTGAGCCGCCTGCTGCGCCAGCGGCGCGAGGGGCTCGGTGAGCACGATACCGAGCAGGAGTCCGGCTCCCCTGATCCGGTCGACCAGGGGGTGGCCCAACGCCCAGATGCCGTCGCGCAGCCGCTCCCCCGCGGACTTGACCCGTTGCAGCAGGTCGTCCGCCTCGATGGTGTCCAGGACGGCCAGGGCGGCGGCGCAGGAGACCGGGTTGCCGCCGAAGGTGGAGCCGTGGGCGCCCGGGGTCAGCAGCTCGGCCGCGGGCCCGAACGCCAGCGTGGCGCCGATGGGCAGGCCGCCGGCCAGCCCCTTGGCGAGGGTGATGACATCCGCCTCGACGCCCTGTGCCTGCCCGGCGAACCAGTGGCCGGTGCGCCCGATGCCGGTCTGGACCTCGTCCAGCACCAGCAGCGTGCCGGTGGCGCGGGTGATCTCGCGGGCGGCGGCGAGGTATCCCTCCGGCGGCACGATCACCCCGTTCTCGCCCTGGACCGGCTCGACGACGACCAGCGCGGTGTCGGTGGTGACGGCGGCCCGCAGGGCCTCCGCGTCGCCGTAGGGGACGTGGGTGACCTCGCCCGGCAACGGCCCGAAGCCCTCCTGCTTCTTCGGCTGACCCGTGAGCGCGAGGGCGCCCATGGTGCGGCCGTGGAAGCCTCCGGAGGTGGCGACCATGTGCCGACGGCCCGTCAGCCGGCCGATCTTGAAGGCCGCCTCGACGGACTCGGCGCCCGAGTTGGAGAAGAAGACACGTCCGGGCCGGCCCGCGAGCGCGAGCAGCCGCTCGGCCAGGGCCACCGGCGGCTCGGCGACGAAGAGGTTGGAGATGTGGCCGAGGCGGGCGACCTGCTCGGACACGGCCCGCACGACGGCCGGGTGGCCGGTGCCGAGGGAGTTGACGGCGATGCCGGAGACGAAGTCGAGATACTCCCGGCCGTCGGCGTCCCACAGCCGCAGGCCCTGACCGTGGGTGATGGGCAGCCGGGGGGTGCCGTAGTTGTCCATCAGCGCGTCGTGCCAGCGGGCGGTCAGTGACTCGTTGCTCATCTCGGCTCTCCCTCGCCGTGCCCGTCGGGCACGACCATCGTCCCGATTCCCTCGTCGGTGAAGATCTCCAGCAGGATGGCGTGCTGGACGCGCCCGTCGATGACGCGGGCGGTGCGCACGCCGTTCCGCACGGCGTGCAGGCAGCCCTCCATCTTGGGCACCATGCCGCTGGCCAGGTCGGGCAGCAGCTTCTCCAGCTCGCTCTCGGTGAGCCGGCTGATGACCTCGTCGCTGGCGGGCCAGTCGGCGTACAGGCCCTCGACGTCGGTGAGGACCATCAGCGTCTCGGCGCCGAGCGCGGCGGCCAGGGCGGCGGCGGCGGTGTCCGCGTTGACGTTGTAGATGTGGTCGTCGTCGGCGCTGCGGGCGACGGAGGAGATGACCGGGATCCGGCCGTCGCGCAGCAGTGCCTCGACCGCGCCGGTGTCGGTGGCGGTGATCTCGCCGACCCGGCCGAGGTCGACGCGTTCGCCCTCGAGGTCGGCGTAGTGCTTGGTCGCGGACATCAGGTGGGCGTCCTCGCCGGTCATGCCGACGGCGAGGGGGCCGTGCCGGTTGAGCAGCCCGACCAGTTCGCGCTGCACCTGTCCCGCCAGCACCATCCTGACCACGTCCATGGTCTCGGGGGTGGTCACGCGCAGCCCGGCGCGGAACTCCGAGGCCAGCCCGAACCGTTCGAGCTGGGCGCTGATCTGCGGCCCGCCGCCGTGCACGACGACCGGGTGGAGGCCGGCGTGGCGCAGGAAGGCGACGTCCTGGGCGAAGGCGGCCTTGAGGGCGTCGTCGACCATGGCGTTGCCGCCGAACTTGATGACCACCGTCTTGCCGTGGTGCCGGGTGAGCCAGGGCAGGGCCTCGATGAGGATCCTGGCCTTGGGCAGCGCGGTGTGCTTGCGGGGGGCGGGCTGGGGGGCGGGGCCCCTCGAACCGCTGCCGGGCCCGGTCGCGCCGGTGTCCGGCCCGGTGACCCCGCCGGAGGGCGTGCTCATGAGGAGTAGGCGCTGTTCTCGTGGACGTAGTCCGCGGTGAGGTCGTTGGTCCAGAGCGTGGCGGACTCGGAGCCCGCGGCGAGGTCGGCCGTGATGACGACCTCGCGGAAGCGCATGTCGACCCGGTCGCGGTCCTCGCCGAAGGAGCCGTTCTTGCAGACCCAGACGCCGTTGATGGCGACGCTCAGCTGGTCGGGCTCGAACACGGCGGAGGTGGTGCCGATGGCGGCCAGCACGCGGCCCCAGTTGGGGTCCTCGCCGTGGATGGCGCACTTCAGCAGGTTGTTGCGGGCGATGGAGCGGCCGACCTCGACGGCGTCGGCCTCGCTCGCGGCGCCGACGACGTCGACCCGGATGTCCTTGGAGGCCCCCTCGGCGTCCGTGACGAGCTGGTGCGCGAGGTCGTCGCAGACCGCGCGGACCGCCTCCGCGAACGCGCCCTCGTCCGGGACCGTGCCCGAGGCGCCGGAGGCGAGCAGCAGCACCGTGTCGTTGGTGGACATGCAGCCGTCCGAGTCGACGCGGTCGAACGTGGTCCTGGTGGCCTCGCGCAGCACCCGGTCGAGGACCGGGGCGTCGACGTCGGCGTCGGTGGTGAGGACGACCAGCATGGTGGCCAGCCCGGGGGCGAGCATGCCGGCGCCCTTGGCCATGCCGCCGACGGTCCAGCCCGCGCCCTCGGCGACGGCGGTCTTGTGCACGGTGTCGGTGGTCTTGATGGCCATCGCCGCCTTCTCGCCGCCGCGCGGGGAGAGCTCGGCGGCGGCGCTCTCGACGCCGGCCAGCACCCGGTCCAGCGGCAGCCGCAGGCCGATCAGGCCGGTGGAGGCGACGGCGACCTCGGCGGCGTGGAGGCCGAGGACCCCGGCGGCCCGCTCGGCGGTGGCGTGGGTGTCCTGGAAGCCGAGGGGGCCCGTGCACGCGTTGGCGCCGCCGGAGTTGAGCACGACGGCCGAGACCCGGCCGCCCTTGAGCACCTGCTCCGACCAGAGGACGGGCGCCGCCTTCACGCGGTTGGAGGTGAAGACCCCCGCGGCCTCGGCGCGCGGCCCGCGGTTGACCACCAGGGCCAGGTCGAGGCGGGCCCCGTTCTCGCCCTCCTGCGGGGTCCTGATCCCGGCGGCCACCCCGGCCGCCGTGAAGCCTCGTGCTGCCGTAACGCTCACGGTGCGACTCCGATCGTGGAAAGGCCCTGGTCCTCGGGGAGTCCGAGGGCGATGTTCATGCTCTGCACCGCGCCACCCGCGGTGCCCTTGGTCAGGTTGTCGAGGGCGCTGATCGCGATGACGCGGCCGGCGTCCTCGTCGAGGGCGACCTGGACCAGCGCCGCGTTCGACCCGCCGGCGGCGGCGGTGGCGGGCCACTGGCCCTCGGGGAGCAGCCGGACGAACGGCTCGGCGGCCAGCGCCTTGGCGTAGGTCTCGCGCAGCCCGGCGGCGGTCACGCCCGGCCGTGCCCTCGCGGAGCAGGTGGCGAGGATGCCGCGGGGCATGGGGGCGAGGGTGGGCGTGAACGAGACGCTCACGCGCTCCCCCGCGACGGCCGAGAGGTTCTGTGTCATCTCGGGGGTGTGCCGGTGGACGCCGCCGACGCCGTAGGGGCTCATGGAGCCCATGACCTCGCTGCCCAGCAGGTGCGGCTTGAGGCTCCTGCCCGCGCCGGAGGTGCCGGAGGCGGCGACGATCACCGCCTCGGGCTCGACCAGGCCCCCGGCGTAGGCCGGGAACAGGGCGACGGTGACGGCGGTCGGGTAGCAGCCGGGAACGGCTATGCGCCGCGTGCCGCGCAGCGCCTCGCGGGCGCCGGGCAGCTCGGGCAGGCCGTAGGGCCAGGTCCCGGCGTGCGGGGAACCGTAGTAACGCTCCCAGTCGGCCGCGCTCTTGAGCCGGAAGTCGGCGCCGCAGTCCACGACCAGCACGCCGCCGCCCAACTGCTCGGCCACGGCGGCCGACTGGCCGTGCGGCAGGGCGAGGAAGACGACGTCATGTCCGGCCAGCGTCCCGGCCGTGGTCGGCTCGAGCACGCGCTCGGCCAACGGCACCAGCTGCGGCTGGAGCGCGCCGAGCGGCTGCCCGGCGTTCGCGTTCCCGGTCAGCGCCCCGATCTCGACCGAAGGGTGCCCCAGCAGCAGTCGCAGGATCTCCCCTCCCGCGTACCCACTCGCACCCGCCACCGCAGCTCGCACCGCCATCGCCTCCTCGTGAGTGACAGCATGACTATACGCACCGCCACACTTTTATGCAATGGAACGAGGGGCGCGACGCCGCCCCGCTGAGGCTGAGCGTCCGAGGTGGCGCATGGCACGTTGCGCGCATTGTGCCGCTTGGTGCGTTGTGGCAGCGCTCAAGGGGAGGGACCAGGCGGCGATGCGGGCGTCTCGGAAGATCGCTTACCGGTGATCGGCGGCATGGAAAACCGTGTGACCACCGGAAGGGGCGCGGCTATCCTCCGCTGCTGACGCCTGCCTTGGTGGTGGAATTGCTTCCTGACGCCCTCCGGCACTCTCCGGCGCGTTCGTTGATGCGGCTGTGGCCTTATGTGAGGCCGGTGCGGGGCCGGTTGTTCCTGGCGGTGCTGCTGGCGGTCGTCGCTTCGTGCCTCGCTCTGGTGATGCCGCTGGTGCTGAAGTGGATGGTGGACGGCCCGGTCAGCGACGGGGATGTGGCCGGGGTGTGGCTGGGCGGTGGAGTCCTCCTGCTGCTGGGTGTCGTCGAGGCGGGCGTCTTCGGGGTGCGGCGTTGGCTGGCGGCGCGACCGTTGGCCGCGGTCGAGGCATCGATGCGCGAGAGGCTCCACCACCACCTGCTGCGCCTGCCCGTCGCGTTTCACGACCGCTGGTCGTCGGGACAGCTCGTGTCGCGCGGCACCGCGGACCTCGGGTCCCTCCACGGGTTCCTGGCCGTGGCACTGCCGTTCCTGGTGGTGAACGGCGTGACGCTGCTGGTCGGTTGCGTGCTCCTGATGGCCCAGCGGTGGGTGCTCGGCCTGGTACTGCTGGCCCCCGTGGTGCCGCTGCTGGCGCTGTCTTCCTTTCTCGAGGCGCGTTTCGCCCTCGCGGCGCGCCAGGCGCGGGAGCGGGCCGGCGATCTGGCGACGTTGGCGGAGGAGTCGGTGCTGGGCGTCCGCGTCGTCAAGAGCTTCGGCCATGATCAGCGCCTGACCCGCGCCTTCCGGCAGCTGGCTGTCCGGATGCGGGGCGCGGAACTGGCCAAGGCCCGCCTGCTGGCGGCCCTGACGGCACTGCTCGCGGTGCTGCCGGACGCGTCGTTGGGGGCCGTGCTGGTGCTGGGCGCGGTGGAGGTGGCGGAGGGCGATCTGTCGGCCGGGACGCTCCTGGCCTTCCTCGCCATGGCGATGGAGTTGCGCCCGGCGGTGGCGTCGACCGGATCGCTGCTGGCGATGAGCGTCGACGCGGCGACCGCGGCCGACCGCTACGTCGAGGTGATGGACGAGCCCGCCCCCGCCGACGACGCACGGGCGCGTCCCCTCGCGGGTCCAGCGGGGGCCGGCACGAAGGCCGGGTCCGAGGCGACCGCGGCGGAGCTGGTCTTCGAGGGCGTGGAATTCCGTTACCCGGACGCGCCGCCGGGCGAGCCGGCCATGCTGAGGGGCGTCAGCCTGCGGATCGCGCCCGGCGAGACCGTGGCCCTGGTGGGTGCCACCGGCAGCGGCAAGAGCACCCTGGTCGCCCTGGTGCCCCGGCTGCACGAGCCGACCGGCGGCCGGATTCTGCTGGACGGGGTGGACGTCACGGCACTGACGCGCGCCGAGTCGCGGCGTCAGGTCTCCGTCGCTTTCGAGGAGCCCACGCTCTTCTCCACGACGGTCGCCGAGAACGTGCTGCTGGGGGCCGACCATGCCGACGAGGCGGATCTCGCCAGGGCCCTGGGCATCGCGCGGGCGGACGGCTTCGTCCAGGCTCTCCCGGACGGTGCGCTGACCCACGTCGGCGAGCAGGGCATGAGCCTGTCCGGCGGCCAGCGCCAGCGGTTGGCGCTGGCTCGTGCCATCGTCGGCCGGCCCCGCCTGCTCGTCCTGGACGATCCGCTCTCAGCCCTCGACATCCACACGGAAGCGCTCGTCGAGGCGGCGCTGCGGCGGGTCCTGGCCACCACGACGGCCCTGGTCGTCGCGCACCGGCCGTCCACCGTGTTGCTCGCCGACCGGGTCGCCCTCCTGTCCGGCGGCCGGATCGCCGCCGTCGGGACCCACGACCATCTCCTGCGAACGTGCGCGGAGTACACCTCCCTGATGAGCGCGTTCGCGGCCGGCGGGGACGGCGCGCGATGACCCGCCCGGGCGCCGGGCGGCCACGCGCCGGGCACAGCGGCGACCCGTTCGGGGAGGACGCGCTCCCCGCCCCCGAGGGAGCGGCCCGGTCGCTGCTGGCGTCGTTGCTGCGCCCGCACGTGCGCCGCCTCCGGCTGGCCGGCGCCCTGGTGGTGCTCCAGCGGGGGGCGGCGCTGGCGGGCCCGCTGCTGGTGGCCTACACGATCGACCGGGCGGTGCCGGCCTGGCGAACGGGCGACCGCGGGCCGATGACCGCGGTCGCGATCGGCTACCTGCTGTGTGTGGTGGCCTCCGGTGCCCTCCAGTACGCCTTCGTCACGGTCTCCGCCCGCATCGGCCAGGACATGCTGCTCGACCTGCGGGTCCGCATGTTCGGGCACGCCCAGAGACTGAGCCTGGACTTCCACGAGCGCTACACCTCGGGCCGCCTCACCTCCCGGATCACCACGGACGTCGAGGTGTTGCGCGGCCTGCTCGACGAGGGGCTGGCGGCGATCGTCACCGCCGCCGTGTCCACCGCCTCCATCACGGCGGCGCTGCTGTACCTCGACTGGCCGCTGGGCCTGGCCGCGGTGCTCGTCATGGGGCCGCTCGCCTGGACCATGCGGTCCTTCCGGCGCCGTTCGATGCGCGTCTATCGCAGGAGGTCGAGCGCGATGGCGGCCGTCGTCGCGAGACTCGCCGAAACCCTGGGCGGCATCCGCACGATCCAGGCGTACCAGCGCGAACGCCCCCACGGCGCCGCCTTCGCCGCCCTCAACGGGGAGCACCGGCGGACGAACGGCGAGGCCGGCCTGGAAATGGCCCGCTACGTCACCTCATCGCGGCTGGTCGCCAACGTCGCCGTCGCCGCCCTGGTGATGTGGGGTGCCTCCCGGGTCGTCTCCGGCGGACTGGAGTTGGGCGTGTTCGCCGCTGCCGTCCTCTACCTGCGGCAGCTCTACGACCATCCCCTCAAGCTCGGCGGGGTCGCCGATGCCTACCAGTCGGCCGCCGCCTCCCTGGAGAAGATCGCCGCCCTGCTGGCCCAGCGGCCCACCGTCCCCGAACCGCCCGCCCCCAGGC
>NZ_LAVK01000242.1 GCF_001083795.1 Streptomyces sp. SBT349
GGCGTCGCGTAGGGCGTGGCGGGCGACGTGGGGTAGGGCGTGGCGTACGGCGAGGCGTAGGACGGTGTGGGCGTCGCGGGCGGGGGCGCCTCCATGTCGAGGTTCAGCAGGTCGACCGCGCGGCGGCTGACCTCCTCCACCACGGGCCGCGGCAGCCATCCCGCGGCGACCAGGCCCGCGGCCCCCGCCTCCCCGCCGCAGGCACGCGCCGCGTCGCGCGGCGAGGGGCGTTCGGCCGGGTCCTTGGCCAGGCAGGCGGTGACCAGCTCCCGCAGCTCCCCGGGCACCGCGTCGAGCCGGGGCTCCTCGTGCACCACCTGGTACAGCAGGTGCGCCGGGCTGGTCCCTCCGAACGGCGCCTCGCCACCCGAGGCGAAGGCCAGCACCGCGCCGAAGGAGAAGATGTCGGAGGCCGGGCCCATGGCGCCGCCGGTGACCTGCTCGGGCGACATGTAGCCGGGCGAGCCGACCGTGACGCCGGTGGCGGTCAGGTGGGCCGTCGAGTCGCTGGCCCTGGCGATGCCGAAGTCGATCAGCCGCGGCCCCTCCAGGGACAGCAGCACGTTGGACGGCTTGACGTCCCGGTGGACCAGGCCGTGTTCGTGCACGGCGGCCAGCGCCTCGCCGAGCCCGGCGCCGAGCGCCAGCGCGGTGGGCGGCGGCAGCGGCCCGTGAACGGTCACCGCCCGGTGCAGGTCGGGCCCGGCCACGTAGCCGGTGGCCACCCACGGCACGGGGGCGTCGGGGTCGGCGTCCAGCACGGGCGCCGTCCAGTCGCCCCCCACCCGCCTCGCGGCCTCCACCTCGCGGGCGAAGCGGGCGCGGAAACTGCCGTCCGCGGCGATCTGCCCGTGCACCACCTTCACGGCGACCGTGCGGCCACCGGCGCTGCGCCCCAGGTACACCCGGCCCATCCCGCCCTGGCCCAGCCGCCCGAGCAGCCGGTAGGGGCCGACGGCGGCGGGGTCGTCGTGCGACAGCGGCTGCATCAGCGGCCCCCGGGCGGATCCAGCAGTCGCACGCGGGACGCCTGGTCGGCATACCCGACGCGGCGGGCGAACTCCCCGATCCCCTCCAACTGCGCGGCGCCGAGGCGGAAGTCCAGGGTCGTGAAGTAGCGCTCCAGCACCGCGGCGTCGAAGTCCTCCCAGCGGGCGGCCTGCTCGGCGACCTTGCCGGCCTCGGCGACGGACAGGTCGCGCGACTCCAGGAACGCCCGGTGCACCTCCGCCACCGTCTCCGGCTCGCGGGCCAGGTAGTCGCGGCGCACTCCCCAGACCGCGAAGACGAACGGCAGCCCCGTCCACTCCTTCCACATCTCGCCGAGGTCGTGGACCTCCAGGCCGAGGCGGGGCGCGTCGTGGAGCGAGGCACGCAGCGCCGCGTCCCCGATGAGGACGGCGGCCTCCGCCTCCTGCATCATCAGGCCCAGGTCGGGGGGGCAGGAGAAGTAGGTCGGGGTCACCCCGTGGCGCTCGCCGAGGAGCAGCCGGGCCAGGCGCACGGAGGTGCGCGAGGTCGAACCCAGCGCGACGCGTGCGCCGTCGAGGCGGTCGAGGGGCACCTGCGAAACGATCATGCAGGACATCACCGGGCCGTCGCAGCCCACCGCGATGTCGGAGAGCGCCACCAGTTCGTCCGCGTGGCGCAGGTACTCGACCAGGGAGACCGGGCCGATGTCCAGGTCCCCGCGGACCAGGCCCTCGCCGAGCCGCTCCGGGGTGTCCTTGGTGAGCTCCAGGTCCAGCAGACTGCCGCTGCGGGCGAGCCCCCAGTAGAGCGGCAGACAGTTGAGAAACTGGATGTGGCCGACACGAGGGCGGAACCTGTGGTGTGTAGTCACCCTTGGGAGGGTACGCCTCAGGTCGTGCACTCCGTCGGTCAGGGAAGGGTCATCCGGGTGGGTGATCTCTACCCTTCCGGCGGTGCACACCCCGTGCTAGGCTCACCGCGAGTTGCAGTTTGGTTTCCCTTGCAGTACGAGCCTGCGGAGCATGTGACCGCGGGCTTTCGTCGTTTTCAGGCTTCATTTGTAGGTTCTGGAGCAGGGCAACCCTTTTTTAGGCCCAAGGAGGGCTTATGGCTACCGGAACCGTCAAGTGGTTCAACGCCGAGAAGGGCTTTGGCTTCATCGCCCAGGATGGCGGCGGCCCCGATGTCTTCGTTCACTACTCCGCGATCAATGCCAACGGTTTCCGCTCTCTTGAGGAGAGCCAGACCGTGACCTTCGACGTCACCCAGGGACCCAAGGGCCCCCAGGCGGAGAACGTCTCAGTCGTCTGACGCCACCAGCTCTCAGACGGCCGACGGCCACGATCACCTCGGCCCCCGTCCCTCCCGGGCGGGGGCCTTGGCCTGTCCCGGGGCCGTCAGGACAGCGCGGCGGCGACCCGTTCGGCCACGCGCTCGGAGGGCTCGCCGCCGTCCACCACGGAGACCGGCGGCCCCAACTCCAGGCCGTGCCCCGGCGCGTTCACACCCACTCGCTCTCCCGGTAGAGCGCGTCGATCTCGTCGCCGAAGTCCCGCAGAATCTCGTCCCGCCGCAGGGTGAACGAGGGGGTCACATGCCCCGACGCCTCGGTGAAGCCCCGCGGCAGCACCCGGAAGCGGTGGATCCTCTCGGCGGGGTGGACCCCCGCGTTGACCTCGTCCACGGCGCGCTGGAGCCGGTCGAGCAACTCGGGGTCGGCGACCAGCTCCTCCGGGGGCGTCCTGCGGCGGTCGGCCGGCTCCCGCCAGCTCGCCAGGGCCTCCCGGTCGAGGGTGAGCAGGGCGACGAGGAAGGGGCGCCCCTCGCCCGCGACCAGGCAGTTGCCGATCAACGGGTCGGCGCGCAGGGCCTCTTCCAGCCGTTCCGGGGCGACGGGCTCGCCCGCCGCGGTGACGATCACGTCGCGCTTGCGACCCACGATCGTGAGATAGCCGTCCTCGTCCAGGGTGCCCAGGTCGCCGGTGGCCAGCCAGCCCTCGGCGTCGGTCGCGGGCAGCACCGCCTGCCGCTCCGCGTCCCAGTAGCCCGCGAAGACCTGGGGGCCCCGGACCACGATCTCGCCATCGGCGGCGATACCGATCGCGGTGCCCGGCACGGGCCAGCCCACCGTGCCGAGGCGCGGGGCGCCGGGCGGTGTGACCGTGGCCGAGGCGGTGGTCTCGGTCAGGCCGTAGGACTCGTACACGGAGACGCCCGTGCCCTCGAAGAAGGTGCCGAGCCGCCGTCCGAGCGGGGAGCCACCGCTGACGACGTGCCGCAGGTTCCCGCCGAGGCCCGCCCGCACGCGCCGGTAGACCAGGGGGTCGTAGAGGGAACGGGCCGCGCGCAGGCCGATCCCGGGTCCGCCGGCCTCACCGTGGCGCCCGGCCTCCGAGGCGGCGCCGAACCGTCGCGCGACGCGGGCCGCGCGGTCGAACGAGCCGCCCCTGCCCGACTTCTCCGCCGCGGCCCTGCCGCTGTCGAAGACCCGCTCCAGCAGGTGCGGGATCGCGAACAGGAAGGTCGGGCGGAACCCGGCCAGGTCGGCGAGGAGGTCCTCGGTCCGCACGCTGGGCGCGTGCCCCAGGCGCACGCGGGCGCGCACGCAGCCGATCGCGACGGCGCGGCCCAGCGCATGGGCCAGCGGCAGGAACAGCAGCGTGGCCGCGGGCTCCTCGCTCTCCGGGCGGAAGAGGGGGTCCAGCGCCTCGATGGCGTTGTCGACCTCGGCGAACAGGTTCCCGTGGGTGATCACACAGCCCTTGGGGTCGCCGGTGGTGCCCGAGGTGTAGGCGAGGGTGGCCGCGCGCCAGGGGTCGAGCAGGCCCCGGCGCTCGGCGACGGCGGCATCGGCGACCTCGTGCCCCGCGGCCGAGATCTGGCCGATGGGGCTGCGCTCGTCGCCCGATATGGCGGTCAGCTGCCACAGGTGCTCCAGGTCGCGCAGGTCCTGGCGGATCGCGCTGAGCGTGCGCGCCTCCTCCACGCCCTCGACGGCGCACGCCCGCACCCCGGCGTCGCGCAGGATCCAGCCGACCTCGTGCGCGGGCGAGGTGGGGTGGACGGGCACGGTGATCAGCCCGGCGGCCCAGGCGGCGAAGTCGAGGAGCGTCCACTCGTACCGCGTGCGGGACATGATGGCCAGCCGGTCGCCGGGCCGCAGTCCGTGGGCGATGAGCCCCTTGGCGACCGCGGTCACCTCGGCGGCGAACTCGGCACAGGTGATATCGCGCCATGCGCCGTCCCGGTGGCGGCGGCTGAGAGCGACGGTGTCCGGCGCCTCGTAGGCGTTGAGGAACGGGATGTCGGCGAGGCTTCCCTGCCGCACGGCGAGAGCGGCGGCGGGCACGAACGCGCCGGTGACCACCCCGTTTTCGCGGTGGAGCTCCGGTCGGACGAGGCGCGGCGGGGATGCCGTGTCCTCGGTGCGCGTGCGTGCCATGGGTCGGCCCTCCCGGTGCGGCCCTGAACTGGGGGATCCCTGAAGTCTGCCTGCTCGGAACCCCGTTGACCGGGAGTTTCACCGGACCGCCACGCGAAGATCGCGAGGAACGGGTTTCCGCCGCCCTCCGAGACCGCACCGTGACGTGAAATCGCCCCCTTTCCGTGCCCGCCCGCGCGAGCGGGCGTCATGGGGCCGAGCGCAGGGACGGCCGCCGGTCGAGGTCGAAGCGGCAGAGCACGCTCTTGCCGCCGGGGTCCCGGGGGGCCCACCAGGTCGCGTCCGCGAGGGAGTGGACGATGAAGAGGCCGCGCCCGCTGTCGGACAGCGGCAGTTGGGCGGCCGGGAGCGTGGGGGGCGTCGGATCCTGGTCGGAGACCTCCAGGATCAGCCAGTCGGGCGAGGACCGGAGGCCGAGGACGGCCACCCGCTCCCCGGGCACCCCCTTGGCGTGCAGGACCACATTGCCCACCAACTCCGAGACGCAGAGCTCGACATCGTCGGCGAGCCACGCCAGCCCCCACTCCACCAGCGCCCGGCGCACCGCCCGCCGTGCCGCGGACGGAGCCCCGGGGTGATCCGCGAGGACCGAGACGGAGCGGACCCGGTCGGCCGTGTGCTCGACGCGCGTGTCCGGTGATGTCATCACGTTCTCCCTCCCCCTGACGAGGTATCCAGTCAAGGGCCAAGGAGGGCACTCGCGAAACGTTCACAGGGGGGTTCACGCGAACACACGGGGGGGTCATGGGGCGCACGAAGCGTGCTCCCGTCACTCCCCCCTCCCCACCTGCGCCTCCTCTACGCGCTCACCGGCCAGGTCACCGCGCCCACACCCCCACGCGCTGCCATACGCCCCCGGGGCACGATTCCGCGCCCCCCACGCGGGGGAATGCCGGTGCCCCGGCGCGGGACGAGGTCCCGGCCGGGGCACCGGTCAGGCGCGGCCCCCTCGGACAGGGCGCTACGCCGCGGTCTTCACCTCGTCGCGGCGGGGCTCCGAGTCGAGCTGATCGAAGTCGAAGCTCGTCGCGCTGTCGTACGCCTCCCGGTCGAGGATCTTCTCCCGCGAGGCGACGATCACCGGCACCACGGCCTGTCCGGCGACGTTCGTCGCCGTGCGGACCATGTCCAGGATGGGGTCGATCGCCAGGAGCAGGCCCACGCCCTCCAGCGGGAGGCCGAGGGTGGAGAGGGTCAGCGTGGTCATCACGGTGGCGCCGGTCAGGCCCGCCGTGGCGGCGGAGCCGATCACCGAGACGAATGCGATCAGGACGTAGTCCTGGAGGCCCAGACTGACGTCGAAGATCTCCGCCACGAAGATCGCGGCGAGGGCCGGGTAGATCGCGGCGCAGCCGTCCATCTTGGTGGTCGCGCCCAGCGGCACGGCGAACGAGGTGTACTCGCGCGGGACGCCGAGCCGTTCGGTGACCTTCTGGGTGACGGGCAGCGTGCCGATCGAGGAGCGGGAGACGAACGCCAGCTGGATCGCGGGCCACGCGGCGCGGAAGAAGCGCAGCGGGCTGACGCCGGCCACCGAGCGCAGCAGCAGCGGGTAGACGCCGAACAGCACCAGGGCGCAGCCGATGTAGACGTCCACGGTGAACGTGGCGTAGTCGCCGAGCAGGTCCCAGCCGTACTGGTCGATGGAACGGCCGATGAGGCCGAGGCTGCCCAGCGGGGCGAGGCGGATGACCCACCACAGCGCCTTCTGGAGCAGTTCGAGCACGGTCTCGCCGAAGCTGATCAGGGGCGCGGCCCGGTCGCCGAGGCGGAGGGCGGCGACGCCGACGACGGCGGCCATGAAGACGATCTGGAGGACTTCGAGGTCGGCGAACGGGGTGACCACGTCCGTGGGCACGATGCCGGTGAGGAAGTCCAGCCAGGAGCCCTCGGTCTCCGGGGCGGCGCCGTCGGCGGGCGTGAGGCCCGTGCCGTCGCCCGGGTTGGTCAGCAGGCCGATCGTCAGGCCGATGGCGACGGCGATCAGCGAGGTGGCCAGGAACCACAGCAGGGTCCTGCCGGCGAGCCTGGCGGCGTTGGAGACGTTGCGCAGGTTGGTGATCGAGATCGCGATGGCGAAGAAGACCAGGGGGCCGACGGCCAGTTGGAGCAGCTGGACGAAGATGCCGCCGATCTCGTCGAGCGTGCGGCTGAGCCAGTCGACGTTCCAGTTGCGGGCGATCCAGCCGAAGAGGACGCCGAGGACCAGGCCGAGGAGTATCTGCGCCCAGAACGGCGGCAGGGCCAGCGGCGGGCGCCGCCGCACCGCGGCGGGCGTGGCGTTCGCGTCCGGGGCGGGGGACGCGGGCGGCGTTGGGGACGAGGAGGACACAGGCACACTCCGGTCAGGAGAACGAGGGGGGTGAAGGTGTGCGCGCCGGCTGATGCGCGGGCGTGCGGAAGTGGCGCCGATCCGGCGGGGGAAGCGGGGATGTCAGCGACAGGCCGCGCTCAGGCAGCGACAGAGGTCGACATGCAGGCGCGCCACGAGCGGGACGCTCGTGAGGATGCGGGGGCGCGCGACTGCGGTGTACATGTCCAGCACGGTAGCACCCCTCACATGACGCGTCATGGGCCGAAGCGGAAGTCCGGGAAGAGACAACGCGCGATTCCGGAAAACGATTCCCGGCCCGGGTGGCGAGCGGCGCATGTGAGGGAGATCACCCTGGACCCGCGGGGGTCAGCGGGTGTCGTCCTCCATGGCGCGGTTGGCGTTGAGCCGCTCCTTGGCCCGGTCCACGCCGGCGGCGACCTGCTCGGACATGGCGTCGCGCTGGGCGCGCAGCACCACCAGGGAGATGGGCGCGGAGACGACGATGGCCAGCAGCGCGAGCCAGAGGGGGTTGGCGGTGCCGACGGACTCCGGGAGCACCCCGATGTAGGCGAGGGCCGCGATCACGACGAAGCAGACCGCGAAGACACCGAAGCGCATGCCGGTGTAGCGGAGCGCCGGGTGGCTGAGGAAGCTGCGCACGGTCCGGGTTCCTCCTTCGCTCGTGCCCTTCACCGTTCCGTCCTTCCAGTCAAGCACAGGCCGGGCGCGCGCCCGCGCGCGGGCGGCTGGGCCGCGCGGGCCCCGGGCCGGGGGCCTCAGGCGAGCGGCAGCCACAGGATGACGTCGTCGCGGAACTCGTCCCCGCCCACCATGATCGCGTCGGGGACCCGGCCGACCTCGTGGTAGCCGCAGGAGGCGTAGAACCGTTCGAGCCCGAGGCCGCCCCGGCAGGTGAGGCGTATGCCGGTGACGCCCGGGTCGATGGAGCGCGCGGCACTCGAAGCGGCGGCCATCAGCTCCCGGCCCAGCCCGCGGCCCTGCCACCCGGGGTGGACCATGACGGTCTTGAGCCAGACCCAGTGCCGCATCAGGCGGTGGGTGTTGAGCGAGAAGAACGCGGTGGCCACCGGGCGGCCGTGCTCGGTGGCGCCGACGAGCAGCCGGGTGGTGCCCTCGGCCATGGCGACCAGGTGCTTGCGCAGGTCGGGCTGGACGTCCTCCGGGGTCACGGTCGGCAGGAAGCCGACCGCGCCCCCGGCGTTGGTCACGTCCGCCCACAGGGTCGCGAGGCCGTCGCGCAGGTCGGGCGTCATGGGCGGGTCGAGCACGTAGCGAAGCCCGGCGCCGGGGCCCGGTGGGCGGCGGCGGGGCGCCGCCGTTCGCAGGTCGCTCATCTCACACCCGCATCGGCTGGGGGGAGTCGCGGCGGTCGGGGTCGGGGCCGTCGTACTCGCGCACGACCTGGTAGCGCGTGTTCCGCTCGACCGGGCGGAACCCGGCGTCGCGGATGAGCTGGAGCAGGTCGTCCCTGGTGAGCTTGTCGGGGGTGCCGAAGTTGTCCGCGTCGTGGGTGATCTTGTACTCGACGACCGAGCCGTCCATGTCGTCGGCGCCGTGCTGGAGGGCGAGCTGCGCGGTCTGCACGCCGTGCATCACCCAGAAGACCTTGACGTGGGGCACGTTGTCGAACAGGAGCCGGGAGACGGCGAACGTCTTCAGCGCCTCGGCACCGGTGGCCATGGTGGTGCGCGCCTGGAGCCGGTTGCGGACCTTGCCGTCCTTCATGTCCACGAAGTCGTGCTGGTAACGGAGCGGGATGAAGACCTGGAACCCGCCGGTCTCGTCCTGGAGTTCACGCAGCCGCAGCACGTGGTCGACGCGGTGGCGGGGCTCCTCGACATGGCCGTAGAGCATGGTGCACGGCGTCTTCAGGCCCTTGGAGTGCGCGAGCCGGTGGATGCGCGACCAGTCCTCCCAGTGGGTGCGGTGGTCGACGATGTGCTGCCTGACCTCCCAGTCGAAGATCTCCGCGCCGCCGCCGGTGAGCGATTCGAGCCCGGCGTCGATCAGTTCGTCGAGGATCTCGGAGGCACTCAGACCCGAGATGGTCTCGAAGTGGTGAATCTCGGTCGCCGTGAACGCCTTGAGCGACACCGTGTCCGGCAGCGTCTCCTTCAGCGCCCGCAGCGAGCGCGGGTAGTACCGCCACGGCAGCGTCGGGTGCAGGCCGTTGACGATGTGCAGCTCGGTGAGCGCCTCGCCCTCCATGGCCTGGGCCAGCCGCACGGCCTCCTCGATGCGCATCGTGTACGCGTCCTTCTCGCCCGGCTTGCGCTGGAACGAGCAGTACGCGCAGGACGCGGTGCACACGTTCGTCATGTTGAGGTGGCGGTTGACGTTGAAGTAGACGACATCGCCGTTCTTCCGCGTCCGCACCTCGTGCGCGAGGCCGCCGAGCCAGGCCAGGTCGTCCGACGCGTAGAGCGCGACGCCATCCTCCCGGCTCAGCCGCTCCCCGGCCAGGACCTTCTCCTCGAGCTCCCGCTTCAGCCCAGCGTCCATCGCAACCGCGCCTCCTCGCCGTCTCGCCGACCTGATCGAGACTACGCCTGCGCGTCGTCGGGCAGGTCGCCGACCCGGTTCTCCCATTTGGTCGACAGGACGATGGTCGTCCTGGTTCGCGAGACGCCCTTGGTGCCCGACAACCGCCGGATCGTCCGCTCCAGGCCGTCCACGTCGCTCGCCCTGACCTTGAGCATGTACGAGTCGTTCCCCGCGATGAACCAGCAGTCCTCGATCTCCGGCAGCTCCCGCAGCCGGGACGCGACCTCCTCGTGGTCCACCGCGTCCGAGAGCGAGATGCCGATCAGCGCGGTGACGCCGAGCCCCAGCGAGCGCGCGTCCACCGTCGCCCGGTAGCCGGTGATCACGCCGGCCGCCTCCAGGCGGTTGATGCGGTCGGTGACGCTGGGCCCCGAGAGCCCCACGAGGCGGCCCAACTCGGCGTACGAGGCACGCCCGTTCTCACGCAGCGCCTGAATGAGCTGTCTGTCCACCGCGTCCATCGTCGCCCGCGCCTTTCTCGTCCCCATGGTCCACTGCACAGACGAATCTAAGGCATTCACGCCCGGCGGCCTCACGATGGCTGGGCTGAACGGCGGGATCACCGTTCGCCGGACGCCCCGCCCCCGAGCCGGCCGCGCCACCGCGCGTACAGCCGGTGCTCCACGCCCGCCGCGTCCAGCGCCCGCCCGGCGACGAAGTCCACCAGGTCCTGGATGTGGGTGGCCCCGGCGTAGAACGCGGGAGCCGCGGGCAACACCACGGCGCCCGCGTCGTCCAGCGTCACCAGGTGCCGCAGCGTCTGCCCGTTCAACGGCGTCTCGCGGACGGCGACCACCAGCGGCCTGCGCTCCTTCAGCGTGACGCTCGCGGCCCGTTGCAGCAGGTCCTTGGAGAGACCGAGCGCCACCCCGGCCACCGCCTCCGTGGAAGCGGGCACGATGAGCATGCCCTTGACCGGGTACGAGCCCGACGAGGGCCCCGCGGCCAGGTCCCCGGCCGGCCAGTACCGCACCGCCGAGACATCCGCGTCGAACACCCCCCGCTTCCCGTCCGCCCCGCGCGCCAGCCACGCCCGCAGGTCCTCCGCCCAGTGCGCGTCGCGGAGCGGGTCGCCCGTCTCGTCGAGCAGCGTCAACCGGGCGGCCCGGCTGACCACCAGGTCGACGGACTCCCCCGCGGCCAGCAGCCCGCGGAGCACGGCAGCGGCGTAGGGGGTCCCCGAGGCCCCCGAGACCCCGACGATCCATGGCTGGCGCATGCACCGAGGCTAACAAGCCGCTTACCGGACGGTGACGCCTCGGCCACAGACGACGCCCCGCGTGCCCGGTACGTTCTGACCGGTGGACACTGGACCCGAGTCACCCCCACGGACAGGCAGGAGTGAAGCCATCGGTACCCGCCGGTTTTACATGCGGTTGAGCGCCCTCGGCGGCGTCGCGGTCCTCGCCACCACCGCGGGGGCCTGCCAGGTGGTGCAGAACGCCCGTGCCGGGCTTGAGATCTCCGACGCCGCGGAGCGGTTGCTCGCGTGGGAGGGCGTCACCGTCGTGGCGACGGTGGACGCGACGCCGGAGCAGATCCACGACTACCTGGTGAGCACCGGCGCGCGGGAGCCGACCGACGCCCAGGCGCGGCTGCTGGCCGACCTCGAACTCACCGTCTCGCTGGGCCGTCCCGCGGACGAGGTCGCGCTGAACGACCTGGAGGCCGGGGACCCGCTCAGCGGCGCGATGACGGTCAACTTCGGCGGGCGCGACGTGGCGGGCGTGAAGCAGCTCGAAGGCACGACCTATGTCCGCCTGGGCGGGGAGGCCGTCATCGAGGACGTGTACGGCGGCGGCGAGGCGGCGGTCTCGGCGGCCGAGCGCTTCGAACGGGACGCCGCGGGGCTGCCCGCGTCCCTGGGCACGGCGGCGCTCGCGCTCCAGGGCGAGTGGGTCCAGGTCGAGCCGTTCGAGGCCGACGCGTACGCCGACGCCCTGAGCGAGCACGGCGGCGTCCCCACCGGCACGGCCGACGCGGCGGCGGGCGCGCTCACCGACGCGGCGGAGCTGCTCGACCCCGAGACGCTGTGGGACGCGGCCGACCGCGCGGAGGCCACGCTGCGCTCCAGCGCGTCCCTGCGCGACGCGGGCGAGGAGCGGGGCGCGGAGCTGATCGACGTGCGCATGCCCGCGGGCGAGGCGCACCAGGCCGTGGAGCCGCTGCTGACCCTGCTGAACGAGCAGGGCGCGCGCTTCGGCCTCCCCCCGCTGGCCGACGAGCCCGCCGACCCGGGCGCGACGGTGACCTCGCGCCTGTCGATCAGGAACGGGGTGCTGGCGAACGCGTCGGTGGACCTGGCGCAGTTCTCCGCCGAGGACGCCCCCGCGCTCCCCCTCGGCCTGGCCCTCACCGGCGGCTCCGCGCTGAACCTGAACCCGCCGGAGACCGAAGGCGAACCGCTGACCCCGGACGACCTCGCGGTGGCGCTGATGTACCTGGCCGAGGAGAACGAGGCGCGCACGGAAGACGACTCCCGCGCCGACATCCCCGGCCCGATACAACCCTGACCCCACCCCCCGACCCGCTCCCACCGAGAACGGTCCGCGCGAGGCCCACGGCGCCCGCCACCGCGGCCCACACGGCGGCGCGTTCCCCACCGAGAACGGTCCCGGCCCAATACAGCCCCGACCCCAC
>NZ_LAVK01000243.1 GCF_001083795.1 Streptomyces sp. SBT349
GTGTGGAACGGGGGCGGCGCGCGGAACGGGGGCGCGCGCCGGGCTCAGGCGCGTTCGTGCTGGGTGCGGCCGTGCAGGGCCTGTTCGATGGTGCGCATGACCTCGCCCAGCGGGGCATCCGTCCTGGCCACCGTCACCAGCACCTCGCCCTGCGGCGAGGACACGGCCGCGGGCGCGGCCTCGACACCCGCGGGCAGCGCGCCGAAGGTGCGCCGGACGATGGCGAACGCGTGGTCGAGCTCGGTCGCGACATCGCCCTGGCCGTCCCGGCGGAGCCAGCGCCGGAGCACGTGGTTGTGCGCGGTGACCACGGCGGCGGCGGCGACCTCGGCCAGCAGCGGCTCGTCCCCGTCGTGCGGGGAGTGCTCGTCGAACTGGCCCAGCAGATAGCGCGTGAAGAGCCGCTCGTACCGGGCCACCGAGGCGATCTCCCGCTCCCGCAGCGCGGGCACCTCGCGGGTGAGCTTGTAACGCTGCACGGAGACGGCGGGGGATGCCGTGTACATCTTCATGACCTCCCTGATCCCGCGGCAGATCGTGTCGATCGGGTTCTCCAGCGGGGGAGCGGCCTCCAGCACGGCCTCCGCGCGCACCAGCGTGTCGTCGTGGTCGGGGAAGATCGCCTCTTCCTTGGAGCGGAAGTGCCGGAAGAAGGTGCGCCGCGCGACCCCCGCCGTGGCGGCGATCTCGTCCACCGTCGTGGCCTCGTACCCCTTGGCCTCGAAGAGCTCCATCGCCGCGGCGGCGAGCCTGCGGCGCACCTTCAGGCGCTGGGTCGAGGAGGACTGGGGCCTGACGGGCGACTTCACGGGCTGGGCCATGAGGGGAACGTACTGCATCCCTCTTGCGCGGTGCGCGCGCATACCCGCGCGCCCGCTCGGCGCCCGCCCGACTCCCGCGTGCGACCGTCCCGGCCGGTGCGGGGCCCGGTGCGGTGGCCGGTGCGGCGCCTGGTGCGGGCCCTGTGCGGCGCCCGCCCCGGGTGCGGAGGCGGCGGTCGGCCTTCGGGGGCGGCCAGGCATGCTGGAGGGAGCGCGGGGGAGAGCCTGAGGAGGGACGGGAGTGCGGCGTGCACGGGACGGACGGGACACCGGAGGCGGGCGCGGTGGTCCCGGGGGGGCCCGCTCGGCGGGCCGCCTCCGCCCGCCCGGGTGGTGGCGGCGGCGCGAGCGGCCCGGCGGCGGGAAGGCCGCGGAGACCGTGCTGCGGCTGGACGGCGTGTCCCACGGCTACGGCGCCCGCCGGGTCCTCGACGCCGTCGCGCTGGAGGTGGCGCCGGGCGAGTGCGTGGCGCTGCTCGGCGAGAACGGCTCGGGCAAGTCCACGCTGCTGCGGCTCGCGGCCGGGCGGGAGTGTCCCTCCGGGGGCACCGTGACGTTCCGGGGCGCCGCGGCCTCCGAGGACGACCCGGGCTTCAGGGCGGCGGTGGCGACCGTCCTGGAGTCGGGCGCCTGCTACCCGGACCTCTCCGTCCGCGAGCACCTGGCCCTGGTCGCCCTGGCCCACGGCCTGGGCGCGGCGGCGGACGCGGCGGTCGAACGCGCCCTCGCCGAGCACCGCCTCACCGGCCGTGCCGAGGCCAGACCCGCCGAACTCTCCTCCGGGCAGACGCAGTTGCTCGCCCTGGCCGCGGCCTGGGTCCGCCCCGCCGGGCTGCTGATCCTGGACGAGCCGGAGCAGCGGCTCGACGTCGCGGCGCGCCGCGCGCTGGCGCGCCGCCTCGCGGAGGCCGCCGCGGGCGGCACGGCGGTGCTGCTGGCGACGCATGACCGGGGGCTCGCCGACGAGGCCGCCGACCGGGCGTTCGTACTGGCCGAGGGGCGCCTGACGGATCACCTGGGCAGGGACCGTGTGGACGCTGGACCACGTGGACCACGTGGGCGCGCCGGCGCCCGAGGGCAGCCGGTGACGCGCTCCCTCACGTCGCACGATCCGGCGCGCGAACGCACCGCACACACCCTCGACCATCTGCGCGCCCTGCGCGCGGGCCAGCGGCGCAGGGACCGCCGCGGCACCGCCTACACCGTCTACTGCACGCTGCTCATCGGCGCCACCTGGGGCGTTCCCTACCTGCTGGCCGCGGCGCGGGCGGCCGAGTCCGGCAGCCTGCGCGGCCCGACCGCCGACCTGGTGCTCGCCACCCTCCCGGCCACCGCGCCCGCACTCGCCGCGTGCGCCCTGCTGACGCAGGCCCGCCAGGCCACCTGGCGCGGACCCGTGCGGCTGGACGCGGCGGCCGTGACCTGGCTGCTTCCGCAGCCGCTGCTCCGCCGACGGCTGCTGCTGCCCCGGTTCGTGGCCTCCGCCTGCTTCTCGGCGGCGGCCGGGGCGCTGCTCGGCGGCGTGCTCGGCCTCCTTCTGCACGCGGCGGGCGGCGGGCCGCTGGGGGGCGCGGTGGCGGCCGGGGCCTGGGCCGGAGCGGCCACCGCGCTCCTGGGCACGGCTCTCGGCACCCTCGTCCAGCGCCACCCGGCGCCGCCGGGGGCGCCCGCGGGGCTCCTCGCCGCCGCCCGGTGGGGCGTCGCCGCGCTGGTGGTGCTGGCCGCCGTCTCGGTGGCGAGGGAGGAGGCCGTGGCGGGCACGGCCGCGCTGTGGACCGGGCCCTGGGGCTGGGCGGCGCTGCCGCTGGTGGCGTGCGCCGGGGGCACCGGCTGGACCGCGGGCGCCCTGGGCGCGCTGCTGAGCGCGGGCGCGCTGGCCGCCGCCCTCGCCGCGGCCGTCTCGGCGGTGCCCGCCCTCCCCGCGCGCGTGCTGCGCGCCCAGGCAGGCACCGCGCGGCGGGTGACCGCGTCGCTCTACGCGCTCGACCTGCGCCAGGCGCGTTCGACCGTGCGGGCCTCCATGGCACCGGGCGTGCGCGCCGTCGCGCTTCCCGCGCCGCGCTCCCGGGCGCTCGTGGTCGCCTGGCGCGACGCGACCGCGCTGCTGCGCGCCCCCGGCCGCCCGCTCTGGGCGGTGCTCTGGTCCGGCGCCGCCGTACTCGCGGCAGGGGCGGGCACGGCGCCGGCCTCGGTCGTCCTGCTGGCCCTGCCCGCCGGCTACCTCGCGGCGGCCCAACTCCTGGAGCCCGCACGGCTGGAGAGCGACGATCCGCGCCGGGGCGCCAACCTGCCGTGGACCGCGGGCGGGCTCGCCCTGCGCCACGGGGCGGTGGCCGCCGCGATCCTGCCGGCGCTGCTGCTGCTTGCGCTGTCAGCGCTCGCCACGGTGCCGGAGGGCGTGGGCGCCGGCGCGCGAGCCTGGGAAGCGCCGTCCGTGCTCCTGTTGCTGAGCGTCCCGGCCCTGGTCGGCGCGGCGCTGGTGAGCGCCGCGCGCGGAGTCCTGCCGACCCACCTCCTCATCGGCGCGGACACCCCCCTGGGCAACACCGGGCCGATGCAGGCCGCGCTGTGGTACTTGCGGGGGCCCCTGGTGGTTCTCGCGCTGCTCGCGCCCCCGTTCGCCGCGTCCGCCGGCGCGGACGCGGGCGGCGGCCTGGGCGCGGTGCGCCCCGCGCACGCCGTCTGGTGCCTCGCGACGGGGGCCGCCGCCCTGTGGTGGGCGGGACGCGCGGCCGGCAGAGCGGCGCGCGCCGTGTCTTGACCGCTCCCGGCTGAGCTTCTACCGTCCCCCGGGACTGGGATTGAAACCTTTCAGAGGAGTTCGGCCATGTCCCTCGTCCCGAGCCGCCGCACCCTGGTCGCCGGCGCCCTCGGCGCCGCCCTCACCGGTCTGCCCGGCGCCCGCGCCACCGCCTCCGCCGCCGCCCCCTCGGTCACCCTCCGGGGCACCACCCTGCTCGACCCGGCCGCCATCTACTTCGTCTCCTACGACGGCCTGGTCAACAACAACGCCTTCCAGAAGAACGGCCTGCTCACCCATGCCGGCCACCAGTACGCCGTCTGGTACACCGCCGACCGCAACGCCCTGATCGCCCGCCGCGCCAAGGACTCCTCGAACTGGGAGACCGCGCGGATCGGCCACACCCTCAGCAGCGACAACTCGCACAACGTCATCTCCGCCGGGGTCTCACCCTCCGACGGCCGCCTCCACCTGGTCATGGACGCGCACAGCAGCGGCTACTTCTACGTCAAGTCCGGGGCGGGTCTGATGAGTTCGCCGACCTCCCACGCATGGAACCCCTCGGTGCTCGGCCCGGTGCAGCGGAGCCTCGACGGCACCGCCCTCACCTCGGCGTTCACCTACCCGCAGTTCGTCGTCGCGCCCGACGGCCGGCTCCAGCTCTCCTACCGCGCCGGGGTGTCGGGCAACGGCCAGGCCGCGCTCGCCGAGTACGACGGCGACCGCTGGAGCGACCTCGGCCACTGGAGCGCCGCCTCCGGCGCCTACACGACCTCCCGCGGCACGAGTACGGCCCGCAACCTCTACCTCCACGGCCTGGACTACGGCGCCGACGGCGCCCTGCACGTCTTCGGCACCTGGCGCGAGCAGAACGGCGCGGTGACCTGCGGCGCCGACCTCACCAACCACGACACCGTCTACGTCCGCTCCGCCGACCGCGGCAGGACCTGGACCAACGCGGCCGGCGCGCGGGTGGGTTCCACCGGCTCCGCGCCCCTCGGGGTGAACGCGGCCGGCCTGGTCGTGGATCCCCTGGGGCCCGACCACGCCCTGATGAACCAGGAGTCGCAGGCCGTCGACTCCGGCGGGCTGCCGCACGCGTTGATCTCCTATGTCCCGGGCCGGTTCGGGCAGTGCGTCACCGACTACGTGAGCGGACGCGTCGCCTACGCCCGCCCGTTCCACATCCACCGCGACAGCTCCGGCGCCTGGCACAAGAGGGAGGTGCCGATCGCCATGAACTCCAGCCAGCGATCCCAACTCGTCCTCGACGCCCACGACAACGCCTACGCCGTCATGCCCTACGGCCGCATCGCCGCCGCCTCGGCCGCCTCCGGGTGGAGCGACTGGTCGCTGCTGTACGACGGCGGCGGGCGGAGAGCGTTCGGCGAGGTGGTCGTGGACCGCACGCGGGTGGCCGTGGACGGCGTGCTGTCCTTCCTCTACCAGGAGCGTTCCAGCGGGACCACGCCCTCGCCGCTGCATGTCGCCGACTTCCAACTCCCGCGCTGAGCCGGTCCCGAGGCCGGGACCGCCCGGCCCGCGCCGGGCCAAACCACCCCAACGGGCGAGAGCGAAACCGCTGCGCGATCGGAGAATCACCGGATACCGTATATGTCTCCATCCGCCGGGCACGCCTGAAATCCAGGCTCTACGCCCGGTATGCACAAAGGAGATCGCACCATGCGGTATCTCTTCGCGGGGCGGCGGTGGCCGACCCCGGCCCCGGCCGGACCCGACACGACGGAGGACCTGATCGAGCGGGCGGACGGCGCCGACCTCGGGCCGGCCTCCGAGGCGATCGCGCACGCCGGGCGCCTGGCGCCCGACCGGGCAGGACCCGTCCTGCGCCGCGGCCTCGCCCACCCCAACCCGGTGGTCCGCGTCGCCGTGGCCGGCGCGCTCGAACGCCAGCCGGAGCTGGCCGCCGAGCTGATGGCCCGGCTGCTGGTCGACGAGGACCCGGGCGTCCGCATGTGGGCGCTGCGCACGGCGGAGAGGCTCCGAACGCCGGGGCTGCGCCGCCTGATCGAGGACCGCGCGGCGCGCGAGCCCCTGCCGGACCTGGCCGCGCTGGCGCACCTCCTCCTCGGCCAGGGCCCTCAGCCCGCCGTCGTTCCGGCGGAGTCCTAGCCGGCCGTCGTTCCGGCGGGTTCCTCGTCGGCCGTCGGCTCGTCCTGAGCCCGCAGGGCCGCCGTCCACAGGGGCAGCAGCCAGTGCGTCAGCAGGAGGCCGACGAGCACGGCGGCCGGGGCCAGCGGGTCCACGCCGCCGTCGGTGACGAGGTGGGCGAGGCCGAGACCGCCGAGCCCGGCCGCCATCAGGCCCGTCTGCGCCCGGTGCGCGACGGTGTGCACGCGCCCGCGCTCGGCCAGCTGCCGCTCGTCCAGTACGCGGGCGCGCAGTTCGAGCAGCCCGCGCGTGGAGGAGTTGAGCACGCCGGTGCACACGCACCAGGCCAGCACCAGCGGGACGACGAGCGCGATCAGGAGCACCGCGTTCTCCCCGGCGAGGGGGAAGGCGGCGGGTGTCGCGACGGTCAGCGCCATGTGCGCCACCGTCCAGACCCGCCGCTGCCCCCGCCGGGCGTGCCAGCTCCTCGGCTCCTCCCGGTTCATCACGTCGAGCATCGCGCGGTCGTACCGCGTGGGTTGAACCGTCATGACCTGTCCCTTCCCGTCGTCCCGTACACCTCGTCCGTGAGCGGGCGGAACGGCTCCAGGGAGAACACCGCCTCCACGGGCAGGCCGAAGTGCGCCGCGATCCGCAGCGCCAGGTCGAGGCTCGGGTTGTACTGCCCTCGCTCGATGTGCCCGATCGTCTGGTAGTGCACCCCGACCGCCTCCGCCAGCGCCCGCCGCGTCACGTTCCGCTCCGCGCGCAGCACGGACAGTCTGTTGTGCACCTGCTCGCTCATGTATAAGAAGTACTACATTCGATAGCGGTTGGGCAACCTCCGGGGGCGGCGGCCGGCGTCATGGAGTCAGCGCGGTCACCACGGGATACGCCTACGATGGGTCGCAGTTCGCAGCAGGAAGGGGAGAGCCATGACTGCCGATGTCTCCGACTGGGGCCGGCTGCCCGCAGGGTTCCTGGCGCCGGGCCCGCCGTCGTTCCTCGACTTCCTCACCCGCCACGTGCCCGAGGCGCTGCCCGCCCGCCTCACGGCCCCGACCGGCGCGGGGGCCGGGGGGCGGGCCGCGCACATCCCGCACGGTACGACGATCGTGACCGCCACGTACGCCGACGGCGTGCTGATCGCGGGCGACCGGCGCATCACCCAGGGGAACATGATCGCCCACCGCGACGCGGAGAAGGTCGTGGCCGCCGACGAGTTCTCCGCCGTCGGGATCTCCGGCACGGTCGGCATCGCCGTGGAGATGGTGCGCCTCTTCCAGCTGGAGCTCGAACACTACGAGAAGGTCGAAGGCGTCTCCCTGTCGCTGGTCGGCAAGGTCAACCGGCTGACCGCCATGGTCCGGGGGAACCTGAGCCTGGCGATGCAGGGCCTCGCCGTCATCCCGCTCTTCGCCGGGTACGACACCGGCGCCGGGCGCGGGCGGATCTACTCCTTCGACGTCGCGGGAAGCCCGCACGAGGAGCGCGAGTTCGCCGCCACCGGCTCGGGCTCGCCGTTCGCCAGGGGCGCGCTGAAGAAGCTGTACCGACCGGACATGAGCGCGGACGACATCACCACCGCCGCGGTCCAGGCCCTCTACGACGCGGCCGACGAGGACACCGCGACCGGGGGCCCCGACCTCACCCGCAAGTACTACCCGCTCATCATGCTGATCACGGAGAACGGCGTGCGCACCCTCGACGCGGAGGAGTCGGCCGCCGTGGCCCGCGCCGTCGTCGACCAGCGCGCCCGGCGCCCCGACGGCCCCACGGCCGGGCCCCTGTGACACCCGCCCCGCCGGGCAGGGCGAACGGCGCGGCCGTTGCGTGGCGTGGGGGTCGGACCGTGTGATCGTTGCGCGACGCCGGGCGTGAGCCGTCGAGTCGTTGCGTCGTTGCGTCATTCAGCCCTTGAGCTCCGCGAGGACCGCCGTGTGGTCGGAGGGCCAGGTGCCGTCCTCGGGGGCGTCGCCCGCGCGGCGGGCCGAGACGAGGTGGCCGAGGCGGTCCGGGCCGGGAAGGCCGACATGGATGTAGTCGATCCTGGCCTTGAAGCCCGCCGGTCCCTCGATATGGGGGTTGGCCGGGTCCCAGGTGGCCCACGGGCCGCCCGGGTCCGCCACCCGCCAGGCGTCGAGCAGCACCTGACCCGGCACTGCGGGCGCCGTCAGGGAGCCGCCGAACAGGCGCAACTCGTCCGAGTCCGGCTCCGCGTTGAAGTCGCCCGTGGTCACCGGGGGCAGCGTTCCCGCGCCGCGCCGTTCCGCCACGAACCGGGCCAGCGCCCGCACCTGTGCGCACCGCACCGACGACCCGCCCTGCGCCGAGTGCAGATGCGTGGTGAAGAACGGCACCCGCCCGCGTTCGGCCTCGACCAGCGCGAACAGCGCCGTTCGCACCTCCTCGGGACCGCCCGCCACCGGCAGCCGTTCGACCGCCGACTCGGCGATGGGCCACCGGCTGAGCACCGCGTTGCCCACGCCCGGCAGGTCCTCGCCGAGCCGGGAACGCCAGTGGGGAAACGGTTCGCCCGGCGCCCACGCCCAGTGCATCCCCAACTCCCCGGCGAGCCAGCCCGCGAGGTTCTCGCCGCCCGCCTCCCAGACCTCCTGCAAGCCGCAGATGTCCGGGCGTTCACGCCGCAGCGTCGCGAGGATCGCCGTCCGGCGCCGCTCCCAGGGGCCGTACCGCCACCAGAGGTTCCACGTCATGATGCGCACGGCCCGATGCTACGGTCCACGTCATGGGGATCAGCGCCGTGGTGTGGGACATCGACGACACCCTCTTCGACTACGCCGGGACCGACCGGACGGCGGCGCTGCGGCTGTTCGAGGCCGAGGGGCTGCTGGAACGTTTCCCCACCCCCGAGGACGCGCTCCGGCGGTGGCGCCGCACGACGAAGGAGCACTTCGCGCACTTCCTCGCCGGGCGGATCGACTTCCCCGGGCAGCGGCGCGCCCGCGTCCGCGCGTTCCTCGGCACCGGCGCGGAGATGAGCGACGCGGCGGCCGACGCCTGGTTCGGGCGCTACCTCGCGCTGCGCCAGGACGCCGACGGCCTCTTCCCGGATGTGCTGCCCGCGCTGGCCGCCCTCACCCCCCGCTACCGGCACGGCCTGCTGTCCAACTCCGACGCCTCGCACCAGGACCGGAGGCTGCGCGCCCTCGGCATCCGCGACCGGTTCGAGGTGCTGGTCTGCTCCGACCAGGTCGGCCACGCCAAGCCCGCGCCCGAGGCGTTCCGCGCGGTCTGCGCGGCGATGAACCTGCCGCCGCACGCCGTGGCCTATGTCGGTGACCGCCCGGACACCGACGCCGCGGCGGCCGACGCCGCGGGGCTCCACGGCGTCTGGCTGGACCGCCTCGGCGACCGGACGGTGGCCGTCCCGCCCGGCCTGCGCCGCATCAGTGGACTGGGCGCCCTGCCCGCGCTCCTGGCGACGCTGGCCGCTCCCACCAGTTGAACAGCAGTTCGCCGAGCGTGCCGGGGCGCCAGCGCCTCGCGGCGTGCTGGTCGGTCTCGTCCAGGCCGTCCCGGTCGATCGCCGACAGCGGCGTGGCCAGCGCCGCCGCGTCCAGCACGCGCAGGCCGTGAACGGTGAACACCTCGGCCCAGCGCGGCGGTTCGCGGAAGTGCAGCACGGCCGAGCCCGGGAACGCGGGCGGCGCGGCGAAGGCGACCAGGCCGCCCCTGGGGCGGCAGACGACGCGGTGGCGCAGGCGGCGTTCGCTCATCGCGGCGGAGTGGAACGCCGTCGCGCCCGCCGCCTCGGTCAGCTCGTAGAAGGTGACGCCGGGGGTGCTGCCCGCCGCCTGATGGCAGGCCGTTCGGAACGATCTGAGCGTCCCTGTCTCGCCGGTCACCGCCACCACCGCCTCGCCGCCAGGGCTTTCGCCGCTCACCTGGGAAAAGCGTAGGGGAGACGGCCGGTTACAGGCAGTCCTGGCAACCGGGGGTCGCGGTGCCCGAGACGCTGGGCGGGGTGCGGGGGTCGTCGGGGGCGAGGACCATCCGCAGCCGGCCGCAGGCGGGGCAGCGGCTCCAGACGACGGTTCCTTCGCTGGTGGTGTGGCGGGAGACCTCGACGGGGGTCCTCTTCGTGCGTGTCGTGATGGTCATGAGTCGAGTGTCGACGCGAGGGACCGTGCGCGTCCATTTCACGTTTCTCGGAAGATATGTGCAAAATGATTTCATGATTGATTTGCGCCGCCTCCATGTGCTCCGGGCCGTGCACCAGCACGGGACGGTCACCGCGGCAGCCGCCGCCCTGCATCTCACCCCCTCCGCCGTCTCCCACCAACTGCGCGAACTGGCCCGCGAGTTGAAGGTGTCGCTGATCGAGCCCCAGGGCCGCGGCATCCGCCTCACCAGCGCCGCGCACCTGGTGATCGAGCACGGCGACGCACTGTTCGCCCGCTGGGAGGAGGCCGAGTCCGCGCTCGCCGCCTACCGCGGGGGCGAGGCCGGGCTGCTGCGGCTGTGCGGCTTCCCCAGCGCCGTCACCGGCCTCATCGCCCCGGCCACGGCCCTGCTCCGCAAGCGGTACCCCGGCCTCACGGTCGAGGTCACCGAGTGCGAGGCGGCCGCGGGCTTCGACATGCTGATGTCCACGGACGCCGACATCGCGGTGCTGGCCCCGCCGGACGGTTTCCCGCACCCGGGCGACTCGCGCTTCGACCAGAAGTCGCTGGTGGAGGAGCCGTTCGACATCCTCGTCCCCGCCGGGCACCCCCTGGCCCACCGCGAGGTGGTCCCGCTGGCCGACGCGGCGAGCGAGGACTGGGTCCTGCCGCTCCCCGACAGCTGCGACCACCACCGCAGGGTCATGGTCTTCTGCGCGGCGGAGGGGTTCACGCCCCGCGTGACGCACCATGTGCAGGACTGGTCGGCCATCTCCGCGATGGTCGGCCACGGCCTCGGCGTCTCCCTCTTCCCCCGCCTGTCCGAGATCCCCGCCTCCCACCCGGTCGTCCGCCTCCCGGTGACGGCGGGGACGCCGCTGTTCCGGCGCCTGCTGAGCTGCGTGCGCGGCGGCAGCAGGGACCACCTGTTGATCCGCCACGGCCTCGAAGCCCTGACCGAGGTGATCGCCACCCACCCGGCCCTGACCCCGGACCGGGCTCCCGTCGCGGCGAGCACGGTGAGCACGGTGGGCACGGCGAGCACGGCCTGAGCGGCGGGGAACGGCGCGCCCCCGGAAAACCGGTCGACAGGGTGGGGCGGTGCTGCTGGGATGGGCGCCGTCCGGTGAGGGTGACCGCGGGGAAGGGGCCCGGATGGCCGTCACGAACGGTGTCGACGCCGAGCTGGCCGGGCGGCTGGTCGCCGCGCAGTTCCCGCGGTGGGCGCATCTGCCGCTCGCCCTGGTGGACGGCGCCGGGTCCGACCATGTGATCTTCCGCCTCGGGGAGTCCCTGTCGGTGCGGCTGCCCCGGGGCGACTGGGCGGCGGGGCAGGCGCGCAAGGAGCACGTGTGGCTCCCGCGCATCGCCCCCCACCTGCCGGTTCCCATCCCCGAGCCGCTCGGCCTCGGCGTGCCGGGGCTCGGCTATCCGTGGCACTGGTCCGTCACCCGGTGGCTCGCGGGCGAGACGGCGACGGTCGACGGCTTCGCGGATCCCGTGGCGACGGCGGTGCGGCTGGCGGAGTTCATGGCGGACCTCCAACGGATCCCGCCCGCCGACACGTTCGCCCCCGGACCTCATCCGGAGCTGGACGGTGCCGACCTGGCCGCGCGCGACGAGGGCACCCGCGCCGCGATCGCCGCCGCGCGTCACGTCTTCGACGCCGGGGCCCTCACCGCGCTGTGGGAGGCGGCCCTCGCGGCTCCGGCCTGGGACCGCCCGCCGGTGTGGTTCCACGGAGACCTCCACACGGGGAACCTCCTGGTCGACGGCGGTCGGCTCGGCGCGGTCATCGACTTCGGCGGCCTCGGCACCGGCGACCCCGCCATCGACCTGACCATCGCGTTCACGCTCATGACCGCCGGGACCAGGCCCGCCTTCCGCGCCGCCCTCGGGGTCGACGACGCCACCTGGCTGCGCGGCCGTGGCTGGGCCCTGACCACGGGGCTCAACGCCTACACCAGTTACGCGGCGACCAGCCCCCGCGTCGCGGAGCAGACCCACCGCCAGGTCACCGCGGCCCTCGCGGGCTGACGCCCGGCCGTGCGCCGGCGCGGTCGCGGCGTGCGCGGCCGGGCAGTTGACGGTCCCTCGCGGGGTGGACGCGAGGGGCGGGAGGGTCCCTGAGG
>NZ_LAVK01000244.1 GCF_001083795.1 Streptomyces sp. SBT349
GTGGCCGGGGGCGGGCGGGGGCGCGTGACTCCGGTGGTGCGCCCGGGTCAGCCGCGTTCGAAGGAGTGGACGCGGCCGAGGGGTTCGAAGCCGAGGCGCTGGTACCAGTGGCGCGGCCAGTCGGACTCGTCGGCGAGCAGGAAGCGCGTGCCGCAGCCGGCGTCGGCGGCGCGGTGCAGGGCGGCGGCCATGACGGCGCGGCCATAGCCCTTCCTCAGGTGGGCCTCGGAGGTGAGGAAGTCCTCGAACTGCGCGGTGCCGCCGACCGCGTCGAGGTAGAGGTCGGCCCAGGACGCCACCTCGCCGTCCTCGGCGCGCGCCCCGATGAAGTACACGGTGTCGGCGCCCCTGAGGCGTGCGAGGCGGCGGTCCACGAGCTGGCGGACTGCCTCCTCGGCACCGTGCGGAAGGAAGCTCCGCCAGCGCCGGGTGAGGGGTTCCCTGAACGCGTCGAGCTCGACGGGCCCCGCCGCCGTGGCGAGGCTGCCCAGCTCCGGCAGCGGGCCGGTGTGCAGCATGATCAGGCTGGTGGAATGCGTGTATCCGGCGCGGACCAGCGCCGGCGCGCACCCGGCCCCGGCCTGGTCGCGCAACACGGTGATCAGGCGGTGCGGCAGCCCGCCCAGCACCTCGTCCGCGATGCCGGGCAACGCCTCGGGCTCGGCGTCGCCGTCGATGATGACCTGGTTGTCCGCATGGGAGTACGGCAACGCGTCGTCGCGCACGGCGAACCCGCCCGGCACGTCGACGACGCTCGGCGCCTGACGGCGGGCGAAGGCGGACAGGAAGGCGCGGACACGGTTGAGTTCGGTGCCTGGCATGGGAAGCAGCCTATTTCGCCGGACCACGGAACCGCCCGCGGTGCGCCGGACGGGGCCCGTCGCGCATGGGAGCCGCACGTCCCGCTCACGCCCGTGGCGGGGTCCCCCGCCGTTCGACCGTCTCGAAGATGTCCGCGTCGGTCTCGCGCTGCCACTCCGGGAGGTCGTCCCAGTCGGCGACATAGCCGGGCTTCGGCGCCTCGATGTGCTTGTGGATCTGCGCGATCCAGCAGAGGGCGACGAAGCGCCCCTTCTGTGATCGGGACAACGAGCTGGTCCTCCCGTCGCTCACCGCGACGAAGTCCCGGACCTGCCCCTCCACGGCGGCGGCAGCCTGCCGCTCCCAGTCCGGGGTTTCCTCCCACGGGGTCACGTAACCGGGCTTCGGCTCTCCCGGGAAGTGCTTCCTCACGCCGGCGATCCACGCCTCACGAAAGATGCGGCCGGGTTCACGTGTCACGTCTCTTCTTCTCCTTTGCTATGCGACGACACTGAAATTCGAGATTTCCTCGCGCAGGGCGGATACACGGATGTCTGGCAGCAGAGGGGCGATGTTCATCCTCAACCCCCGAATCCTACGGACCACGTATCCGGAATGAGTCTTCCGGGCGAGAGCCATCGCGGCTTGGGCATACATCAGGAGTTGGTCGATATCGCGCCTTTGCGCCCCCAGGGCAGCGAGATCCACTAGCACGCTTCCCCTTCGACGCGAGGACAACCGTTGATTCAAAGCCTCTATCAAGGCCGTTTCCGCGCGTTCCGGTCGCCCGAGTGCCACGTAGCAGGTGCCCCGTTCTTCTGCCAGCCGCGAGCCGTCAAAACGCAGCCATCCACCGTTGTGGATCTCGCCCTTCAGGCTGTGGACTTGTTCCGCCTCACCCAGTGCCCGTGCACACGCCTCGAAATCTCCCATGCCGGCGAATGCTTCAGCCTGGACGGCGGAAACCCAGTGACGCGTGGACAGTTGGCTATCGCCACGCCGCACGATGGACTGCGCAGCTTCGAGCAGATGGGCTGAACTGTCGTAATCTCGCTCGCACATGCCGATGAACGCGTGGCGTGTCAGGGCACACGCCCAGAGATCGTATTCTTCGGCCTCCTTACTGGCGCCCGCCGCGAGCGTGTAGCACTGGGCGGCATCCGTGTAGCGGTTGCTGTCGAAGAAGATCTCGCCCGAGAGTTGGAAAAGATCGCCAGCGGCCGAGAAGAGTGTTCGGCGCGCGGACAGGCCACTCGTTTCCCGCAGGGCCAGGGTAATCGACCGTAGTTGCTCCCTGACGACCGGGAACATGGAACTCTTCGAGTCAGAGAGTGAGAACACCTGCCAGAGGTGCGAGTTCATGCTCCTGAGCCCCGCCAAGTCGCCGGCCGGAGGATGCACGATGAGTTGGTTATTGGCCGCTGTTTCCGCGTGCTGGACCGACATCAGCGCGCCCGTTATGCTCAGCAGTTGCAGAAATTCCCGTCGCATCATCTCGTCAAGGTCACCCGCATAGTAGTCTTCATGCTCAATGGGATTGCGCGTCATCTGTACCAGCACCGGCGAGCTTGGCGTCGGCGCATCATCCACCTCGGAGAACAGAAGCTCATCCAATTCCGTGGAGGTGACCTCGAGGAGCTTCGCCAAGCGGGGGCGCACATGCGGGAGGGGATCTGCCTCGCCTCGCTCCCACCGGCCGATGGACGTGCGGTCGACACCAAGGTGTTCCGCCAAGGATTCCTGACTGAAGCCGCACGTCTTCCGGCGTACGGCCAATCTTCGTCGCCGCGCAGCCATGTGCGTCCTCCCGAGTGACTAGTGCCCTGGCCAGCGTACCCACTGAGACGTCGGTGCATCGGCGATGCGTCAGAAGTGCATCATCTCTGCTCTGTTCCGCCGTGGTCGGCGCCTGTTCCCTGGATGCGACAACGGAAGACAGGAACGAACCGAGAGGAGCGGATGAGCGCCGCCGACGCGCCCCAAAGAGCTGTCGCCGAGCACCCATTTCGCCCCCTCGGCCTTCACGCAATCCTGGAAGGAACAAGCTCCATGCCTTATCGCACGCCAAAGGGCCATCCCTGCCCGGCGGCAGGCAGCCTAAGCCGCGCCCACGCGGACCTCCTGGTGGGAGGGCCCCATGCCTGACGAAAGGCAGTGGCCGCCAGGCACCCCCGAGTTCCTCATGCGGCCCGTGCGGGGGCTACGCCGATGCACCGGGTGCGGAGAACTCGTCATCACCGGCGACCCCCATAAGTGTGTCGGGGCCGACGAGGAGGGACAGGAGACGGAGGAGACGCCCCATGGCCACCAAAGCTGACCTCGGCCCGCGGCGAGTCGAGGTGACGGCCGCGACCGTGCGGGTGGGGGACGTGCTGGCCATCGGCGACCGGCACTTCGTCGTGCTCCACGCAACCGGCCTCCATGGCGGCGCGGTGCGGCTGAAGTTCGTGAGCGGCGAGCTGCTGAGCATCCACCGCGCCACCCGGCTCGCGGCCCTGCGGGCGGAGCCGCCGGAGCTGCGGCCCTCCTCCTTCTGCGCATCCCGGCAGCCCTCCGCTTGAGAGGCGGGGGTGGTGGTGCGGTGAGCTCCGACGGCAAGGTGCTGGTGGCCGTCGAGGTCGACGCCCACACAGTCAGGCGTGGCGATCAGCTCATGATCGGGGGGCGGCCCTACACCGTTGGGGACATGACGGCCGTCGCCCTCGGTGGGAAACGGCTCCACTTCACCACCGGTGAGACCTTCACTCTGCATCGCGCCACCGTCCTGTGGGCCGCCCGGCGCGTCTCACCGCGCCTCCGGCGTCAGCAGTGGCGGGGTGCGGGCATGCGGACGGGGTGGTGACGGCGCGCGGGAACGCGTGCTCGACGTTACCGTGGAATGGACGACTCGCGGTGTGGGCGGAGAAGGAGGCGGCGGCATGGACGACTTCGTGATCAACACCACGAGGACCGGAATTCAGCAGGATCCGGCCGTGACCGCGTTCGGTAATGAGTCCTATTTCGTGGTGTGGTGCGACACGGACAGCGCGACCATCAAGGGCCGCATCTATATGGCGAACGGAAATCCGGCCTCCGGTGAATTCGATGTCAACGAGCCGGACCCGGCCGCGCCCAACACCCTCAGGGAGCGGCCCGCCGTCGCCGCCACCCCCGTGAACGGCGCGTTCGTCGCCTGGGTCGAACATCCCGCGAGCCTGCCGGGGCCGCGCCCGCACGTCGCCGCCCGGCGCTTCGGCACCGACGGCAGGCCGCTGGGCGGCGTGATACGCCTCAGCACCGCCGATATCGACCCGGACGTCTCCCCCGCCCTCATGCACACGCTCGGCGGGGGATTCCTCGTCGTCTGGGCCGGTGCCGCGCCGGACCGGCGCATTATCGCGCGGCGCTATGGATTCACCGGATCGCCCGAGGGCGAGGAACTCCTCCTCAGCACCACCGAGGGATTCCATACCGGCCCGTTCGGCGCACGCCTCGACGGGAATTTCGCGATCGGCTGGCGCACCGACCCGCACCTGGTCACCGGAGGCGACATCACCCTGCGCGTGCTGACCTTCGACGGCGCGCCCGTCACCGGCGAGCTCACGCCGGACCTCCCCGGATACGCCGGCGGCGGGAAGGCGATCACCGCGCTGGCGACCGAGCAGTTCGTCCTCGCCCACACCAGCCTTCACCCGGACGGATCCCGCAGCGCCGTGGAGACCCATGTCTTCTCCAAGGACGGCGACGTCGTGGAGGTCGGCGTCCCGGCCTGCTCCGGCCCCTCCATCAGCTGCGGGGACCCGGCGCTCGCGCCGCTGACGGAGAACCGCTTCCTGACCGCCTGGGTGCAGACGGACGCCTCCTCCGGCACGGGTCACACGGTCATGGCCAAGGCGGTCTCCACCACCCTGGGTTCCCTGAACGAGCCGGTCCGGCTGAGCGGTTCGGCACCCGGCCACCGCACCGACGTGGCCGCCGCCACCCTCGTGAACCGGCCCGACCCCACCGCGTTCGTCGCCTGGACCGACCTCGGCGGCGCGGGCGAGGACGCCACCGCCGCCGTCCGCGGCCGGGTGGTGCGCATCGAGGGCGAGGGAACGCTCGTCTGACGCACGGCCGCCCGGTCCGCCGCGGGCCGTTCAGGCGCCGCCGGGACCGGGTCCCCCGGCGGGCCGGAGCTCGTGGCCGGCCAGCGAGAGGCGCATCGCGCACACGTCCTGCGCCTCGACCGTCACGGGGATGCCCCAGTGCGCGCTCAGCATGCGGCCCACCTCGACCAGCCGCCGCCGCTCCTCGGGGCTGTAGGCGGGGAACGTCGCCCACCCGTCGTCGGCGATCCGGTTCCCCAGCTCCGTGAAGAGGACCGCCCGCGTCCGCCGTTCCTCCTCGGCCGTCAGCGGCGTGGGCTCGCGCCCCGCACGCCCCTTTGACGGCACCTCGCGCACGTTGTACAGATCGTGGACCACCGGACCAGTCTCTCAGAGCCCGCGTCAACCGACCGCCGCTGCCTGCGACTTCTGAACGATCGGACACCCGGCCGGTCCGGTTCGCGTAAGAAGCATTGACACAAAAACCCCGCCTCTCTAAGTTCAAACGCAGCATGAGAGCGCTCTCAGCCGTTCCTCTTACCCCCCACCGGTTGCGAGGTACAACAGCACATGCGCCCCCACACCCACCCCAGACGCATCGCCGTGGCGCTGACCGCGGCGGCCACCGTGGCAGCCGGGCTCACGCTGGCCCCGGGATCGGCGAACGCCGCCGACATCCCGGTCGGCAGCGGGAGTTACTCGGACGCCAGGCCGCCCGGCACGGCAGGCCCCGAGGACTCGCAGGGCAACCCGGTCACTCCGCAGGTGACCGACGCCATGGCAGGCCAGCCGGTCCCCACCAACGACTGGTGGTCCTCGCTGGTCTTCAAGCGCTACGCCGACAACCCGTACTCCCAGCCCATGTACGGGCACCCGCTCAGCTACAAGGCCGTGGCCTCGGGGCTGGAGGTCGGCTACCCGTCGCAGGCCACCGTCAACGGCGGGTCCTTCGAGTATCCGCACCGGGCCGACCTGACGCTCGGCGTCGCGGGGCTCAACTCCCCCGACACCAAGGCCGACGGCTGGTCCGACTGGACCGTCAGCCCCTACTGGGAGGACGCGGGCCACACCTTCCGCGCCACCATCGGCCACGGCAGCCCGTATGTGTACGCCGAGGCCACCGGCGGCAACGCGCAGGTCACCGCGAGCGGCGCCCCCGAGGTCTTCGCCGACGAGGGGAGCGTCCTCGGCGTCAGCGTCGGAGGCCACGACTACGCGCTGTTCGCGCCCAGCGGCAGCGACTGGCAGGTCTCCGGATCGGAGATCAGCGCCGACCTCGGCGGCCAGGAGTACTACTCGCTGGCCGTGCTACCCGACCGGGCCGCGCTCGCCGAGTACACCCGGTACGCCTACAGCTTCGTCACCGGCTCCACCGTCGCCTGGGACTACGACGAGGCCGGCGGTGCCGTCGAGGCCACGTACACCCTGGCGACCGAGGCCAGGGAGGGTTCCGAGACCGGCACCATCCAGGCCCTCTACCCGCACCAGTGGCAGCACACCTCGGACGAGCTGACCGCCTACGAGTACGCCTCGGCCCGCGGCACCATGAAGGTGCGGGCCGCCGCCTCGTTCACCACCAGGCAGGACGTCACCGGCGTCCTGCCCGCGCTCCCCGCGAGCGACGGCGTGGACCAGGGGCAGCTCACCGCCTTCGTCAACGAGGTGGCGGACTCCGCCAACATCGGCGTGGGCGACACCTATTGGAGCGGGAAGGCGTTCGGCAGGCTCGCGCAGCTCGTGCCGATCGCCGACCAGATCGGCGCCACCGAGGCGCGGGACTCGCTGCTCACGGCGATCAAGTCCCGCCTGGAGGAGTGGTTCACGGCGGGCGGCGAGACCGGGTTCGCCTATGACGCGGCCTGGCGGACGCTGACCGGCTACCCCGCCTCCTACGGCAGCGACCGGGAGCTGAACGACCACCACTTCCACTACTCCTACTACGTGCTGGCCGCGGCGATGGTCGCCCAGTACGACCCGGCCTGGGCCGAGGAGTCGGCGTGGGGCGGGATGGTCGAGGAGCTGGTCGCGGACGCCGCCAACCCGGCGCGGGGCGACGACCGTTACCCGTTCCTGCGCGGCTTCGACGTCTACGCCGGGCACAGTTGGGCCGCCGGGCACCAGGGCTTCGCCGCGGGCAACAACCAGGAGTCGTCGTCCGAGTCGGTCAACCTCAGCGCGGGCCTGATCATGTGGGGCTCGGCGACGGGTGACACGGAGCTGCGGGACCTCGGGGTCTACCTGCTCACCACCGAGTCGGAGGCGATCCGGCAGTACTGGTTCGACGGCGACGAGGAGAACTTCCCGGCGGACTACCAGCACAACACGGTCGGCATGGTGTGGAGCAACGGCGGCGCCCACGCGACCTGGTGGACCGGGAACCCGGAGGAGATCCACGGCATCAACGTCCTTCCGGTGACGGGCGGTTCGCTCCACCTGGCCAGGGACAAGGACGCCATCACGCGGAACCTCGCCGAGCTCGAACAGGAGAACGGCGGCCCGCCGGACGAGTGGAAGGAAATCCTCTGGGAGTTCCAGGCGCTGGCCGACCCCGCGGCGGCGCGGGCCGCCTACGAGGGCGACGGCGGCGGGACGTACTCACCGGAGGCCGGTGAGTCCTGGGCGCACGTCTACCACTGGATCCACACGCTCGACGCGATCGGCGCGCCCGACACCTCGGTGACGGCGGACAGTCCGACGGCGGCGGCGTTCTCCGACGGCACGACGACCACCTATGCCGCGCACAACTACGGCGGGAGTGAGCAGACGGTGACGTTCTCGGACGGGACGCACCTCACCGTTCCGCCCAACTCCTCTGCCAGCACAACGGGTTGAGCCGCACCACCACCCCCCACAGCGCCCCGCGGCCGGACCTCCCGGCCGCGGGGCGCACCCGTTCCGTCCGGTCCGTCATGGTCGCGGGCGCGGCGGTCGGGGACGTCATCGATCTATTGCGAACGTGTGTCGGCGCGCGCCCGGACACGGGCGGACGTTTCCGGGCGGTAAGGAGCGTGAAACGTTCTCGCCGCCGGGCTGGCGGAAGGGCCGCCCGTTCTGTTCAGGTGCGGTCGTGCCACCCCGCGGAACAGGAGAAACACCATGAACACCGACCCCCGCCACGCCCGCGACCTGCTCATCGACGGCCTGGGGCGGCGAGGGTTCCTGCGGGCCGCCTCCGCCGTGACCGCCGCGGGGGGCGCCGCAGGCGTCCTCGCCGGCGGCGGAACGGCGCACGCCCAGGCCCACGCGCCCGTGCGCACGCCGGCGACCGGCGGCCGGGACCACCCCCGCGAGGTGCTCCAGCCGCGCCGGGGCCGCATCGACGGAGACCACTACCTGCCCTCCCTGCCCGAACAGGTCCGCTGGGGCTACCTGCCCGCGCCGGACGCCGAGCCGGTGCTGAGCGTCCGGTCCGGGGACACGGTGACGGTCGACTCCCTCTCCCACGAGGGACTGCTGGAGGACCAGGGCCGCGACCCGGTCGCCTGGTTCGGCACGCACGGCGTCTCCCGGCGCGACGTACTGGACGACGCCGTCGCCATCGCGACCGATTACGACCGCACGGAGCGCGACTTCGACGCCGACGGACCGCATGTGATCACCGGGCCCGTCGCCGTGCGCGGCGCGGAGCCCGGCGACGTGCTGAAGGTCGAGCCGCTGTCGCTGCTGCCGCGCGTGCCCTACGGCGTGATCTCCAGCCGCCACGGCAAGGGCGCCCTGGCACGGCGCCCCGACGGCTCCGCGCCCGACGGGATCGAACCGGCGGAGGTCATGCCGCCGGTCGCCACCGACGGCAGGCCGGGCGGCGACCCCGAGGCATACGGCAACGTCTCGGTGTTCACGCCCGTGCGCCGCGGCAGGGGCGGGGAGCTGAACGGGGTGCTGCCGCTGGGCAGGCGGCGGGAGGTGACGTTCCCCCTGGGCCCGCACATGGGCACCATGGGCGTCGCCTACACCGAGGGCGGCGCGCTCAACGCCCCCGAGCTCAACTCGATACCCCCCAACCTCGGCGGCGGCAACATCGACATCAGCCTGCTGCGCGCGGGCTCGGCGCTCTACCTGCCGGTCTTCGCCGAGGGCGCCCTCTTCTACACCGGCGACCCGCACTTCGCCATGGCCGACGGCGAGGTGGCGCTCACGGCCGTGGAGGGCTCGCTGCGCGCCACCTTCCGCCTGACGGTGTGCAAGCCCGGCGCGGGCGACGCGCCGTCCGTCGCGTTCCGCTACCCGTTCGGCGAGACGGAGGACGCCTGGCTGCCCGTCGGCCTCTCCGACCCGGACGGCGGCGTGGGAGGGCAGGTCGGCGACCTGGACGTGGCGATGCGGCGGGCCGTGGTGAACGCGCTGGACTTCCTGGAGCACGACCAGGGCATGGACCGCGCGGTCGCCTACGCGTACCTGTCGGCCGCCGCGGACTTCCACGTCTCGCAGGTGGTCGACCGCACGGTGGGCGTCCACGCGACCATCGCGAAGAGCCACTTCCGCGACTGAACGGCGTCGGCCCCGGCCCGGCTCGCCGCCGCCGGTCCCCGCCGGTCCCGCCGGTCCCGCCGGTCCCGCCGGTCCCGGGCCGTCAGTCCTCCGCGCGCTTGCCGCCCGTGAGGATCTCCAGGGCCTCGACGACCTTGGCCTCGACGGTGTCCTTGTCCAGGCCGAGGCCGGTCAGCACGCCGTCGCCGTCCTCGAACTCCAGGAGCGCGAGCAGCAGGTGCTCGGTCCCGATGTAGTTGTGCCCCATGCGCAGCGCCTGCCGGAACGTCAGCTCCAGCGCCTTCTTGGCCGCGGCGTCGTACGGGACGAGCGCGGGGACCTCGTCCGCCGCCTCGGGCAGCGCCGCCGTCGCGGCCTCGCGGACGGCGTCGAGGGAGACGTCCTGGCCCTTGATGAGCACGGCCGCCAGCCCCTCGGGCTCGCCGAGCAGGCCGAGCACCAGGTGTGCGGTGCCGACCTGGTCGTTCCCCGCGGTCTTGGCCTCCTCGTGGGCGGCCACCAGCGTGTTCTTGGCCCGGGGGGTGAAACGGCTGAACCCCTCGGACGGGTCGATGTCGGCGACCGCGCCCTTGGCGACGAAACGCTTCTGCGCCGCCTGCCGCGTGACGCCCATCGCGCGGCCGATGTCCGACCAGGAGGCGCCGGAGCGGCGGGCCTGGTCCACGAAGTGGCCGATGAGGTGGTCGGCCACCTCCCCGAGGTGGTCCGCGGCGATCACCGCGTCCTGGAGCTGGTCGAGCGCGTCGGAGTGCACCTTCTTGATGGCCTCGATCAAGTCGTCGAGCCGTACCTGTGCTGTCATGCGTCAACCCTAGGTTGACGCCAGCCCCCCGTCAACCCGTGGTTGACGGTCGGATATGCCAGCGGCCACGGCGGGCGGGCGTCGTGGCCAGGGGTAACGTTTTTGCGACCCGGCGTCACCGGAATTCTTCTAGGCTCGGTCACAAACAACAGAAAAGTGGACCAACTCCGCTTCGCCGACGAGGAGTTCGTCATGCCCATCAGCGCCGCGCCGCTGCCGGTCGCCCCCATACCGCACCACGCCCTGCTGCTCCTTCTCCTTCAGGTCGGCCTGCTCCTCCTGCTGGCCCTGCTCCTCGGCCGCCTCGCCGTGCGGCTGCGGATGCCCGCCATCGTCGGTGAGCTGTGCGCCGGCGTGCTGATGGGGCCCTCGCTGCTGTCCACGGTCATCCCCGGGGTCGCCGACTGGCTGTTCCCGCAGGAGGCCGCGCAGATGCATCTGCTGGACGCGGTCGGGCAGTTGGGGGTGCTGCTGCTGGTCGGGTTCACCGGCGTCCACCTGGACTTGTCGCTGGTCCGGCGGCACGGCGCCAGGGCGGCGGGGGTGAGCGCCGCCGGGCTCCTCGTGCCGCTCGCCATGGGCGTGGGACTGGGGCTGCTGCTGCCGGGCGTGATGCGGGCCGAGGACGCCGACCCCCTGGTCTTCGCCCTCTTCGTCGGGGTGGCCATGTCCGTCAGCGCGATCCCGGTGATCGCCCGCACGCTGATGGACATGGGGCTGCTGCACCGCACGGTGGGCCAACTGACCCTGGTGGTGGGAACGGTGGACGACGCGGTGGGCTGGCTGCTGCTCTCGATCGTCGCGGCGATGGCGACGACCGGGCTGGACGGCGGCGAACTGGCGCTGACCTTCGGCGAGTTGGGCCTGGTGCTGCTATGCGTGGCAACCGTGGGGCGCCTGGTGGTGCGCCATGCGCTGCGGGCGGCGGCGCGTTCCGAGGTGCGGGGACTGCCCATCGCGGTGTGCGTCGTCCTCGTCATGCTCTCCTCGGCGGGGACGCACGCGCTCGGTCTGGAGGCGGTCTTCGGCGCGTTCCTCTGCGGGATCCTCATCGGCAGGTCGGCGGACGAGGTCGGGCCGCCGCGCCTCGAACCGCTGAACACCACCGTCCTGGTCGTGCTGGCCCCCCTCTTCTTCGCCACCGCCGGACTGCGGATGGACCTCACCGCGCTGGCCGACCCGGTCATCGCGCTGTGGGCGCTCGCCGTCGCGGGCACGGCGATCGGGGGCAAGTTCATCGGCGCGTTCGTCGGCGCCCTGGGCGCGCGCATGACGCGCTGGGAGGCGCTGGCGCTGGGCGCGGGCATGAACGCCAGAGGCGTGATCGAGGTCGTCATCGCCATGGCCGGCGTGCGTCTCGGGCTGCTGACGACGGAGATGTTCAGCGTGGTGGTGCTGGTGGCGGTGCTGACCTCGGTGATGGCGCCGCCCCTGCTTCGCGTGGCCATGAACCGGGTGGAGCGCACCGCGGACGAGGAGCTTCGCGAACGCCGCGCGGTCGCCTGGCACACCCCCCTGGCACCACGCTCCGGCTCCGGCTCCGGCTCCGGGGCCGGTCCGTCCGCTTCCGACTTCGGCTAGTGCCGCATCAGGCAACGTTCGCCCTTTTGTGATGTGACCCGCCGTCGGGGTTCTGTCTTGGGCGGCGCGCGGCCATCAGGCTGTGCGGGTGGCAGACCGAGTACAAGTCCGTGAGATCGAT
>NZ_LAVK01000245.1 GCF_001083795.1 Streptomyces sp. SBT349
GCCCGGGACGCCGCGCTCCGCGGCCTCTCCCGCGGCCGGGTCCGGCGGACCGTACGCGTTACGGCCGCCGCCTTCCGTTCCTTACCCACCGTTCACCCCGTGCCCCAAGAGTGCCCCCGGCAGCAGTTCAGCCATGAACCACCTGGGAGCGGACACATGGGGCATCACCACCACCACGGCCACGGGCATGACCACGGTCCTGACCACGGCCACGAGCACACCCACGAGGGCGCGTCCGGACCGCTGCCCGCGGCGATGGACCCCGAGGTCCCGGACGCCGAGCTGAGCCCCGACCAGCTCTCCCGCCGTTCGATGCTGCGCCGCGCGGGCCTGCTGAGCGCGGGCGTCGCGGGCGCCGGCGTGCTCGCGGGCACGGGCGCCGCGATGGCCACCTCGCCCGGCAACACCCGCGGCGGCGGGGGCAACGGCGGCGGCAACGGCCGCCTGCTGTGGCTGGCCGGCGACCACCACATCCACACGCAGTACAGCTCCGACGGCCAGTACCGCGTGATCGACCAGGTCCGCAACGGCGCGCGGCACGGTCTCGACTGGATGGTCATCACCGACCACGGCGGCGCCCAGCACTCGCGCATCGGCGTCGAGCGCGTCAACCCCGACATCCGCGAGGCCCGCGACGCCCACGAGGACACCCTCGTCTTCCAGGGCCTGGAGTGGAACATCCCGGCCGCCGAGCACGGCACCGTCTTCGTCCACCCGGGCAGCAACGAGGTCGACGTCCTCAAGCAGTTCGAGACCGACTACGACGGCGGCGTCAACAACGCGAGCGCCAACACCCCGCAGAACGAGGCCCTGGCCATCGCCGGCCTCGACTTCCTCGCCGGACAGGTGCGGCGCCGCCGCGTCCGGGACGCGCTGATGCTCGCCAACCACCCCGCCCGCCAGGGCGTGGACTCCCCCCACGAGATCCGCGCCTGGCGCGACGCGCAGCCGCGCATCGCGGTCGGCTTCGAGGGCGCCCCCGGCCACCAGGCCGCGGGCATCCCCACCCCGCACGGACCCGGCAGCGGGCGCGGCTTCTACACCGGCAGCCCGGGGGCGAACTCCTTCCCGGGCTACCCGGCCGAGAGCTACCGCACCTGGGGCGGCTTCGACTGGATGACCGCCACCGTCGGCGGCCTGTGGGACAGCCTGCTCTCCGAGGGCAAGCGCTGGTCGATCTCGGCCAACTCCGACTCGCACGTCAACTACGCCGACACCTCCGACAGGCCCGAGGACACCGACTTCGAGGCCAACGGCTTCCACGGCGACCCCGTCTACCGCGGCTCGGGGCTCAACCTCACGGCCGGGGACTTCTGGCCCGGCCAGTACAGCAGGACCCACGTGGGCGCCCAGGGCTTCTCCTACGCCGCCGTCATGGAGGGCATCCGCGAGGGCCGGATCTGGGTGGACCACGGCGGCCTGATCTCCGCCCTCGACGCCCAGGTCCGCGGCGGCAACCGCTCGGCGGGACTCGGCGGCACCCTCCATGTGCGGCGCGGCACCCACGTCGAGCTGACGATGGAGATCGCCCTGGCCAACGGCCCCAACTGGGCGCGGTTCGTGCCGAAGCTGGCCCGCGTCGACGTCATCAGGGGCGTGGTCACCGGCGCCGCGGACGACCGCGACACCTTCCACGCCCCCGAGACCGGCGTGGCCACGTCGTTCGAGGTCAACAAGTCGACCGGCTCCGTGACGTTCACCTACCGCCTGGGCCGCGTGGACCGCCCCACGTATGTCCGCCTGCGCGGCACGGACGGCAACCGCAGCCAGCCCGGCCTGAACGGCGCCTCCGTGGACCCGTCGGGCCCCGCCCTCGACGTCCTCGGCGACGCGGACCCGTGGCTGGACCTGTGGTTCTACTCCAACCCGATCTGGGTGCTCCCGGAGTAACGCCCGCCGCCTCGGGCGGCTCACGACGGCCGCCCGGTGGCCGCCCCCGCGGGGGTGGTCGCCGGGCGCCGTCGCGGACGCTCTAGGGTCGACCCCCGTGACCGACCTTCCCTCCCACCTCTCCGTGACGGCGGATGCCTACGACGCCCTCGCCGTCGTCTACGCCGACTTCGCCCGCGACGCGCTCGACCCCCTTCCCCTGGACCGCGCGATCCTCGCGGCGTTCGCCGAACTCGCGCGAGCCTCCGCCGGGCCCGTCGCCGAACTGGGATGCGGCCCCGGGCAGACGACGGCGCACCTGCGGGACCTGGGACTGGACGTGTTCGGCGTCGACCTGTCGCCCGTGATGATCGGGCTCGCCCGCGACGCCTACCCGGACCTGCGGTTCGAGGTCGGCTCGATGGACGCGCTGGACCTGGCCGACGGCACGCTGGGCGGCATCCTGTCCTGGTACTCGGTCATCCACGCCCCGCCACGGGACATACCGCCGTACCTGGCCGAGTTCCGCCGGGTCCTCGCCCCCGGCGGCACCCTCCTGCTCGCCTTCTTCGAGTCCGAGGGCGGGCCGGTGGCGGCGTTCGACCACAAGGTGACGACGGCCTACCGGTGGCCGGTCGACGACCTGGCCGGGCTGGCCCGCGAGGCCGGGTTCGTAGAAGTCGGCAGGATGCTCCGCGAGCCCCGCGAGGACGAGCGATTCCGCCGCGGCCACCTCCTGATGCACGCGGGGTAGCCGCCGACGTCGGCGCCGGCCTCGGCTTCGGGTCAGACGCGCCGCAGACCGCTTCGCGGATTCATGAGCCGGGCGGCCCACAGGACCGTGGTGCGGCGCATGGTGAAGACCTCGCCCGTCTCGAACTCCAGGCGCCACCCCTCGCGCAGGTCACACACGACGAACGGTTGCCCGCCGATCATCACCCGGTCTCCGCGCCGGACGGTGTACACGTCCACCTCGACCGAGACCCGGACACCGACGGGTGATGACACGGCACTCCTCTCGCACGTCGAGGTCCACCCCGAGCGGTCCCGATGAAAGGAACCCTGATCGAGCCGGGCTGCTGGCGGGGGAGCCGAGTCAGGGTTCTCCCGGCTCGATCAGGGAGTCGATGCGCCTGGGGAGTTCAGCGCGTCGGTCAGCATTTTCGCCGTGTCGAGGTTGACTCGCCCCAGCCCCAGCAGCGGACGCAGGCCCACCCGGAGGGCGTGGCCGTCGACGGACAACGAGGGCAGCAGGATGCCGTGCCGGCGAAGCGCGGTGTCCAGTTCCCTCATCGCCGTCTCGGCGGCCTGGCGGGGGGTGGGTGTGGGAGTCGTGGTGGGACTCGTCGGCATGGGGGATGCCTCCCTCGTCGTCGGGTGCGTGCGGCTACCAGCGTCGCGCGCGACGGGAGGGCGAGACAGGGACGGAACGCCCCCTTTTCGTGGCCTAGTCGACCCCGAGGAGCTCGGCGAGACGGCGCAGACCTGGCGGTCGGTCGGGCCCTGCCCAGAGGTCCTGCACAATGGTGACGGCCAGTGTGTGATGCCGCACCCAGTCGGGGGCTGTTCGGTTGAGTCGCTCCAGCGCCCGTACCGCGCTTCCGGCGTCGCCCAAGTCCGTGTGGGCCCTGGCGATGTCCAGGAGCAGCCACGTCCGCCAACTCGGGGGCACGTCCTTGCTCAGCCGCATGCCCTTCGCCAACTCAAGGGCCTCCCGAGGACGCTTGTGCTGCACGGCGAGGCGAACGCGCTCGATCCGCACCGACGACCGGGAGAAGACGCTGACCAGCTTGCCGTTCGTTGTCGGCGGCAGCTTGGCGAGCCGCCCTGCCGCGTTCTCCGCCTGCGTCATCATCTCGTTGGCCCGGTCGTAATCCCCGCCTCGCGCGCAAGACGTCGCCGCCGACATGAGCAATCCACCCCACACGCGGAGACCATCCGCCGTATCCGTGTGGTCGCGCTCGACCCGATCGGCGGCGAAGACGGCGAGAGTCCGTGCGTCGTCCAGGCGCGCCTGGCGCTGGTACGACCACGCGACCGACGTGGAGATCATGCCCGCGAGAAGGGGATCCGAGGACTTCTCGGCGGCTGCCATGGAGCGTTCCAGTGCGGAGAGCGCCAGGTCGGTCTTGCCCAGCCGGATCGCGAGATGACCACCGAGTTGCAGTGCCTTTGACAGCAATGCCTGCCCGTCCGCCTGCTGGTTCTCCCTGCCCACCGTGGCGGCAAAGCGTGTGTCGTTGATGAGGCGGGGGAGCCGGGTCATCAAGGGGTCGAAGCGGGCGGCGTGGTAGAGCGTCCAGGCGTCGGCGATGTCGCTCCGCAGCCCCGACAGCGAAAGCTCAGGGGCGCTGGGCTCGGGCGGCATGCCGAACATGGGCGGAGAGATCGCCCGCCGTACGGCGACGAGCTGCGGTGGGTCCGCCGGTTTGTCGCTGACGGCCGGGGGTTCCCCGAGCAGGGCGGTCAGTTCCACTCCGAGGCCCGCGGCGAGAGCGTGCAGGGTCGGAAGACGGGCGGATTGTTTTCTGCCCTGCTCCAGTTTCTTGATCACGTCGATCGATACATCGGCGCGTTCGGACAACTGTTCCTGAGTGAGTTGAGCAATCCTGCGCAGGCGTCCTAGCTGTTCCCCGAGCGGTGCCATGGATCAACGGTAGCGCCGTCCGAGGGGTCGCCGTCCCGGTGACCGGTCGGCTTGTGGGGTGGAAGAGGCGGGTCTCCGAACGGGCGCAGCGGATGCGGGTGTTGGAGGGTCGGTCTGTTCGCTGTGGCTGGGGTGGCGCGCAGTTGCTGCCGCCTCTGTGCGCCCTTGTTGGTCATCCCTCGGGCCGGTGGGGGTCGTTACCCAACCGAGCAGTGGTGGCGGCACGCTTCGTTTTGAACAGAGTGTTGAAAACAAAGCGTGCGCCGTTTGAAAACAGTCCCCGCCCTCCGATGCCCGATAGGGCAACCGAGCCCACCGGCCCGCTACATAAGCCCGGGCGGCGCGCGGGTGACGACGAATACGTGCGGCCAGGGCAGGCCCGAAGGGTGCGCGCCACCCCAGCCCACCACCCACAGACCGACCCTCCAACACCCGCATCCGCTGCGCCCGTCCGGACACCCACCTCATCCACCCCACAAGCCGACCGGTCACCGGGACGGCCCCGACCCACGAACCCTCCCCCCGTAGGTGCCTCCCTCGTGCATCCGCACGAAACCCGACACCCGGCCAAGCCCGCGCCACCTAGACCAGGCGTAGAAGCCGCAAAACCCCAGCCCCCCACCCACCAAACGCCAGGTCAGTTCCCGAGACGCGGCCTCGGCCGGCCATCGTGGCGCAGGCGGAGTCGACGCCGGGGGTGCGAGCGCAGCACAGGGTGGAGGCCCCATCCCTGTTCCGAGGCCACGCGCAGGACGTGACCGGCGCCCGCGCCCCGGAAGTAGTGCGCCCCGAGTTCCAGGTCGCGGTGGTACTCGCTTCGGTGCCCGGAAGTCTCCACCAGCCGGGTCTTCTTCGCGACGCGCCGGTCCACGCGCGCCCGGTAGTACGCCGTGTCGCCCTCCCGCACCAGCCCCACCGGCGTCACGCACCAGAGCGGGATGAACGGTACCCGGCCCAGCGTGGCGTCCAGCATCCGTACCGCGCCGTTCTCCGCACGCGGCACCATCCAGACGATCAACTGGGCCACCGGCGCCACGCAGAGGAAGCAGATGGCGAGGAGGACCCACACCACCCACCACAGCGGCAGGAACACCAGGGTGAGGGGGAGAAGCAGCAGCCAGCGCAGTGCGGCCGGCCGGGCCGGGAGCGGCCCCCAGGCCGGATCGTCATCGTGCACGGGCGGTGTACTCCCCGGGTCTCGCCATGGCGCTCGGCAGTGCGCCAGCGAGTGTACGCCGGGGCCCGCACGAGCGCGCGGCCTCGTTTCCGCAGGGGGTGCGCACATCCACCCATAGGCCGACGAACGGTGCGGGGGGCGTCGGAATACCGGTCTCCATATCGCGTTGGTGCCCTCCCGCGTCTTGACACGGCGGGCATGGGGTCGCTGAGATGGGGTGCGTTATGGGAGCGCTCCCATGGCGGGTCTCCATCCCCCCACCCACTCGGAGTCCTACGGGACGCGACTCCTTGAGGAGAAGACCTTGACCACGAAGACCCGAATCGGCGCCATCGCAGTCGCCGCCGTCGCCGGTCTGCTGGGCCTGCTGCTCGCCGTTCCGGCGGCGCTGGCCGGGCCGCCCGGTGCCGCGGCGACCGGGCTCACCGTCCAGGACGGCCGTCTCGTCGAGAGCACGGGCAGCGACTTCGTCATGCGCGGCGTGAACCACCCCCACGCCTGGTACACCCAGGAGACCCAGGCGATCTCCGACATCAAGGCGAAGGGCGCCAACACCGTGCGTGTGGTGCTCAGCAGCGGCGACCAGTGGCCCGAGACGACCGTCTCCGAGGTGGAGAGCATCGTCGCGGACTGCAAGGCCAACCGCGTGATCTGCGTCCTGGAGGTGCACGACACCACCGGCTACCCCGAGGCCACGGCCGCGGTCTCGCTGGACCGCGCGGCGGACTACTGGCTGGGCGTGCGGGACGCGCTGACCGGTGAAGAGGACTACGTCATCGTCAACATCGGCAACGAGCCGTTCGGGAACACCGGTTACCAGGAGTGGACGCAGGCCACGGCCGACGCCGTCACCCGGCTGCGCGACGGCGGGTTCGAGCACACGCTGATGGTGGACGCGCCCAACTGGGGCCAGGACTGGTCGTTCACGATGCGCGACAACGCCCGGACCGTGTATGAGGCGGACCCCACGGGGAACCTGCTGTTCTCGATCCACATGTACGGCGTGTTCACCGCCGAGTCGACGGTGCGCGCGTATCTGACCAGCTTCGTGGACGCGGGACTGCCCATTCTGGTCGGCGAGTTCGGCAACGACCACTCCGACGGCAACCCCGACGAGGACGCGATCATGTCGGTCACGCGGGAGTTGGGACTCGGCTACATCGGCTGGTCCTGGAGTGGCAACGGCGGCGGTGTCGAGTACCTTGACATGGTCAACGGCTTCGACGCCGCCTCCCTCACCCCCTGGGGTGAGCGATTCTTCAACGGTGCCGACGGCATCGCCGAAACGTCCGAGGAGGCCACCATCTACTCGGGCTCATAGGCCCGTTCGGCCCACGCGGGCCGTTCGGAACACGGGTCACCCGGGGCGTCGGCGTCGCCCCGGGCGGCCCGTGGCTTTTTTCACGCGCGCCCCCGGCTCACGCGTCCTGCGGCGTCTCCCGGGCGATCAGCGTCCGCAGCGCGGGGCGCAGCAGCTCCGTGATCCGCTCGGGCGGGGCGTCCCGCAGCGCGTCGAGGCGGAGCAGCTCGTGCCCGATGGCGACGCCGACGGTGGTGCAGATCAGCAGCGCGGCGCGCAGCCTGGCGTCCGCGCCCCCGAGGGCCCCGCTCACCTCCGCGATGTGCCCGTCGAGGGCCTCGCGGGCGATCTGCCCGGCCTCCGGGTGGGTGAGCATGGACCGCAGCGTGGCGAGCGAGGTGGCGGGCAGCCCGTCGAGCTTGACGCCGAGGGCGGTCAGCAGGGACTCGATCAGCGCCTCCGGGTCCCGCCCGCTCCCCGCGGGATCGCCGTCCTCCCCCTCGCGCCCGGTCGGGAGTCTGAGGTCCGCGGCGCGGGCGAAGAGCTTCTGCTTGGAGCCGTAGTACTGCATCACCAGGGCCGGGTCGACGCGGGCGTCCCCGGCGACGGCGCGGATGGTGGTGCGTTCGTAGCCGAGCCGGGCGAACAGCTTCCTGGCCGAGTCGAGGATGCGTGCCTCGGTCTGCCGCCGGCGCTCGGTCCGGGTGAGGCGAGGGGGTTCGCTCATGGTCGACGACTCTACAGATGTTGACCGATGGGTGGACACCGCGAGCGCCGGCCCTCGCCCGCTGAGTCGCGGCCCGGGGGGAGCGCTGCCAGAATCGGTCCCATGGCCCGGCCGAACGACGAGGTCGAGGCGTTGCTCCGGGAGTACGCCGACCTCATCGCGATCACCGGCGGAGACGCGTTCAAGCAACGCGCCTACGAGAAGGCGGCGCGCGCCGTCCGCGGGCATCCGCACGACATCTCCCGCCTGGACGCCGCCGGGCTGCGTGACATCCCCGGGGTCGGCGCGTCCATCGCCGACAAGATCGCGGAGTACCTGCGCACCGGCCGCGTCGCCGCCTTCGACGCCACACGGGCCGCCGTTCCGCCGGGGGTGCGGCGGCTGATGTCGATCCCGACGCTCGGGCCGAAGAAGGCCATGAGCCTCTACCGCGACCGCGGCATCACCGGCGTGGACGGGCTGGTGGCGGCGATCCACGAGGGCAGGCTCGCGGGGCTGCCGGGATTCGGCCCCAAGGCCCAGGCGAACCTTCTGCGCGGCGTCGAGCTCGCCCGGCAGGCCGGCGACCGGCTGCTGCTCGACGCCGCCCTCGACCTCGCGGGCGAGGCGGCCGAGGGCCTGTCCCGGGTCGAGGGGTGTGAACGCGCCACCTGGGCCGGCGCGCTGCGGAGGATGACGGAGACCGTCGGCCGCCTCGACCTGCTGGCCGCCGCGCGGGACGCGGCGCCGGTGGTGGCGGCGTTCACCGCGCTGCCGCTCGCCGCCGAGGTCTCCTCCAGGGGGCGCGTGAGGGCGGCCGTCACCACCGGCGGCGGGCAGGAGATCCGGCTGCGCGTGGTGGAGCCCGGCTCATGGGGCGCGGGCCTCGCGCACGCCACCGGCTCGCGGGCGCATGTCGCGCGCCTGCGGGAACGGGCGGCGGCCAGGGGCCTGCGGCTGGGCCCGGACGGGCTGAGGGACGCCGGGTCCGGGGAACGGCTGCCCGCCGGGGCCGAGGAGGACGTCTACGCGAGGCTCGGCCTGCCGTGGATCCCGCCGGTGCTCCGCGAGAACCGCGGCGAGATCGACGCGGCGCTCGCCGGGGAGCTGCCCGAGCCGGTCGGCGAGGACGACCTCCGCGGCGATCTGCACACCCACACCGACCTGACGGACGGGCTCGCCCCGCTGGAGGCGATGGTCGCCGCGGCGGCCGAACGCGGCTACGCCTACTACGCGGTCACCGATCACGCGCCGCGGCTGCGAATGCAGCGGATGACGGAGGAGAAGATCCTCGCCCAGCGCGAGGAGTTGCGGGCCCTGGCCGGGAGGCGGCCGGGCCCGCGGCTGCTGCACGGCACCGAGCTGAACATCGACCCGGACGGCTCGGTGGACTGGCCCGGCGCGTTCCTGGCCGGGTTCGACCTGTGCGTGGCCTCGATCCACTCGCACTTCGGCCTCGACAGGGCCGCCCAGACGCGGCGGCTGGTCACCGCGTGCGAGAACCCGTACGTCCACGTCATCGGGCACCCGACCACCCGCAAGATCGGCTCGCGGGGCGGCATCGACGTGGACCTGGACGCGGTGTTCGCGGCCTGCGCGCGGACCGGGACGGCCATGGAGATCAACGGCCACCCGAACCGCCTCGACCTGCGCGACGAGGACATCCTGCGGGCGCGGCGCCACGGGGTGCGGTTCGCGGTCGACAGCGACGCGCACGCGGTGGGGGAACTGGGCAACGTCCGCTACGGGGTGGCGACGGCCCAGCGTGCCTGGCTGCCCGCCGAGGACGTGATCAACACCTGGCCCTGGCCCCGCCTGCGCCTCTTCCTCCGCGCCCACCGCTGACGGCCGGGACCGCGGGGTCAGAGGCGGTCGAGGAACCAGTCGCGGGCCAGTTCCGCCGCCTGGGACAGCGTGCCCGGCTCCTCGAAGAGGTGGGTGGCGCCGGGGACCACCGAGAGGCGGGTGGGGGCGTGCATCCGTTCCTGCGCGCCGCGATTGAGGTCGAGGACCTCCGGGTCGTCGCCGCCCACGATCAGGAGGGTCGGGGCCCGGACGGTGGCCAGCCGATCGCCCGCCAGGTCGGGGCGGCCACCGCGGGAGACCACGGCGCCCGCCCTCGCTCCCGGCTCGGCCGCGGCCCACAGCGCCGCCGCCGCGCCCGTGCTGGCGCCGAACCACCCGATCGGCAGCCTGGTCGCCAGTTCCCCCTCCAGCCAGGCCGTGGCCTCACCGAGGCGCCCGGCCAGCAGCGGGACGTCGAAGACGTTCGCCCGGTCCCGCTCCTCCTCGTCGGTCAGCAGGTCGAACAGCAGCGTGCCGAGGCCCGCCCCGTTCAGTGCGTCGGCCACGAAGCGGTTGCGCGGGCTGTGACGGCCGCTGCCGCTGCCGTGCGCGAACACCACGACCGCCGAGGCGCCCTCCGGCACGGTCAGCTCGCCGCCCAGGCGCCTTCCCCCGGCGGGAACGGTGACCTCGCGGCCACTGCCCCGGCGCAGGTACTCCACCACCTGCTCGTCCGTCGTCGGCGCGAAGTCCTCGTAGAACTGCCCGACCGCCGCGAACTGCGAGGCGGTCTCCGGGCAGACGCACTCGTCGGCGTCTCCGGCGACCCGCTCCTCCCAGTCGTCGGGCGCCACCGGCACCGCGAGCACCACCCGCGCCGCGCCCCGGCTCCGGGCGGCCCGGCAGGCGGCGCGGGCGGTGGCCGCGGTGGCGATGCCGTCGTCGACGACCACCACCGTCCTCCCGGCCACCGAGATCGGCGGCCGTCCGCCCCGGTACTGGTGGGCACGGCGCTCCAGCTCCGCCCGTTCCCTGCGCTCGACCTCCGCCAGTTGGGCGTCGTCGATGTGGGAGCTGTTCACCACCTGCTGGTTGATCACCCGGGCGCCGTCCTCGGCGATCGCGCCCATCGCCAGCTCCGGCTGGATGGGCAGGCCGAGCTTCCTGACCACGCCCACGTCCAGGGGGGCGCGCAGCGCGGAGGCCACCTCGGCGGCGACGGGCACCCCGCCGCGCGGCAGTCCGAGGACCACCGTGTCCGGGCCGCGCAGATGCGCCAGCGAACGGGCGAGGTGACGCCCGGCGTCGCTCCGGTCGGCGAAGATCATGCCGTTTCCTCCCTCAGCCTGTCTGTGCGCTCCCCCCATCGAACCGCGTACCCGGCCCGGGCGCACGGGGAAGCGCGCCGCTACATCGCCGAGACCTGCACGGCGAGGTCGTTGTCGAGGGTGTAGTACGGGCGGATGGTGAGGGGGCCGACGGTCGTGGCGGGGTAGACGAAGACCGGCTTCTTGTCCGCCACGTCGTCCAGCAGACGGGCGACGCGGACGGGGGCCGACTTGGCCGAGGGCTTGACCGAGACGTCCCAGTAGGCCGGGTCGGGGCCGTCCTCGGCGTGGGGGAGGTCGTCGTAGACGAGGTGGAAGGAGAACGCGCCCTCGCCCTCGTCGCGCAGCGCCGCCACCACGGTGGGGCCGCCCCTGCCGCGCCGCTTGAGCTGGACCTTGGCGCCGCGGCCGGGGGTCGCGCCGAGCAGCCGGCCCCAGACGGTCAGCGCCCCGTCCCGCACCCGCACGTCGCCCGCCTCGGCGTGCGCCCGGCGCTGCCAGGCGCGGAGGGCGAGGTACCCGTCCTTGGTGGCGTAGGGGACGCGGACGGCCAGCGGGAGCGTGGGCGCGGGGGGCGGGTCGGAGGCCAGCACGCGGAGGTCGCGCACGCCGGGGACCACGCGGAGGCGCGGCGCGCCGGGCCGTTCCACGAAGAGGTCCCAGCGGCCCTCGGCGAGCTCGGGGACCTGGTCGTCCAGCTCGGTGCGCCAGCGGTCGGCCGCGGCGGAGACCCGGCGCAGGGGGACGGCGTGGGTGGGGGGCTCCTCGCCCTCCCTGGGCTCCTTGCCCTTCTTGGGCCGCAGCCGGAGCAGCAGCCGCGCCTCCTCGGTCTCGGGCAGGCGCAGTTCGACCGAGATGCGGCCGTCGGCGTCCATCGCGCAGTCGGCGCGCGGCAGTTTGTCCTTGGGAATGTCCGGGACCTCGGGGGCGGCCGGCGCCTCGGCGGTGG
>NZ_LAVK01000246.1 GCF_001083795.1 Streptomyces sp. SBT349
GGGCCGGGGTCGTGGTGGGCGGGCCGGAGGGGGGCGCGGCGGCGTCGGACAGGCCGCCGACGGCCAGCGCGCCGCCGACCGCGGCGAGGGCGCAGGCGAGCGCGGCCCCGGCCCAACGCGCCCGCCGCAGCCGCCTCTTGCGGCGGCCCCGCGCCACCCCGCCGGCGATCAGGGCGGGGATGTCGGACCTGACCTCCATGGCCGTGGTCCGCATCGCCTCGGTCAGCCTGTCGTGCGCGGTCATCACTCATCACCGTCCTTCGTCCGCGTGCCCGGCACGCGCCACCTCGGGTCCCGTCGCATCGGGTCCTGCCGCCTCGGGGCCTGCCGCATCGGGGCCTCAGCGCGGGACGAGGTCACCGAACTCCTCGCCCAGCACGGCCCGTAGTCGCGTCAGCGCCCGCATGCTCCGGTTGCGGACCGCGCCGAGGCTCAGCCGCAGCGCCGCCGCCGTCGCCTCCACGCTGAGGTCCTCCCAGTAGCGCAGCACCAGCACCGCCCGGTCCTCGGGCCGGAGTTGGGCCAGCCCGTCGAGCAGCGCGAGGCGGACCACCGGATCCCCGTCCGTGACGGCGGCGTCCGGGAGCTCGGCCGTCGGCCGCTCGCCGCTGCTGCGCCGACGCCGGTGGTCGAAGAAGGTCCGGGCCAGCACCGTCTGCGCGTACGCCACCGGGTTCTCCGCCCGGCGCACGCGCCGCCAGGAGACGTACAGCCGGCCGAGCGTCTCCTGCACCAGGTCCTCGGCGAGGTGCCGGTCCCCGCTGAGCAGGTAGGCGGTCCGCAGCAGCGGCTCGGTCCTGCCCCTGGCGAACTCCAGGAACTCCCGGTCGCTCTCCCCGTTCTCGGCCCCCATGCGGTACCGGCCCCTCTCTCCACAGCCCCACACCCCTACGACGGGGCGAGGGCCCGGCCACGTCACACCACTCCCCCGGCGTTACCCGAACGTCATGTTCGGGACCCGTGAGGGGTCGAGCCGGTCGGGAGGCGGCTTCAGGGTGCGGTCGGGCCGGGCCCGTCCCCGCCCGGGCCGCCCTGGCCGGGGACGCGGGGGTCCGTGCGAGGGGCGCGGACGAGGTGGACGGCGGCGGCGGCGCACCGGGCTTCGAGGTCGGGCGGCGCCCCCTCGTCGGTGACCAGGGTCCAGCCGCCGCCGAAACGGGTCCAGGCGGGCGCGTCGGCCACCGCGAGCTTGGTGGCGTCGGCGAGCACGACGACGCTTCGGGCGCGGGCCGCGATCCGCTCCTTGACCGCCGTCTCCTCAAGCGTCGGCTCGCCGATGCCGCGCGCCGGGTCCACGGCGTCGGCGCCGAGGAACGCCACCTCGAACGAGAGGCGTTCCAGGGCGAGTTCGGTGAGCGGGCCGACGAGGCCGTGGCTGAGCGGGCGGACCAGGCCGCCGAGGACGACGACGTCGCGGGCGGTGGCGCCCGCGAGTTCGACCGCCGTCTCCAGGCCCCGGGTGACGACCGGCCCGGAGCCGTCGTCGCCGAGGTGGCGGGCGAGCGCCGCGCAGGTCGTGCCCGCGTCCACGAACACCGCTCCGGTCCGGGGCAGTAACTCCCGTGCCGCGGCGGCGATGTCGGCCTTGGCCCGCCGGTGCAGCAGGGCGCTCTCGGCGACCGGGCGCTCCTGGAACGCCTCGGGGACGACCGCGCCCCCGTAGGTCCTGGCGACCTTCCGGTCGCCGGAGAGGCGCCCGAGGTCGCGGCGCACCGTCGAGGGCGAGACGCCGAGCGCGGCGGCCAGGTGATCGACCCGCGTCATCCCGTCGCGCAGCAGCCGCAGCAGCGCCTCGTGCCGCTCGCGCGTCCCGCGCCTGGCCACGCCCGCCGTGCGCCCCGCCCCGGTCAACGGCCCGTGCCCGGGGCGTAGGCGTCGCGGATCAGCGGGACCGACGGGCTGTAGTCGACGGCGGCGCGGTAGGCGGAGAGCATGGTGCCGTGGTCGGCGCGGCCGGTGCCCGCGATGTCGAACGCGGTGCCGTGGTCCACGGAGGTCCGCAGGATCGGCAGGCCCACGGTGACGGAGATGGTGCCGTCGAAGTCGTAGGTCTTGGCGGGGATGTGCCCCTGGTCGTGGAAGTGGGACAGCACCCCGTCGTAGCGGCCGGTGAGGCCCTGGTGGAACACGGAGTCGGCCGGGACGGGCCCGGTGACGTCGAGGCCCTCGGCGCGGGCGTCCTCGCAGGCCGGGCCGATGTGGACGATCTCCTCGTCGCCGAACGCGCCGCCCTCGCCGCCGTGCGGGTTGATGGCGGCGACGGCCAGCCGTGGCCGCTCGACGCCGAAGACCCGCAGGGCCGTCGCCGCCTCGCGGATGGAACGCCCCACGCTCTCCCGGGTGATCTGGTCGAGGGCCGTGCGCAGCGCGACATGGCGGGTGGTGAAGAAGATCCGCAGGTGGTGGCCCTCCACGGCGGTGTTGCGGACCACGAACATGGTGTCCTGGCGGGTGACCCCGGTCAGCTCCCCGAGCATCTCGGTGTGCCCGAGGTGCTTCGAACCGGCCTGCCAGATCGCCTCCTTGTTGATGGGGCCCGTGACGACGCCGGAGACCGCGCCGTCGAGCGCCGCGCGGGTGGCGGCCTCGATGGCGGCGACGGCGGCCCGGCCCGCGCGGGCGTCGACGGTGCCGAAGGCGGGCAGGTCGGTGCCGAGCACGCCGGTGTCCAGCACGTCGATGGTGCCGGGGCCCGGCGGCTCGGTCGCGAAGTCGGTGATCACGCGGACCGCGGCGTCGACCCCGGCGGCCCGCGCGCCGCGGCGCAACGCCTCCGCGTCGCCGACGGCCACGCCGTGGTGGCCGTCCTCGCCGCTCACGGCGGCGAGGGTGCGGGCGGTGATCTCGGGGCCGATGCCGGCGGGGTCGCCGAGGGTGACGGCCAGGACGGGGCGGGTCATGCGTTCCTCCGGGAGGGGTCGTGCTCGGGGCGGGTGGTCGGGGCGTGGCCGTTGCCGGACGGGGCCCGGCCGTGGGCCGTGGGGACCTGGCGGTGGGCGGCGGTGGCCATCCGCGCGAGGTGGTCCAGGCAGGTCAGGGTGGTGCCGGAGTCGCCGACGAGGCCGCCCTTGGTGACGACGGGCAGCCCAGCGAAGGGGCCGCCGACGACCGTGCCCGCCACGGCCAGCGGCACGATCTCCTCCTCGATGGCGACCCCGGTGACGCCGAGTTCGGCCAGGAGCGCGGCGGCGACGTCTCCCCCGGTGGCGAAGAGGCCGTCCACACGGTGGCGGTCGAGGGCGCGGCGCACCGTGGTGGCCAGGGCCACCGGCAGCCGCGCCGCGGCCTCCGGGGTGAGCTCGACGACATCCGCGCCGTCCATGACGGTCGCCAGCAGCACCGTGGTTCCCGGCGCGGCGCCGGCGAGGGCCGCGCCGAGGGCGGCGGCGGTCGGGCCGGGGTCGGGGACGGCGCCCGAGGGGTCCTCGGGCACGGGGCGGACGACGTGGACGGTTCGCTCGGCGGTGAGCCGGGCGAGCTGGTCACGGGTGAGGCGGGTGGTGGAGCCGGACACCGCGAGCAGGGGGGCGCCGCCGGGGCGCGCGGCGAGGCCGAGGGCGTCGGCGAGGGCGACGGATCCGGGTCCGGGGTCGACGGCGACCCACTCGACGCCGTCGCCGCCCGCGGCCACGGCCGCCTCGGCGGAACGGGCCAGGTGGTCCGTTGTCAGCGCGTCGGCGATCAGCACGTCGGCGCCCTCGGCGAGGTGACGGGCGATCCCGGCGCGCAGCGCGGCCGGGTCGCCGGTGACCGCGGACAGCGGCAGCACGGCCGTCGCCAGCTCGGGCGCCTGGGCGGCGAGCAGCGCGGCGATGTCGGAGGTGGGCACCGGGGAGCGCGGGTCGTGCGCCAGCTCCGTCTCCTCCAGGCGCACGCCGTCGAGGAGTTGCCTGCCCTGGACCGTGTGCCGTCCCGCGCCGGGGTGCGCGGGGGCGCACAGCGCCACGGCGCGGCGCCCGGAGCGGTCGCGCACGGCGCGCAGGGCGGCGGCCGTGGTGGCGCCCACATTGCCGCGGAGGGTGGAGTCGATCCGGTTGCAGACCAGGGCCGCGGGCCCGCCCGCGGCGATGGCCGCTGTGACGTGGGCGGCGGCCTCGGCGGGCGGGCTGTGGCGGCTGTCGGTGCAGACGACCACGGCGTCGAACCGGGCGGTGAAGTCGGCCAGCGCCTCGCCGCCGCACCCGGGCCCCGCGGTGACGGCCCGCAGCCCGGCGCGGGCGAACCCGGCGGCGGTCGCGTTGGCCCCGGTGAGGTCGTCGGCGACGACCAGCACACCGGTGCGGGGTGCGGCGTTCATGGGACCACTCTCACAGGAACAGGCTTCCGACCAGGAGCAGCGGCAGCGAACCGAGCCACACCGCCGTGGTCATGCCCGACCAGCCGCGGATGGCGGCCGTGCCGTCCAGGCCGGTGAAGCGGGTGACGACCCAGAAGTAGGAGTCGTTGAAGTAGCTCATGACCATGGAACCGGCGCAGCAGGCGAGGGCGGCCATGAGCGCGGACAGGCCCAGGCCGTCGAGCAGGGGCGCCGTGACGGACGCGGCGGTGATCATCGCGACGGTGCCCGAGCCCTGGGCGACGCGCACGAGGCTGGCGACGAGGAAGGGCACGAGGACCGCGGGGAGGTTCCAGGAGGAGATCGCCTCGGCCAGTTCGTCCCCGACGCCGGTGGCCCGCAGCACCGCCCCGAAGGCGCCGCCCGCTCCGGTGATGAGGATGATCAGCCCGGCGGACGAGGCGGCCTGCGCGAGCCAGCCGCTGACCTGCTGCCGGCTGGTCCACCGGGGCAGCAGCAGGTAGACGGCGAGGACCATGCCGACGATCAGCGCGATGATCGGGTCGCCGACGAAGCTCAGGAGCTCCGCGGTGCGGGACGGCTCGTAGTCCTCGCCGCCCAGGGCGCCCTGCCGGTCCTGGTCGATGGCGGTGGCCGCGGTGTTGGCGACGATCAGGAGCAGCGGGACCACCAGCGGCAGGAACGCGAGGAACGCGGGCACGCGGTGCGGCCGGGCGCCCTCGGGCGGCGGGCCGAGGGCGGCGGCGGGGTCCTCGTCGGGCCCCTCGTCCGGGTCGCCGTCCGCGGCGGCAGCCACGGGGGCGCCCGCGGCCTCGCCCGCGGCGCCGCCTACGGGGGCGGCCGGGGCGCCGCCGGAGGAGGAGACGGCGACCGGGCCGTAGACCTGCTCCCTCACCTCGGCCGACACGTGGGCCTCCAGCCGGGGCCCGATCCAGCGGGCGTAGAAGACGACGATGGGCAGCAGGAGCACGGAGTACACCAGCCCGGCCACCAGCAGTCCGCCGAGGTCGGCGCCGAGGATGCCCGCCACCCCGAGCGGTCCGGGGGTGGGCGGGACGAGGTGGTGGGTCAGCGTCATCCCGCAGCCGAGGGCGAGGGCGAGGGTCACATAGCCGGCGCGCTTGCGGCGGGCTATCGAACGGGCCAGGGGGTTCATGATCACGTAGCCCGAGTCGCAGAAGACCGGGACGGAGACCACGGCCCCCGAGCCCGCCATCGCCCACGCCTCCCGGCCCTTGCCGAACGCGCGGACGAACGTTCTGGCGAGGGTGTCGGCCGCCCCGGAGACCTCCAGGATCTTGCCGATGCCGACTCCGAGGCCGATGACGATGCCGATGGACTGCATCGTGTCCCCGAACCCGGCCGCTATGGAGTCCACGATCTCGGCGGCGGGCGCGCCCGCGACGAATCCGGTGACCAGGGCGGCCAGGAGCAGGGCGACGAACGCGTCGAGGCGGGTGCGCAGTACGACCACGATGATCGTCGCGATCCCGAGAACGAGAGCCGCAAGTAGCTGGAGATCCACGCTGATCCTCCTGTCCTTGGTGGCGAACGGATGCCGAACGGATGGCGAACGCGGGCCATGATGCCCCCAAGGAGTTGCGCGGAACAAGCATCGTGCACGACCTAATTGATCGAATCGCGCAACTTGCTCGCGCCTCGACCAAAGTCGCCACCTTCCCGTCCCGTGTCGTCCCAAGGTCTCGACTTCCGCCACGGCCCGTCCCGGCAGCCGACGTTGACCGTAGATTCGGGGCCATGGGACGACGCACCGGGCGGGACTGGCTCGCCGATGTCAGCCTCTTCCTCTTCGCGGTGGGCTTCTCCGTGCTCAGCGAGGACCCCGTGCTGCGCGGCGAGAACCTCTCGGGCGGCGCGCTGTTCCTGGACGTCGGGATCGGCGCCCTGGCCTGCGTGTCGGTGTTCTTGCGGCGGCGCTGGCCGGTTCACCTGGCGGTGGTGCTGCTGCTGGCCGGGACGGAGTCCCACTTCGTGACCGGCGGCGCGCTGGTGGCGGTGTTCACGGTGGCCGCGCACCGCGGGCCGCGCGTGACCGCCTGGGTCTCGGCGCTCGCGCTGTCCCCCGTTCCGGTCTTCCTCGCGCAGAGCCCGGATCCCGAGGACCCGGGCACCGAGTCGGCGATCGTGTACTTCACCCTGATCGCCTGCACCATCGGCTGGGGCCTGTTCGTGCGCTCGCGCCGCCAGCTCATCGCCTCGCTCCACGACCGCGCGGGGCGGGCCGCGGCCGAGGCGCGGCGGCAGGCCAGGGAGGACATCGCGCGCGAGATGCACGACGTGCTGGCGCACCGGCTGTCGCTGCTGAGCGTGCACGCGGGGGGACTGGAGTTCAACCCGAAGGCCCCCGCGGCGGAGATCCAGCAGGCGGCGGGCGTGATCCGGGAGAGCGCGCACCAGGCGCTCGAAGACCTGCGGGAGATCATCGGCGTGCTGCGGACCCCGGACGACGGCGATCGGCCGGCGCCGGTCCTCGCGGACCTGGACCGGCTGGCGGAGGAGTCCCGCACGGCGGGCATGCGGGTCGCGCTGCACCAGCGCGTGAGGGATCCGGGGGCGGCGCCGCGGGTGGCGGGGCGGACCGTCTACCGCGTGGTGCAGGAGGGGCTGACCAACGCGCGCAAGCACGCGCCGGACGCGCCGGTGACGGTGACGGTCAGGGGAGGGCCGGGAAACGGGCTCAGCGTCGAGGTGCGGAACCGGGCGCCCTCGCCGTCGGGCGGCCCCGAGCCGGTGATACCGGGCGCCGGTCTCGGCCTGATCGGCCTGCGGGAGCGCGCCTCCCTGGCGGGCGGCCACATCGAGCACGGGCGGACCGCCGACGATTTCCGGCTGGCCGCCTGGCTGCCCTGGCCCTGAACGCGCCACCCGCCGCGACGGCCCCGGGGCTCAGGCCGCCTTGTCGCTCCACCGGGGCGCGATGGCGGCCCATTCGCGTTCCCAGCGGGCCGCGCGGCGGGCGTTCAGGTGGGCCCGGACGCCGCCGCGGAGGGCCATGGTCACGAGGCAGATCGCGGTCGCCGTCGAGCCGCCGATGAGGGCGCCGCCCGCCCACGCCTCGACGGGCCCCGCGGGCGCGTCCCGGAGGGTGCCGCGTTCGTCCTGCCAGACGGTCACGCGCGCGCCCTGCCCCGAGCCGAACGCCACGGGCGCCGCCCCGACGCGGAGGGCGCCGTCGGGCGTCCGCCACCGCACCGCCGTGAGGCCGCGCCCGCCGGACCCCACGATGCCGGGGACCGGCGCGGCCTCGACCACCTCGGCCGTGGTCCTCCGCAGGGTCTCGCCCTCGCGCAGCGTCGCCTCGGCCGAGCCGACCGCCACGACCGTCCCGGCCACGGGCGCGCCCACGCCCATCACCAGCCCCGCCGCGAGGCAGACCCACGCCTCCGCCCGATCGGAGCCCCGGCGCAACGGATTGCGCCGCCACCGCCACAACCGCACCCTGTTCGCCATTGCCTCGTCCCCTTCGGCTTCGGCGCGCACCTTTCCTCGAACGAGTACCCCGCAATCGTGCGCCTGTTCAGCCCGACGCGGAACAGTTCTCCTCGGGCCCGGTCGTGCCCGGCGCCCAGCGGGCGCCGACCGAGTCGGCGAGCAAGGGCAGGGAGCAGGCGAACTCCCGCTCCCAGTAAGGCCATTCGTGCTCGCCGGGGCCGTAGAGGCTGGCCGTGACGTCGAGCCCCCGCTCCCTGGCCCGTTCGACATAGGCCGCGGCCATCTCGCCGAACTGCTCCTCCAGTTCGCTGTGCGCCGCGTCCGCCGGGTCGAGCGGACCCGGGGCGCCGTTCCCGCTGGAGACGTAGACGGGGAAGCCCGCCGGGAGGTCGCCCACCAGCGCGTACGGGTTGTGCTCGGCCCAGACGTCGGCCTGCTGCACCGGGTCGCCCCACAGCGCCAGCGGGTCGAGGCCGTGGTCCTCCAGGCGTGCCATCACCGCGGGGGCGTCGGCCTGGGTGTCGAGCCTGCCGCTGTAGGAGGCGGCGGCCCGGAAGAAGCCGGGGAAGCGGGCGGCGTAGCCCAGGGCTCCCGTGCCGCCCATCGAGGCGCCGGCCACGGCACGTCGCCCGCCCGCGCCGACCTCCGCGGCCAGCAGTTCCGGCAGCTCGCCCAGGTGGAACGTCTCCCAGGCCGGGGCGCCGCCCAGGCCCCCGTTCCACCAGTCGCTGTAGTAGCCGACGGCCCCGGCCTCGGGCATCACGATCAGGGCCTCGGTCCCCGCGGTGATCGCCGCCACGTCGGTGGAGGCGGTCCAGTCGGACCAGCCCCGGTCCGCGTTGCAGCAGCCGTGCAGCAGGTAGATCACCGGCCAGGTCCGGCCGGGGTGCTCGTCGTGGCCCGGCGGCAGCAGGATCCGCGTCGTCACCCGGGCGTTCAGGGCCGGCGAGTCGATGGTGAGGTCGAGGACGCGCTCGCCGGTGCGCTCGCGCGTCACCACGGTGGCACCCCCCGCGGGGGCGGCGGCCACGGCGGGCTGTCCGGCGAGCAGCAGCAGGACGGCCAGCAGTCCTGACAGCACGGCGAAACGGGCACGGGGGGAGGTACCACGCGGGAGAGGCATCTCTTCTGGGTGCCCCCGCCTCGCCCACCCATGCCGTCGCGTGCCCGGAGTCGCCCGAATGTGCCGCCCGGCGCCCGTTCGATGACCGGATTCCGCTTGTGGGTGGGCACGCGGCGTCCTGTGCCCGTTCCGTGTGGAGGGCCCGGCGCGTGCAACCACCGCGCGCCGCGGGCGGTCACAGCAGACGCACCCGCATACCCGTTCATCTGTGATTCACCTGCGAGGCACCATGCGTCATCACCGCCGCGCCGCGGCCACCGCCGTTGCGGCTGCCCTCTCCTCCGTGTCCCTTTTGGCCGCCGGGCCCGCCTGGGCCGCGGCCGACCCGTCGGGCGGCACCATCCGGCCCGGTGGGGACATCGCCGACGAGAACTGCGAGGAGTTCTCCTCGCTCGGCCCGCTCGACATCGAACTGACCGGCATCCCGGACCCGGTGGTGGCGGGCGAGTGGGCGGAGTTCACCTACCGCATCACCAATACGTACGACTACCCGGTGGATCACCTCTACACGTTCGTCGCACTGGGCGCGTACGACACCATCGACGGCGCGGACATCGCCACGCGCGGCCAGTGGTTCGTGAGGGGGGCCTGGCGGGACCTGGACCGCGCGGACGACACCGACGAGTACTTCGGGCGGACGGGTGCCCTGGCCCCGGGCGAGTCCGCCGAGGCCAGGATGCGGGTCACGGTCGACGCGAGCGCCCCGGAACGGGCCCTGGGCACCGCCGGGATGATGGGCACCTTCGCCGACGACGCCACCGGCGTCTGCGAGAGCACGGTGACCGACATGGAGTTCGACGTCGCCGCCGAACTCTCCTGACCACCGCGCTTCCGGCCGTCCCCCGTGGACGGCCCCGCCGGGGGGCGGGGTCGTCCACAGCAGGGCAGGCGCTCCGGGCGTCGGGGGGTCGGCCGGAGTGAGCGCCCGGCGCGCGCTCGGCGGCGCGCGGGAGCCGCGTTCGCCTCAGGGGCGCTCGGGGAACGCCTCAGGGGCGCTTCAGCGGCGTGGAGCCCGGGACCAGGGAGGCGTCGGTCACCGCGACCTCGGCCGTGATCTCCTCGATCCGCTCCAGCAGCGACGCGTCCAGCGTCACGCCCGCCGCCTTCACGTTCTCCGCGACCTGTTCGGGCCGGGTGGCGCCGACGATGGCCGAGGAGACGTTCGGGTTCTGGAGGACCCAGGCGATGGCCAGCTGCGCCAGGCTCAGCCCGGCCTCCTCGGCGAGGGGCCGCAGCTTCTGAACGGCTTCGAGCACCTCGTCGCGCATGAAGCGGCTGATCATGTTCGCGCCGCCCTTGTCGTCCGTGGCGCGCGAGCCGGCGGGCGGCGCCTGGCCGGGGACGTACTTGCCGGTCAGCACGCCCTGGGCGATCGGCGACCAGACGATCTGGCCGATGCCGAGCTCCTCCGAGGCGGGAACGACGTCCCGCTCGATGATCCGCCACAGGATCGAGTACTGCGGCTGGCTGGAGACCAGCGGGATCCTCAGCTCGCGGGCGAGGGCGTGCGCCCTGCGGATCTGGTCGGCGCTCCACTCCGAGACACCGATGTAGTGGGCCTTGCCCGAGTGGACCACGTCGGCGAACGCCTCCATGGTCTCCTCAAGCGGGGTGAAGCGGTCGAATCGGTGCGCCTGGTACAGATCGACATAATCCGTCTGAAGCCGACGCAGCGAGTTGTCGATGGACTCCCGGATGTGCTTCCGCGAGAGCCCGCGGTCGTTCCTGCCGGGGCCGGTGGGCCAGAAGACCTTGGTGAATATCTCCAGGCCCTCCCGGCGCTCACCCTTGAGCGCCCGGCCGAGCACGGACTCGGCGCGGGTCTCGGCGTAGACGTCGGCGGTGTCGAACGTGGTGATGCCCGCGTCCAGCGCCGCCCGTACGCATGACAGCGCGGCGTCCTCCTCCACCTGCGAGCCGTGGGTGAGCCAGTTCCCGTAGGAGATTTCACTGATCAGCAGGCCGCTGCGGCCAAGATAACGATGCTCCATGAAGATCAGACCCTACGCCCATTTCAGTGAATGTCATCGCCCGGTCCGCCTCGCCGCCCCGCGCCGTGAACGGTCCCGTGAACCGCGACGTGAACGGCGCGCTCAGCCGACGGCGGGGCGGGCGACGTCCCCGGTGAGGGCGCGGACCAGCCGGATCAGGGCCGCGACCAGGATGAACGGCGCCATCAGCCCGTTCGCCAGCAGGAGCCATCCCATGACGGTGGTGAGGTCGAGCAGGGTGTGGTCGAGGGAGACGTCCTCGACGTGGTAGCCGAAGCTCATTCCCCAGGCCCACCCGAGGTTCAGCGCCACCGCGGCGACCCACACCAGCCAGAAGACGGCGGTGGCGGCGGCGAAGAACCGGGCGTCGGCCTCGGTCTGCCGGTGGAGGCGGCCCCGCAGGTAGTGGAGCCAGGGCATGCCCGCGATCACGAGCAGGGTCACGGGAACGCGCCAGGGATCCTCGAACGCCCAGGTGGTCAGCCCGTCGCGGCGCGGGTCCTGGTGGGCGAGGACATCGGCCCGCACGGCGGGGGTCAGCACCAGCAGCACCGCCATGGGCACCAGCCCGAACAGGGCGAACAGGGGGCGGCCCAGCCCGTTGTTCTGCACCCAGGGGGCGACCCAGATCCGGCGCCGCGGATCGGGCCGCAGGTGGAGCGGGCCGGTGGATCCCGCGGAGTCGGCGTAGGGCGAGAGGGCCGGGGGCGCGGGTCCGGGCGCCGGGGCCACGGCGGTCGCGACGGCGGTGGGCGCCCGGACGGCGGGCTCGGCGGGGCCCGGGGGATGGGTGGGGTTGGGGGGGGGGGCGGGGGCCGCGGGGGCGGGGGGGGGCGCGGGGGGGGGTGGGGGGGGGAGGGGCGCTGGGGGGGGGGGGGGGGGGGCGGGGGGGGGG
>NZ_LAVK01000247.1 GCF_001083795.1 Streptomyces sp. SBT349
GCCCCCGCGCCGGCCGCCGTCGGGGGCGGCGGCCCCACGGTGGCCGCGCCCGCCAGCCCGGCGACGGCGGCGGCGCCCCTCAGCAGGGCGCGCCGCCCGGGGCGCGTTTCCTCGTCATTCGTGCCGTTTCGCGGGGTTTCGTTCTCCATGTCCATGCCGTCACGGTAAGGGGCGGGGTCCGGCGCCGAATCCGCCGTCCGGAGTCGCCCGCTACGCCGCCGGGAGCAGCCGCGCCGGATAACGGGTGGCCCGTGGCGGGCCGGAGCCCGCACAGTGGCCCGCATGACACGTTCGGAAGCGGCGTTCCTGCCGGGTCTCACCCTCTCGCGCGTCCTCTACGAGGAGGCGGTGCGGCCCCTGATCGAGGCCGAGTGGCCGGGGCTTCGGTACGCCGCCGCCCGCGTCGGCACCGGCTCCGAGGTGCTGGGCTTCGACTCGGCGCGGTCGGCGGACCACGAGTGGGGGCCGCGGCTCGACCTCTTCCTGACGGCCGAGGACGCCGCCGCGCACGGGGAACGGATCCACCGGCTGCTCGCCGAGCGGCTGCCCAAGGAGGTGCGCGGCTGGCCCACCCACTTCCGCCCGACCGCGGACCCGCGGGACCCGGTCGGGCTGATGACGCCGACCGACGGGCCGGTCAACCACCGGGTGTCGGTGGGACACGTCGGCGGCCGGCTGCGGGACCGGCTCGGCCTGACCCCCGGCCCGGCCCCGGCCGAACTCCCCCCGGCCGAACTCTCCGTGGCCGAACTCTCCGTGGCCGAACTCTCCGTGACCGACTGGCTGTCGATGCCGCAGCAGGCCCTCGCCGAGTTCACCGGGGGCGCCGTGTTCCACGACGGGCTCGGGGAACTGACCGGCGCGCGGCGCCTTTTGGCCTGGTACCCGGACCAGGTCTGGCGCCATCTGCTGGCCTGCCAGTGGCAGCGGATCTCCCAGGAGGAGGCGTTCCCCGGGCGCTGCGCGGAGGCGGGGGACGAGCTCGGCGCGGCGGTCGTCGCCGGGCGGCTGGTGCGCGACCTGATGCGGCTGTGCCTGCTCATGGAGCGGCGGTACGCGCCCTACTCCAAGTGGCTGGGCTCCGCCTTCGGCCGGCTCCCGGTGGCGGAGCGGCTGACGCCGTCGCTGCGCGGCGCGATGGCCGCGACCGCCCAGCCGGAGCGGGAACGGCACCTGTGCGACGCGTACGAGACGGTGGCCGCGCTGCACAACGCCACGGGCCTCACCGAACCGGTGGACCCGGCCCGACGGCCTTACCACGCACGGCCGTTCATGGTGCTGCACGCCGAACGCCTCGCCGCCGCGCTGGCCGGTACGGTCGTCGACCCCGAGCTGCGCGCCCTGCCGCTGACCGGAAGTGTGGACCAGTGGGCCGACAGCACCGATCTCCTCACCCGGCCCCGCGCGGCGCGCGCCGTTCTGGCCGCGCTGGCCTGATCGCCCCGCGCGCCGGAGCGCACCACCGGCCGCCCGCCCGGACGTTGCCGGCTTGAGGGGCCGGGGAGGCGGGTACTCGGCGCCGTCGAGACCCCGTCGACGGGAGAGGGAGCGGAGATGACGCATACGGAGGAACGGCCGGCGCGCGAGCTCGGCGAGGAGTCCGTGGGGGCGCTCGTGTCCCGGGCCTCCCAGCAGTTCTCGCGGCTGATGCGCGAGGAGATGCGGCTGGCCCAGGCGGAGATGGTGGCCAAGAGCAGGAGGTTCCGGACGGGCGGGGCCCTGTGCACCGCCTCGGCGGTGGTGGCGGTCGTCGCGTTCCAGGCGCTCGCGGCCACGGTGATCGCGGCGCTGGCGCAGGCCCTGCCGGTGTGGGCGTCCGCGCTGATCGTCACCGGCGCGCTGACGGCCCTGGCCGCCGCCCTGGCGGCGACGGGCCGCGCGAGGATGCGCGAGGCGGCGCCGCCCAGGCCCGAGCAGGCCATCGAGGGCGTGAAGGCCGACGTCGCCGAGATCAGGGAGAGGGCGGCGGGCCGATGACCGGCACCACGGACACGACCCGCACCACGGACACCGCGGACGGCACCGAGGAGCTGCGGGCTCATGTCGACGGAACGCGCCGGGAGTTGGGCGAGACGGTCGCGGCCCTCGCCGCCAGGGCGAACCTGCTGGAGCGCGTCCGCGCCAAGCGCGACGCCCTCCGCTTCCCGCTGGCGGCGGTCGCGGTGACGGCGCTCCTCGCCGCCACGGCGCTCGCCGCCGCCCGCCGCACCCGCCACGCGCGCCGTCGGCGGGGCCGAGGCCGGGGGCGCCGCGGCTGAGAGGCCCCGTGAGAGGGTGCCCCGGTGAAACGTCTGCTGCTCACCGGTGCATCCGTGTTCGACGTCCACTCCGGCCGGGTCGCCGCGGCCGACGTGACCGTGGAGGGCGACCGGATCACCGGCGTCGGCCCCGGCCTCGACGGCGACGAGGCGGTGGACTGCGCGGGCGGGCTGCTGCTGCCCGGGTTCATCGACTGCCACACGCATGTGTGCCTGGCGCAGACGATGCGCGAGCCGTTCCGGCTGCCGCGCTCCGCCAGGCCGCTGTCGGCGGTGCCGGTGCTGCGGACCCTGCTGGGCCTCGGCATCACCACCGTCAGGGACGCATGGGGCGCGGACGCGGGCGTGCGGATCGCGGTGGAACGCGGCTGGATCGAGGGCCCCGACATCTTTCTGAGCATCCGCCAGGTGTGCACGACCGGCGGCCTCGGCGACCACTGGGGCGCGCGCACGGGCCCGGTGGACTTCTTCGGCGACCCGTCCCTGCCCGACCCGGTCTTCGACGGCCCCGACGCGGCGCGCGCCACCGTGCGCCGGATGGTGCGCGCGGGCGCGGACTGGATCAAGGTCACCGCCACCGGCTCCCTGGTCGCCGGGCGCGGCGTGCACGATGTCCAGCTCACCGACGCGGAGTTGACCGCGCTGGTCGACGAGGCGGCCCGGCAGGGACGCCGGGGCGTGATGGTGCACGCGCACGGCGCGCGGGCGGCCGAGGCCGCGGCACGCGCCGGGGCGCGCAGCGTCGAACACGGCACCTTCCTCGACGAGTCGGCCGTCGCCGCCATGGCCGAGGCCGGGACCTGGCTGGTGCCCACCCTCTCGTGCAGCCAGTCGGTACCGGCCGAGGCACCCGACGGGGCGGCCGAGGCGCACCCGCGGTCGGTACGGATGGCCGTCGAGGCCGGGGTGCCGGTGGCGATGGGCACCGACAACCCGGTGCGCCCGCACACCGAGGCGCTGCGCGAGATACACCACCTCGCCGAGGCGGGGCTCGGCGAGGCGGGCGCGCTGCGCGCGGCGACCCTGGACGCGGCCCGCCTGCTCGGCGTGGACGGCGACCGGGGCGAGATCGCGGAGGGCAAGCGCGCCGACCTCGTGCTGCTCACCGGCACCGACCTGCGGCTCGACGCACTGAACACCCGCATCCGCACCGTCTGGCACAACGGCCGCCGCACGACGACGGCGTGAGAGGCCACGGCGGCCGCGCGCCCCCGTGCGGGCACCGGACCCGGGAGGGCCCACCCGGTCAGCGCGCGCCGACCGCCGGAGACCGTTCCGTGGTGCCGGTCACGAGCAACGAGACGCGGAGGGCAAGCGCGCCGACCTCCTGCTGCTCACCGGCACCGACCTGCGGCTCGACACGCTGAACACCCGAATCCGCACCGTCTGGCACAACGGCCGCCGCACCACGGCGGCGTGAAAACGACACGCCCCCCACGCCGTGACGCGCCCCCACCCCGGACCCGGGAGGGCCCACCCGGTCAGCACATACCGACCGCCGCAGGCCGTTCCATGGTGCGGATCACGGGCAACGAGACGCGGAGGGCAAGCGCGCCGACCTCCTGCTGCTCACCGGCACCGACCTGCGGCTCGACACGCTGAACACCCGCATCCGCACCGTCTGGCACAACGGCCGCCGCGACGCCCACCGGCACCCGCCCCGATCGCGGACGGCCGGGGCGGGCGCGGGCACCGAGCCCGAAGGCCCGCCCGGTCAGAACGTACCGACCGCCGGAGGCCGTTCCGTGGTACGGGTGACCGGCAGCGAGACGCCCTGGTCGGCGGAGTCCAGCAGGGTCAGCATCGTGTCGAGCACATGCGAGGCGAGCTCGGCCGAGGCGAGGTGCGGGCGGCCCTCGGCCAGGGACTCCGCCATGTCGGCGAGGCCGATGCCGCGCTTCCCCTCCGGGTGGCCCGCCGCGTCGGGAAGGACGTTCCACTCCGTGCCGTCGCTCAGGGCGGGACTGCCGCCGAACCCGTTCGGGTCGGGCACGGACAGCGAACGCTCCGTGCCGTAGACCTCGATGCGCGGCAGCCGCGCCGCATGGATGTCGAAGCTCATGACCAGCGTGGTCAGCGCGCCGCCCCTGTGTTCGAGCACGCCCGTGACATGCGTGTCCACCTCGACGGGGAACCGCTCCCCCGCCCGCGGCCCGCTGCCGATCTCCCGCTCCGCGCGAGGCCGCGAGGCCGCTCCGGTGACCCGGGCCACCGGGCCCAGCAGGTGCACCAGGGCCGAGAGGTAGTACGGACCCATGTCGAGCAGCGGCCCGCCGCCCGGCCGGTAGTAGAACTCCGGATCCGGGTGCCAGCGTTCGTGCCCCGCCGTGGTCATGAACGCGGTCGCGGCGACGGGCCTCCCGATCAGCCCGTCGTCCAGCGCCTTGCGCGCGGTCTGCGTACCCGTCCCGAGCACCGTGTCCGGCGCGCACCCGACCCGCAGGCCCCCGGCGCGCGCCGCGGCGAGGATCGCGTCCGCCTCCTCGCGCGTCGTCCCGAGGGGCTTCTCGCTGTAGACGTGCTTCCCGGCGGCGAGCGCCGCCAGGGTCACGGTGGTGTGGACGGCGGGCACGGTGAGGTTGAGCACGGCGTCCACGTCGTCGCGTTCCACCAGCTCGGCGGCCGAACCGGCGACCGCGACCTCGCCCGCCGCCCGCTCGGCCAGGTCCTCGGCGCGGGCCCGGTCGAGGTCGGCGACGGTCGTCAGCCGCAGGCTGTCCGCGGTGGCGAGGGCGTCGAGGTACGCGCCGCTGATCTTGCCCGCGCCGACGATGCCGACCTTCAGCGGCTCGCCCACAGCAGGCCCCTCTCGGTGAGGGTGCGGACCTCGGGGACGTCGAAGTCGTCCGGCTTGTGCCCGATCGTGGAGACGAAGACCCGGCCGCTGCCCCAGGTCCGCGTCCACACGGCCGGGATGCGGGCGGCGTGGGCGCGCTCCTCGTCGGCGTCGAACGTGATGGTGGCGAGGACGTCGATCAGCGGATCGCTGGCCAGCCAGTACTTCTCCGTGTGGACGCGGAAGTCGCCGAGCCCGGCGATCACCGGGTGGTCGGCGCGGTCCGGGAGGAGGTTGACCTCGTGGTCGATGAAGCCGGGCGGGTGCTTGAGGAACGTGCCGCCGGTGAGCAGCTGGTAGTCGAGGTCGCCGCGGAAGGCGTCCACGATCCCGCCGTGCCACCCCGCGAGGCCCGTGCCGGCGCGGACGGCGGCGACGAGTCCCGCGGTCTGCTCGCGCGTGATCCGCCCCATGGTCCAGCACTGGACGACGAGGTCGGTCGAGCCGAGCAGGTCGGCGTCCTCGTACACGTCGAGGGAATCCGATATTCGGACGGCGTAGCCCTGATCCCTCAAGAACGGCACGAAGCGGTCGGTGGCCTCGACGGGGCTGTGCCCCTCCCAGCCCCCCCGTACCACCAGGGCCTGTCGCGTGTCGGATGTCACTGTGGTCACACACTCCTGTCGCGCTTCCCCGCGCGGTGTGCCCGCGGGGTCGGAGATATCGTTCTCCATCCCATCGGTCCCCATTTCACCCCGGCCTCATGCGCCCCGACAACCCCCCGCCCCGGCGCACCCGCTCGGCCGGGCCTCCCGGGAGCGTGTGCTAGGCTGGAGCCAGTTGCAGTTTTGGCACCCATAAAACTTATGTGCACCTGACGGTAATGCGGCCGACAGGTGCATTTCTTTTTGCCGGTCATTTCCGGATGGGCTCATTGCGGCGACAGCGAGTACGCGAGGTGCGTATTCGAGGAAACGGCCCACTCTAGGGAGTTTGATATGGCCAGCGGAACTGTGAAGTGGTTCAACGCCGAAAAGGGCTTTGGCTTCATCGAGCAGGACGGCGGCGGCGCCGACGTCTTCGCCCACTACTCGAACATTGCCGCTCAGGGCTTCCGTGAGCTTCAGGAAGGCCAGCGCGTGAACTTCGACATCACGCAGGGGCAGAAGGGCCCGCAGGCGGAGAACATCGTTCCTGCCTGATCGAGCCGCGAGACGCGCCGGTTCCGCACCGAGAGGTGCGGGCCGGCGCGTGCCGTACTGTCCGGAACTCCGGCGCAGCTCACGATCTTGCGGACCGTGCCCAGTTCCTCCCAGAAATCTTCCGGCCGTGGAATGCCCCCGGGAGAGCCGACCGAGGAAAGGCATACCGCATGACGCGCCCAACCAGATCCGGCGGGGGCAGCCGACGTCCCGCGGGCCGCAGCCGCGATATCGCACTGCGCCCCAGCACCACCCCCGTTCTCCCCGCCGTCGCCTCGTTCGCCGAGGCCGCCCTGCCCGCGGCCCTCTCGGCCGAGCTCGCCTACCACGGCATCACCGTTCCGTTCCCGATCCAGGCCGCCGCCCTCCCGAACGCCCTCGCCGGGCGCGACATACTCGGCCGCGGCAGGACCGGCTCGGGCAAGACGCTCGCCTTCGGGCTCCCCCTGCTCGCGCAGACGGCGGGGCGCCGCGCCGAGGCACGCCACCCGCTGGCGCTGGTCCTCGTCCCCACCCGCGAGCTGGCCCAGCAGGTCACCGAGGCGCTCACCCCCTACGCGCGGGCCGTCCGCCTGCGGCTGGCCACCGTCGTCGGCGGGGTCGCGATCAGCCGCCAGACGCGGGCCCTGCGCGACGGCGCCGAGGTCGTGATCGCCACTCCCGGCCGCCTGCGCGACCTGACGGAGCGCGGCGACTGCCAGCTCGACCAGGTGCGGGTCACCGTGCTCGACGAGGCGGACCAGATGTCCGACATGGGCTTCCTGCCGCAGGTCACCCGGCTGCTGCGCCAGGTGCCCGCCGACGGGCAGCGCATGCTGTTCTCCGCGACGCTCGACCGCAACGTCGACCAGCTGACGCGGCAGTTCCTCAACGACCCGGTGCTGCACACCGTGGACCCCTCGGCCGGCACCGTCACCACCATGGAACACCACGTGCTGCACGTCGCGGAGACCGACAAGACGGCCCTCGCCGTCCGCATCGCCGCCCGCGAGGGCCGGGTCATCATGTTCCTGTCGACCAAGCACGCCGCGAACCGCTTCACCAAGACGCTGCTGAACGCGGGCGTGCGCGCGGCGGCCCTGCACGGCGGCAAGTCGCAGCCCCAACGCACGCGCACGCTGCGCGCGTTCAAGGAGGGCGACATCACCGTGCTGGTGGCGACGAACGTCGCGGCCCGCGGCATCCATGTCGACGACCTGGACCTCGTCGTCAACATCGACCCGCCCGCGGACCACAAGGACTACCTGCACCGCAGCGGCCGCACGGCACGCGCCGGAGACTCGGGGCGCGTGGTCACGCTCGTCCTGCCCCACCAGCGGACGGAGATGAACCGGCTGTTGGCGACCGCCGACATCAGCCCCCGCACCACCCGGGTCCGGCCGGACGACGCCGAACTCGTCCGCATCACCGGCGCCCGCGTCCCCTCCGGGATCCCGGTCGTCGCCGAGCAGACCCCGCCGGCCGCACTCCAGCCGCCGGGACGCCACCCCCGCACCGCCCGTCCCCGCGGCGGGCGGTCGCACCAGCGCCGCGGCGCGGCCCGCGCCGCCTGAGGCCACGGCGGCGAGGGCGGCCACGGTCGGGGGACGAGGCTGATCCGGGCCCCGGCACCCGGGCGGGTGCCGGGGCCGCCGGTCACTGGTAGCTGATGTCGGATTCCGAGTAGCGGCAGTGGGTGCCGTCGGGGTCGGTGCCGGTCTCCTCGGGTTCGTCGCCCTCGTCGTTGCCGATGTACTTCTGGCAGGGCACGATGTCGCGGTCGTCGTCGCCGATGATGGTGATGTTCCGGAGCGTCGCGGAGTCGCCGTAGTTCTCGTTGATCCCGGCCAGCCGGCTGGCGGGCGCGGTCACCTCGACGTTCTCGATGACGATGGTGCGCTCGTACTGGCTGGAGCAGTTGCCGCAGGAGCGGACCAGGGTCGAGAAGTCCTCTGCCGCGAAGTTTTGGATGGTCAGGGTGCCGCCGCCGTTGTGCTGGAACACCTTGTCGTCGCTGGCGCGGGCGGCGCCGCCGGTGACCAGGAACTGGGAGCCGTCCCCGCCGCGGAAGGTGGCCGCGTCCTCGCCGATGTCCTCCCACCAGACGTTCCGCAGGGTGCAACCGCCGTCGCAGTGCACGCCGTCCACGCCGGGCGAGCCGATGATGACATTGCTCAGCGTGCCGCCCCCGGAGACCTCGAACACCGGCAGCTGGTCCTCGCCCTGGCCGCCGTCACCCAGGTCCGGGCCCGGCACGTACCGCACGTTGCCGCCGTCGAAGGGGCCGTCCACCTCGATGGTCTCGTTGACCACCACTTCGTCGGTGGGCTGCGGCCACTCGACCGCCAGGGCACCGGCCGCGGGCGCCGCCTCCTGGCCCGCCGCCTCCTGACTCACCGGCGCGGGCGCGCCGGTCCCGGCCGCCGAGGCGAGCGCCGTCGTGCCACTGACGGCGAGGGCGCCGGCGAACGCGACGGCCAGCAGCATCCGGCCGCGTTTCCCGCTGACGTGACGGTGTGGGGATCGCATGGTTACTCCTTGGATGTGGGGGTGGTCGTGCACGGGGTAGTCGCCGCCGCGGGCCCGGAGGTTGCCCGGTCCGCGCGATGCCCTTCACCACGATCGGCGACGATCGGCCCGCGGGGCGCCGGGCTCACGTGACGCGCGGACACCCGCGTGGCCGGATGGCCTGACGCGCAAGCGCTTGCTATCCGGCACGGTGTATCCCGTCGCCCCTCTGCATCAAGAGCCCTCGTGGCGGTGGCCGTTCGGGCGTGGTGCATGGATCCAGCATGCAGAGAAAACGAGGAATATGACGCTCTCTGCGTGGACTTTACCGCGCATGCGCCGGGGTGGAATCGGGGAAGGCTAAGCCCTTGACGCGGCATCGGCGTATCAGTACGTTCACCCCGTTTCCGGTGAAGGAAGCGCTTCCCCTGCACGGCGACATCTCCCCCCACGCCCCGGCGAATCGAGAGCGTTCAGTCGCCATGAATGCGGGAGCCCGATGAATTCGACGCATTCGATGACTTCGACGGCGTGGGGAGGCGCCCGGGTCATGGACCCCACCCCCTGGAGAGGAACCATGAGACGTACAGCACTCGTCGTGTGCGTGAGCCTGCTGGCGAGCGCGGTCGCCGCGCTGTCAGGACCCGTCGCGACGGCCGCGCCCACCGGCCGTCAGGCCGCGGCGCCCGTGGCCGCGGGAGACACGTATGTGGCGCCGAACGGCGACGACGCCAACCCCGGCACGCTCGCCGAGCCGCTCAGGACGGTTCAGCACGCGGTGGACCTGGCGGAGCCGGGTACCACCATCCACCTCAGGGCCGGCACCTACGCGCCGAGTTCCAACATCCAGCTGCTCGCCAGCGGCGCCCCCGGCCTGCCCATCACGCTCCGGAGCTACGACGGCGAGCGGGCCGTCATCGACGGGGAGAACATGCCGCACACGCCCGCGCCCGTGGACGGGAGCATCCCCCGCCCCGAGCGCGGCGCGGTCCACATCGAGGGCGACCACTGGCGGCTGATCGGCCTGGAGATCATCAACGGCCCCTACGGCGTCTTCGGCCTGGACACCAGCGACAACGTCTTCGACCGCCTCGTCACCCGCGACAACTACGAGAGCGGGCTGCACCTCCAGGGCGCGTCGAGCGACAACCAGATCATCGATCTGGACAGTCACGGCAACCGCGACCCCCGCAAGAACGGGGAGAGCGCGGACGGCCTGGCCATCAAGGAGGGCTCGGGCAGCGGCAACGTGGTGCGCGGCGCGCGGTTGTGGAACAACTCCGACGACGGCTACGACGCGTGGGAGTTCCTCTCCCCGATCCTCGTCGAGGACAGCCTCGCCTGGGGCAACGGGTTCAACCGCTGGGGCCTGCCGGACTACACGGGCGACGGCAACGGCTTCAAGCTCGGAGGTGGCGGCGACGAGGACCCCGCCGCGGCGCACGTCACCCGCAACAGCATGGCCTGGGACAACGCGGTCGGCGGGTTCATCGACAACGCCAACCCCGGCGCGCTGGTGGCCGAACGCTGCACGGCCTGGGACAACGGGGGCACCGGGTTCGACTTCGCGGACGCGGACGGAACGCTGACGGGGAACCTGGCCGTCGCCAACGCCCCCGACGTCTCCCTCGGCTCAGGATCGAGCGGCAGCGGGAACTCGTGGGACCTCGGCGGATCCTGGTCCCTCGCCAGCACCGACCCCGGCACGATCACCGGCCCGCGCGGCCCCGACGGCTCCATCCCCACCTCCGCCTTCCTCCGCCCCGCCAACGGCGCGGACATCGGCGCGCGCCTCTGACGCTCCGCCCCCGCGCGCCGGCCTGTACGCCGGGGAGAGACGACCCGGCGTACAGGCCCGCTCGTTCGCGGCGGGAGCCGCGGGTGGTTCCGGGCGGGGGGGGCGGTGGTCAGCCGCCGATGTCGGCCTGGGGTCCGGCGCCGTCCCGGAGCAGGGCGGGGACGTCCGCCGCGGGGTCGAGGGAGTAGTCGTAGAACCGGCCCGGGTCGAAGCCCTCGCCGCCGGTCTGCTGGTCGCCCTCGGAGTCGACCACGATGCTGCCGGACTCGGTGAGCGAGGCGTCGTCGGTGATGTAGTACGGGTCGGTGACGCCCTCGAAGTAGCTGTTCTCGATCACGGTGTTCGACGAGCCCCGCGACCAGTTGCCGCTGCCGGTGTCCTGGAGGTAGTTGTTGTACAGATGGGCGTTGGCCACGTTGTCGATGCTCGGGTTGCGCGAGTTGGTGTCGCGGAACCAGTTGTGGTGGAGCGTCATCCGGGCGGTGACGTTGTCGGTCCAGCCGATGCCGAAGGTCTTGTTGTTCTCGCTGATGACGTTCCAGGAGACCGTGAGGTCGGTGGTGTCCTCGCGGCTGTCGATCAGACCGTCGTTCATCCGCTGCAACCGGTTGTGGTCGATCCAGACGTGGTCGGCGCCGTCCATCTGGATGGCGTCGTAGTCGTAGTCGTCGTCGCCCGGATCGTCGTCGGGCATGCGGGTGTCACGGATGGTGAGGTTGCGGATGATGACGTTCGAGACCTCGTTGAGGAAGAAGCCTCCGCCGACGATCTCGCCCCGGGTGCCGACGCCGACGATGGTCTTGTTCGAGGCGACGCGCACCTCGTGGCCCATCTCGTCGTACGCGATCGTCCCGCCGACCCGGATGACATAGGGCTCCGCGGCGGTGGCGTACTCGTTCAGCTCCTCGAACGTGGTGACGGTGACCGTCTCGCCCCCGGCGCCGCCGGTGGTGCCGCCGCCGGTGGACGCGAAGCCGTCGGGAGTGCCCGGCCAGTTCTGGGTGGGGGCGGCGTCGGACGGTGACGGCGCCGCGCCGGTGGCGCCGGATGGCGCCGCGAGGCCGAGCAGGATGCCGCACAGGGCGGCGCCCAGCACGGCGGGCGATGACCATCGGTGCTTCACGGCTCTCGTGGTCATGATCTTCTCCAGTGGTGTGGGGTGTGGGGGTGTGAGGG
>NZ_LAVK01000248.1 GCF_001083795.1 Streptomyces sp. SBT349
GCCACATGGCGGGCCGACTTCACCGACAACACCCCCGAGGAGATCCTCCTCCCCCTGGTGACCGCCCTCACCCACGAACCCGACACCGCCCCCGCCTCAGGCGAAACGGACGCCGAACGGCCCCTGACCGACGCCGGATGGACCACCGACCCCGCAGGCGGGCCCGGCCTGTACTCCCCATGCCGACGCGCCGTCCTCATCCACGAGCCGGACGCCGCGCTCATCCGGGCCCGCCTGTCCCCCGGTGAGCCGCTGATGTGGGCGGGCCGGATGGACACCACCATCCGGCACGACCTCCTGCACACGCTCTGCTCGGCGCTGACCGACCCCGCACCCGCACACCGCCACCACCCCGGCCGCCGGACACCCCGCACCGCAGGGCCTCACATGAGCCGCGACACCGGGCTGACCATCGGCCGGCTCATCCACCAGCTCCAGCACCACCCCGACGACACCCAGATCCGCCTCGCCCTGCGCCCCGACTTCCCCTTCACCCACCACATCGGCCCTCTGATCGACACCCACCTCGGTGACACGGCCATCCTCTACCTCCCCCAAGGAGACCAGGACGGCTACCTCCCCACCTCCGTCCGCACCACCCTGGGCTGGCCACCCACTGACCGGCCACGACGAGGGGGTCCCCGGCATTGCCGGGGACCCCCTCGTCGCGTTACCCGTCCCACCCCGGGTCAGCACCTACCGGTCGGCGTGCGCGCCCGAAGCCGAGTGGCCGCGCCGCCAGCCGGCCGCCCGGCCAGGCTGGCCGTCACGACCGCGACAGCGGCCCTTCACCGGCCCGCGGTACCAGGGCCACCGGCGGCTGGTTGTGGCGGGCAGCTGCGATGTCGTGCCGATCATCGGCCTGGGTGAGGTCGGCGAGGACCCGCTCGGGACCGTCCGGGAAGGCGGCGCGCAGGGCGGCGACGTGCCGTGCCTGACGGTGCGCGGGCAACTGGACGCCCTGCGCGTGCCAGGTGGCCACCGGCCTCGCGGCGGCGATGACCGCTGGCGGCTCGCACGCCTGGAGCCTCCCGCCTCGAAGCCTGCTGGGCGCGGGCGGGCATGCCCCCGGGCGTCCGACACCAACAACTACCTAAGGGTCACAATGAGGCTGCCGTCTCCGGTGAAGGACCAGCCGAGGGCCCCGGTGTAGGGCTCACGCGTGCACCCAGGGGTGCTCTCCGGGACGCCGTGTCGGCCGTCGAGACCTGGCCCGCGCCGGCGCCCGCGGTGACCACGGACGGGAGGTCCTCGCAGGGCTCCAGTTCGTAGTCGTAAGGGATGTCGGCGACGGTGCCGCCGGTCTGCGGCTCACCGGAGTCGGCGAAGCAGTTTTCCCGGGCTTGCAGGCTGCCGGACGTGCCGCCGCCCCCGCTGAGCTGGAATGGCACGTCGACGCTCTGGAAGTAGTTGCCCTCGACCAGGATGCCCGCGTCCGAGCTGGAGCGGACGCCGTACTTGCTGATGTCGCGGTAGTAGTTGTTGTAGACGTGCACCGGGTTGCCGAAACGCACCCAGGGGTTGCGCTCCACCGTGCCGTCGAAGAAGTTGTGGTGGTAGGTGATGTTCAGCCGACCTCGGTCCTGCGCTCCGTTGTCCGCGTTGTGACCCGCCAGCATGTTCTTGCCGTGGGTGGTGTGGTTCCAGGAGACGGTCACGAACGACGAGCCGCGTTTGACGTCGGCCGCACCGTCGAAGCCACCGACGAACGTGTTGTGGTCAATCCAGACGTGGTGGGAGAACATCTGGACGTTGATCGCGTCGTCCGCCCAGTCATCGAACGTCAGGTTCTGCACGATGACGTTGTGGACCGCGTCAGCGGGCGGCGAGGTGGTCCCGTCGTTGGCCGCCAGCCCGATGTTCAGCCCGCCGCCGGTGAGGCCGGCATCCGCGCCGAGCCCGACGATGGTCTTGTCCGAGGCGACCTGGTGCATCGGACCCGGCAGGTCGATCATCCCCTCGACGCGGACGATCAACGGCCCATCGTGCGCAATCGCGTCGAGGAACGCCTCGGCGGTGCTCACCGTCACCGTCTGGCCGTCGGCACCGCCCGTGGTCGCGTCCTGGCCCCATCCCGGTACGGCGGCGAACCCGGTCGGTGTACCGAAGGCCCCCGTCGCCCCGTTCGCCTCCGACCCGACGACCGGGTGCGAAGCAGGGTCCGCACCGGCGCTGGCGGGAGTGAGCGTCACGAGTATCCCGGACAGCAGCGCGCCTGACGCGCCGGCAGCCAGCGCGGTGCGCCGCCACCGCCGTCGGCCGTTGAACATGAGGTGTCTCATGGGAGTGGACTCCTTGAGGAGATGGGAGGGTCCTGCGCGCAGGATGTGACCGGCCGCCGAGAACGGCGCGTCGCCGCGACGCGGAGCGGTGGGGCAGGTGCGGCTTCGAGCACGTCGCTCTGCCTCGGCGCCGCACGCTTGTCCCGCGGCAGGCGGATCTCCGCCCCGGCGCCGGTGGAGCCTGTTCCGGAGGGGTCGGCCCCCGCAATGGCCGGTGCGGGGGCCGACTCGCTTTCGATTACTGGTAGGTGATGTCCGACGAGGAGTAGCGGCAGTGGGTGCCGTCGGGGTCGCTGCCGGTCTCGTCGGGGTCGCCGCCGCCTTCGGTGCCCTCGTACTTCTGGCAGATGGTGATGTCACGGTCGTCGTCGCCGATGATCGTGATGTTCCGGAACGTCGCGGAGTCACCGAAGTTCTCGTTGATGCCGACGAGCCGGTCGGCCGGTGCGGTCACCTCGACGTTCTCCAGCACGATGGTGCGCTGGTACTGGGTCGAGCAGTTTCCGCACGAGCGCACCAGGGCGCCGAAGTCCTCGGCCGCGAAGTTCCGGACGGTCAACGTTCCACCGCCGTTGTGCGCTGGAGGACCTTGTCGTCGCTGGCGCGGGCGGCGCCGCCGGTGACCAGGAACTGCGAACCGCTGCCGCCGCGGAAGGTGGCCGCGTCCTCGCCGATGTTCTCCCACCACACGCGGTCCAGGGTGCAGCTGCCCGAGCAGTGCACGCCGTCCGCGCCGGGGGAGCCGATGATGACATTGCGCAGTGTCTCGCCCGAGGAGAGCTCGAACACCGGCAGCTGGTCCTCGCCCTGGCCGCCGTCGCCGAGGTCGGGGCCCGGTATGTAACGCTTGTTGCCTCCGTCGAAGGTGCCGCTCACCTCGATGGTCTCGTTGACCACCACGTCGCCGGCGGGCTGGGGCCACTGGACCGCGAGGGCATCCGCCGCGGGCGCCGCCTGAGCGGCCACGGGCGCCGACGCCGGGCTCTCGGCACCGGCCGTCTGGGCGACGGCCGTCGTCCCGGTGGCGAGCAGGGCCCCGGTGAACACAGCGGCCAGCAGCATCCGGCCGCGTCGCGCGGCGAGGAAACGATGGGGGAATCGCATGGGTTCCATACCTTTCTTTCCCGATGAGTTCCGAGCTGTTCACTTGCTGGAAGGGCGTGACGCCGACGCGGCCGGCCATCGCATGTTCGGCACCGCTCGCGGCACAGGCGGCCGACGCCGGTCCCCTCGCTCCGGCCACCACCGCCGGGTATCGGCCGCCTTCCGGCACTGGCCCCGGGAATCCTGGGGCCGGTCATCGAGGGAGCCGCCGCCCCTGTGCGGGGTGCACACGCGCACTGGCATACCGACCGGGCGCCAGGGGCATGTTCACCAGCCCTCCGGCGTGTACCGCCACGGCTCATCCGTGCGCCCGGCATCTGCGGACAACGGTCCAACCGGCTACGGACTCAGGTGGTCGAACTGGGTGTCGGCGGCCCTCAAGAGCCCGGTGCGCGGCTCGTGCTGGCCGTCGAGCAGCTGGCACAGAGTCTCGGCCGGGCTGCTGAGTCCGGCCGGCGGTTGCGTACTGGCTGAGCACATGTCCCCCGGCGGTGTTCCCCTGAACCCGCCGGTGTCATGCGGCAACGCGCCGGACACGAGCGCGGCACCCATGCGGATGAGTCGGCTCGCGGCTCCGGGCATGGGACCTCCTCTCCGTCAATAACACGGCTCAGGGCGAGGAACGTCGGTCCTCTCCGAGCTTTCCTCCGCACAGGTGGGGGAAGGAAAACAAGAAAGAACAAGCCGCACGTCAGGAACTTCCGTCCAGGGATGACCTCTTCCGACCCAATCACCGAGACGGCCAAAGATGCAGCCGATTGCGATGCCCGAAGTCAGCCCCTGGACCGAGCGGCGAAGGTGGCGAACCGGCGAATACCATCCTCGCACCGGCCACGAGAACGGCAGGAGACTCCGATAACGCCATTGACACGCACTCGGCCCGTGAGCGTGCGATGCGGTTTCACCGAAAACCTTTATGCAAGCGCTTTCTCTCCTTGGAAAGTAGCCCTCTCGTTAGCCACTGTCAAGCGCCTGCGCCGCGGTGAATTCCCTGAACTCTGAGCTTCATCCCTCTATCGCACAGGCAGATTGGAAAATACCGCTCACCGTGTGGATTTTAACGCCGCGCAGCGCCAAGCTCAGGAGAGACGCACCGTTCCCGGGCGAGACGTACGGGGGTTCCGCAAGGAGGCTCCGCGCCAAAAATATCTCATTCCGGCCCGGATGACCGTTTTGTGAATAACTGAGCGCCGTACCGCCTTCTACGGTGTCCGGCGCGCTTGGGAGTCCACGGAGAACATCGATGAAGCGATCATCACCCAGGGCGAAGAATCGATCTCCTCATTGTGTCCACGATGCGAAGGAAGCGGGGACGGATACGCCAGACGCCCGCTGGCGGCCTCGCGGTGGCACCTTTCCGCCCGCCGTCGCCGCCGACCGCAGATGAACGACGCGTCCTTCACATCCTGGAGCCGGGCCATAGCCTGCTCCTCCCAGTCGGTGCCTTCCATGCTCGGCAAACGCCCCGGAGGGGCCAACGAAGAGGGCGGAGTTCCACACAGGTGCCCGTGCAAGGGGGTCCGATGCCCTGGCAGCAATTTCTGGTTCCATTCGGTTGACGCGTCGCCGCTTCCGCGACTCGGAGGCGGCGCGGTATTGTCCGCGCGGTGCGCTGAATTCTCCTGTCGCTCGCACCTACGCTCTCTCCAACCGCGGCCCGGACGGGCGAGCAGTTCCCGCGGGCCATGGGGTGATGACCCCGTGTTGTCCCGGTCAGGCGGTGAACGTCCGCGCGTCCGACCGGTCCGCGGTCGCCGGGAGAGGAGAGCAACACGGGATGTCATGCGTGCGTCACTGCGCTCTCCGGGCCGGCCGCCCGATTCGGCACTGGGGCCCGCGGCGTTCTCCCCGCCCCGGCTCCCCGAGCACCACACACCCCCACTGCCATGGGTCCGCCGTGCGGTCGTGCCATGGTGATCAGGAGATGAGTTCATGTCATACACCCATGCCCATGGAGGAAGCCGGCGCTGGTATGTCGGGCTGGTCTTGGCGTTGGTCGGCGCGATGGCCGCCTGGCTGCTGAGCGCCGGCGGCTCGGCCGGCGCCGCCGATCCTGCCGAACCGTTGCAGGCCGACGCGCTGTACGTGGCACCGGGCGGCACCGAGGGCGCCGCGGGGACGGAGGCGGACCCCACGACGCTCGCCTCGGCACTCGGCCAGGTCACTGCCGGCGGGACGATCTACATGCGCAACGGGACCTACGACTTCTCGGAGACGGTCGTCATCGAGGGGAGCGACGGCACCGCGAACGCCCGCACGACGCTGTCCGCCTACCCGGGTGAGACTCCGGTGCTGAACTTCTCGGCCCAGAGCGAGGACCCCGCCAACCGAGGACTGGCCCTGGTCGCGTCGTTCTGGCATCTCGACGGCATCGTCGTCGAGCATGCGGGTGACAACGGAATTCTGGTCGCCGGCGACAACAACATCGTCGAGCGCACGGTGACGCGCTTCAACCGCGACACCGGCCTCCAGCTCTCGCGGTGGATAGCCGGCGCCCCCGAGGACCAGTGGCCGTCGAACAACCTCATCCTGAGCGCGGAGTCGCACGACAACGCCGACTCCGACGGTGAGGACGCCGACGGCTTCGCCCCGAAGCTCACCGTGGGGTCAGGAAACGTCTTCCGCTACACCGTGTCGCACAACAACATCGACGACGGCTACGACCTCTACACCAAGTCGGACACGGGCCCGATCGGCGCGGTGACCATCGAGGACTCCCTGGCCTACGGCAACGGCACCCTCTCCGACGGCTCCCAGGCCGGCAACGGTGACCGCAACGGCTACAAGCTCGGCGGCGACGACATCGCGGTCGACCACGTCGTCCGGGGCAACATCGCCGTCGACAACGGCAAGCACGGGTTCACCTACAACCGCAACCCTGGCTCGATGACCGTCTCCGGCAACGTCAGCATCGGCAACGCCGAGCGCAACTTCAACTTCGACGGCGGCACCTCGGTGTTCTCCGGCAACGCCTCGTGCGACAGCGGGGACAACGACCGGATCATCGGCACCGACGACGGCTCCAACCAGTTCTGGGACGAGGAGACCGGGAATGACTCCTCGTGCTCCTCCTACGGCGGCGCCCTGGACTGGTCCTTCGCCGAGGACGGCAGCCTCATCGTGACCTTCGGCGGACGTCAGATCATGGGTTGACCAGCCGCGGCAGTGGCGACCTGGCCGCGGTGGCCGCCTGTTCGTCGAAGTCGCGCTGGCTCGTGTCGTGCGCGTCCGCCGGCCGACGACCGTCCTGTCCGTAACCATGTTCCGCAACCGGATCACCGAGCAGCCGGCCACGGCCCTCGCGTTGTGGGGGACGGTGGACGTGCTGGTGTGCAACGCCGAGGAAGCGCAGCTGCTCACCGGGACCAGTACGCTGACCGAGGCGCTGGAACGCATCCTTGGCATCGTCGCCGCGGGGGCTGGGGCCGGGCGGTGTGCGTCACCGACGGCGGCAACGGCGCGCACCTGATCACGCGCCAGGGCGTGCGGAGGGTGCCGGCCTTCCCGGCACGGGTGGTGGACCCGACCGGTGCGGAGGAGGCGTTCGCCGGTGCGGTGATGGCCGCGCACCTGGCAGGGACTGACCTGCCGCAGGCGGTGGCGACCGGTACCGCGGTCGCCCCCACCCCCGGCGGCGGCGCTCTCTTGCAACTTCGGGGACTCGACTGGGACCTCGCTCCGAACCGCAGGGGTGGGCCCGCCGACCGCTGGTCGGCGGGCCCGGTGATCTGTGTCGGTCAGTTGGTGATCGGGGTCGCCTCCCGCTCTCGCAACCGGGGCGGGGTATGCGGCGTCAGCTCATGGTGATGTTCGAGCTGCCGCTGCTCTGGTAGCCCTCCACCGCCATGATCATGTAGTAGTTGAAGCTGCCGAGGTTCATGCCCGCGCGGGACCACGCGTCGAAGTGGGCGCCGGTGTTGAGGCTGCCGCTGCTCCGGAGGTTCTGCCGGACGCTCCAGAACTGCGGGAAGGTCTTGGTGCCCTCCACCGACGGGGCGTCGTACCGCATGGAATGGACGATGGTGTAGTCGCTGCCGTCGGCGGAGAACGTGCCGCGCGTCTCGCCGCCGCTGCTGGGGTTGTACGGTCCGTGGGACTCCACGATGTAGTACTCCACCAGCGGGTTGGAGGTCCAGCCGTAGAGCGCCAGGTAGCCGTTGCTGCCGTGGTTGACCCAGCCGTCGTAGTTCACGGTCCGGCGGCTGCCGTTGCTCCAGCCCTTGCCGCAGACGACGTTGTTCGCGTTGTTGAACTGGGTGCTGAAGCTGCCCCCGGAGTTGAGCGTCATCGAGGCCTGGCCCTCGGTGTCGGTCCAGAACGAGTAGAAGTACCCGTCGTGGGTGCCGGTCTGGTTGGTGGTGATGGTCTGCTGGGCCCTGGCGGTCCCGGGCAGCATCAGCGAGGCAGCGCCACCGAGGGCCAGCGCGCCGGCGCCGCCGAGCAGACGCCTGCGGCCGAGCATCGGCGCGGAGTTGTGTTCCATGGTCATGCTTCCTCCTTGTGCGGCTGGCGGACACCGGACAACGCGTGTTGACTCGACAGTTCCGTCGATGACCAGGGAGAGGGCATCGGCGGATCGCCGGCGTTGTCGCAGCAGAGCGGGAGCTGGCCGGTCGGCGTTCGGCTCAGGACCGGAGGGCCAGATCGCGCGGGGGTGTCCGGATCGACAGTGCGATGTGGAAGTGGGGGGATGTCGATGTCATGGCCATGCTGGTGATGACCCATTGGGCTGTCAACAGTTTCCGCAAAGTTTACGGTAAAACTGTCCCCGTCATACCCCTCTTTCAGCCACATCATCCCTGGTCAACGCCCTGTCCCACGTATCGAGCTCGCGTGAGCCCTCGTGATCTGGAGGGGTTGACTCCGATAATTCTCGGAGTCTTTCCGGTGCATCCGTTCGGTGAGTCCGATCCGCGGCTCTCTCCTCGGGCGACGGAGCGCCACCGCTTCACGGACGTCGAGCCAGAATCTGGAAGGGGCCCTGGAATCCGGTGTGTTGTGCCTCCCCCTCTGTCTTGCCGTGCGCCGAGGCATGCCGTACGTTCCCCCCGAAGAACACCCGAGGCGATGGGACGTGCGCGCGGCCGGGGCTGCCGAGGACGGGAGGAACGATGGGGAAAGTGCTTGTGCTCGTCGGCTCACCCCGGAGGAGGAGGCGCTGCTCGACGAAGTCGGGGCGACCGTGCGCCGCTTCGTCCCCCAGGCGGCCGAACATGCCCCCGTCGCCTCGCTGAGCGCCCTGGGCGGGCGCGAGGAGACCGGTCTCGAGACCCGGTCAGCACCGCTGGCAACAGCGCCACCACCGTGGGCATCACCGTGCCAGCGGTCCCTCACCCGCCCGTGGCGGAAGCACCGCGGCGGACCGGTTGCGCCCGGCGGCGTCGCCATCGTGCCGTTCACCGGCCTGTGGGAGGCCGGCCAGTCGTCGCAGGCGCCACAGCAGAACGTCGCTGACGGACTGGGCGGTGGTCAGTTCGCGTTGGGCGACGGCCTGGACCAACAGCCGGAGCGGGTCGGCGCCGGTGCGTTCGGCGTGGTCGAGGGTGGCGGCCAGGGCTGGCCAGCCGGGTTCGGTGAGGACCTGCTCGGCGCCTTCCGGGTAGGCGGCGCGTAGGGCGGCGGCGTGCACGGCCAGGCGGTGTGCGGGGAGCTGGATGCCCTGTGCGTGCCAGGTGGCCAGCGGCCTGGTGGCGGCGATGCCGTAGGCGGCTCGCAGGTGCTGCGCGGCTTGCAGTACGGCGGCGGCCTGCTGCTGGTGGGCGCGGGCGGCGTGCCAGCGGTGCGCTGCGACGGCCAGCAGGATCAGAGCTGAAAGGGCCATGGCGGTGGCCGCGCCGTCCTGCCCGCGGCCAAGGGCCGGTCCGGAGTTGATGATGTCGCGGGCGGCGCGGCGAAGTGCGCGGGCCTGGGCGTGGGCGGCGCGGGTGTGGGAGCGGGAGGCTCGTTCGAACGCCCGGGCCGCGGCGGTGATCTGCGTGCGGGTGGGTCCGGTGGTGGTGGCGGCGAGTGCGTCGAGGACCTCGCCGGCGGCGGCGATCTGCCCAGCGGCGACTTCCTCCCCTTCTTCGGTGAGCAGCCCGGTCGCGTTCCAGGCGGCGTCGGCACCGGCGTGGCGGGCGCGTGCGGCGCGGCCCGGGCTGGCCGACGCATCGTTTCCCTGTGCCGTGCCGGGGGTTTGGGCGGTGAGGCGCTGGTGGATGCGGGGCCAGGACAGGTCGGGGGCGAGCTTCGCGCCGGAGAACCACACCGGCTCGCCCGCGTGGTTGCGGTCGCCGGGCAGGGCGACCGTGTAGCCGAGGAGGTCACCCGAAGGGGCGTGGCGCCGGTGGATGAGGACGCCCTGTGCGGTGAGCCGGGTGAAGAACTCCTGCGGGTCGTTCGCGCCGGCGACGGCTTGGCGTACGGCTTCGCGCAGTTGCTCGCGGGGGGTTCGGGTGCGGTGGTGGCGCTCGGCCTTGAAACGCTCCGCGCTCGTCGGGCGTTGGGCCGCTGTGCCGTCACCGGGGTGAAGGCGGCGCAGGTCCCACTCCTCTTCGATGCGGCGGCATTCGGCCTGGGCGCGGGCGGCGTCCGCTTGGAGGCGGGGGCGGCGGCCGTCTTCACGGACCAGGGTGGCGACGATGTGGACGTGGTCCTCCGCGTGGCGGACGGCCGCCCACCGGCAGGCACCATCGTCTGCCCCCGTGGCGATGCCGGTGGCGGCCACGATCCGACGTGCGACGCCGGCCCACTCCTCGTCGGACAGCAGCCGGTCGTCCGGGGCGGCGCGGACCGAGCAGTGCCACACATGCCTCGCAGGACGCCGCCGTTCCGGAACAGCGCGCACCGGGTCATCGAGAAGCCGGGCGAGCGCCTTCAGCGGAACGCCCGGGTCACGGCCGGGGTCGGGCGCTGTGCCGTCCCAGGAGGCGACCAGGTGCGGATCGGTGTGCGCGTCGCGGATCCCTGGGCCGTAGAGGTAGGCCAGCAGACCCACCGTGCGCGCGCCCCGTTTGGCGATCTTGGGAATCACCGCGCCCTCGACTGCCGGGAAGCCGCCGCGTCAAAGTCCGGCCCGGTCCCGGCGGCGGGGAACGGGCGGTGTGCGAGCCCGGTGCGCCCGCGGCCGAACGTCCCCAGGCCGACGATGATGTGCGCGAGACGAACCGCCCAGCGGTGCCGCTTCCCTGCCGGAAGCGGCACCGACGGCGTCCCGAGTCGGCGGGTCACCGGCCGCTGGGCCACGTGGGCGACGGTGCCGAGCCGGTGCCCGCCGGCGGGGACGAGGGAGGCCGCGGCGTGCCGGGTTCACCCGCCGACGCAGTCGGCTCAGGTTCTCGGTCCGCTGACGTGATGTTGGCCAGGGTGTCGTCGACCCGGTGGGTGGAGGCGACGACATCCGCGATGGAACGGGCGCCGCGTTCAAGCTCGGCGGCAAGCTCCCCGTCCCCCTGCCGGTGGAACCAGGCGGCTGTCACGTCCAGGAATTCATGGAGCCGTTCCCGCGCTCCCTCGTCGTCGAACAGGACGTGGCGGACCATGTCGGCGGCCTGGGCGACGGTCGTGCACCGCGCCAGCAGGTCGGTCCAGGTCCGGATGCTGTGCCCAGCCGGCTGGAGCTGTTCCCCGGCGCCCTCGGCGTGCAGCTGGCGGGCGCGCTCCAGGCGGTCTACCGCGGCCCAGCGGCGCCGGTCGTCCCTGGTCGGTGTGCCGGCGTTGTAGCTGTGGATCTGCTCGGTGGTCCGGCCGGCGTTGTCCTTCTCTTCGAAGTCCGGGTGGTAGTCCACAGGGGGCGCTCCTTCGCGGTGGTGGGTGTTGGGGGTGGGTTACTGGTCGAGGAGTTGGCGGACGGCCTCGTCGACGCGGGCTGTGGCGTGGGCGACGAGGTCGAGGACCGTCGATGTCCGGGGCGGGGTGGCCGTGCCGGAGTTGAGGGCTTTGGCGATCTGGTTGAGGTTGTTGCCGACGTGGCCGAGGTGCCGTCGGGCGGCGAAGAGTTCACGCACTTTGGCGTGCTCGTCCGCGATGTACGCGGCGGGCTGATCCGAACGGGCGGCGGCGACGGCCGCCAGGGACAGGAAGCCGGAGACCGTCAGGCCGTTGTCCGCCGCGGCGGCCTTCACCGCGGTGAGTTCCGCGTCGCTCAGCCGGACGCCGCGTACGTTCCGGCGCTGGTGGTCCATCCGCAGCCGACGGCGAACCGCGGGCACGCCGCTCGCCGCCGTGGCGGCGGAACCATCCGCTCCTGGCTGCGATCCGCCCCCGGTCGCCGCCCCACCTCCCGGC
>NZ_LAVK01000249.1 GCF_001083795.1 Streptomyces sp. SBT349
CACCCCCACCGCCGCCGCCCATGGCGCCCTTCACCTTGTCCACCGTCTTGCCCTTGACGTCCTTGGCACCCTCGCCCGCCATCGCCTTGGCCGGGTTCTCGCCGCCGAGCACCCGCGCCCCCACCTTGGGAACCGGGCCTCCCTTGTCCATCTCGCCGAGCCGTCCGGCCAGCCCGGTGACCTTGTCGCCCGCCTTGTCGGCGAGCTGCTTGACCTGGGCGCCGACGAAGCCGGTCACCTCGTGGCGCAGCCGCTCGACGGTCTGCGCCAGGCCGCCCTGACCGCCGTCGCCCTGCTCGTCGCTCGTCATGACCGTTCACCTCCCGCCGGGGTGCGGCCGGCCTTCTTGCCCGCCGCCCGTTTGCCGTTGGACGCGCGTTTCCGCGGTTCGGCGGTCTCCTCGGCCGCCTCCTGGGACGACTCCTCCTGCCGGGTCTCGTCCTGGTCGGCGTCCCCGTCGCCCGGCGGGCAGTCGTCCCCTTCACCTCTCGCCCCGGACGCCTTGTCCCCCCGCTCCGTTCGCTCCGTGTCGCGCGCCCCGTCGCCTGAGGCGTTCGCGGCGCACCCGACGATGGCTTCGGTGCGCGACTTGAGGGTGTCGGCCAGGCCGGAGAGGTGGTGGTTGGTCGCCGCGGAGGCCGCGGTCTTGCCCGCGTGGGCCAGTTCGCCGCGGATCTGCTCGGTGAGCTGCGAGACGTGCTCGTTGTCCTTGAGGCGCCGCAGCCCCTCGCTCGCCAGGTCCCGCGGGTGGAGCCGGAATCTGCGGCCGACCACGTAGGTGGCGACGGCGAAGGCGAGTTTGGCCTTCCTGCGGCGGCCCAGCACGTAGCCGCTCGCGATTCCCGCGGCCAGCGCCGCCTTCATGTTCTGCTCCATCGGTTCAGTGCCCTCCATGGTCCAGGCGTCGGTCCTCGCGCAGTACGTGATGGAGCCGGATGAGGAGGATCTCCTCCTGGCACTCGAACTCCTCCTCGCCGATCTCACCGTCCTCGTAGGCCCGGTGCAGGGCCGCGAGCTGGGCCTTGAGCGGTCCCGGCGCCCAGTACTCCTGCTCGGCCGCCTCGGCGATGCGGTTCGCCACCCAGCCCACTCCGCGGGCGGGGGCCAGCGGGAGCAGGAGGAGGCCGGAGATCAGGCCCATGTCAGCGCCTCGCCGCCGCGGGCGCGCCCTCGTGCACGCTCGGCACGAAGCTGAAGCAGGGCAGCGGGCCCGTGACCCTCACCTCGGCGTGCGAGGCGAGGCGCGCCGCGCAGCGCGCCCCCTCGGACTGGAAGGCACGCTGCGCCTCCCGCGCCACGAGGAAGGAGATGTTGCGGACGCAGCCGGGGACCTCGGGCCCCGGCGTCGTCGCCTCGGCGAGCGGCGTCAGCACGCGCAGGGCCTCGGCGGCGGCGCTCGCCGCCCTGCGCTGGAGCCCGGCGGCGACGGCCTCGCCCAGCCGCACGCTGGCCTCGTACCCGGGTCTGCGCTGGGCGCTCTCCCGCAGCCGCCGCACGGCGGGGTCGTCGCGGACCAGTTCGGCCAGGCCGTCCTCGACCGTGAAGATCTTGAGGTTCATCTCCAGCCGCCCGTCGAGGCGTTCGAGGGTGTCCAGGTGCTCCCGCTCGCGCTCGGCCAGCCGCTCGGTGACGGCCGCCTCGTCGGGGGAGACGACCCCGAAGCGCATCGGCAGCACGGGGCCCCGCTCGGCGAGTTCGAGCAGCGTGTCCTGGTGGGCCATCAGGTCGCGGCGCCGGGCCAGCAGGCTCTCGGGGGCCTCGCTGACCACCGCCGCCACGCCGCGTTCGCACAGCCTCCGCAGCCGGGCCGGGGGCGTGCCGACTCCGCGTCGCCCGGCGGGCAGTTCCTGGCTCGCCCGGATGATGCCGTAGACGTACACGTGCGGATCTGCCACGTCTCACTCCTTCTCGTCGCCCTGGTCGGACTCGTCGCCGCCCTTGCCGGACACGTGCTCCTTGACCTTGGAACCCGTGCTCTTGACGGCCTTCTTGCCTGCGGACCTCTTCATGCCGCCGCTCATCCCCTCGATGACATCCGGAAGGGTGCGGCTGTGGGCGTCGGTCTCCAGGTCGACGCGGTTGCACGCCTCGGCGAACCGCAGATAGGTGTCGACGCTCGCGATGACGATGCGTATGTCGACCTTGACGATCTCGATGCCCACCAGCGAGACGCGCAGGAAGACGTCGATGACCATGCCGCGGTCGAGGATGATGTCGATGACGTCGTAGAGGGTGCCGGTACGTGGCTGGATGCACGCGTCGTCGCGGTAGATGGTGGGAACGGTCATGAGGGCTCCTTGGTAAGGGGGAGGACCGCGAGCGGGGGGTTCAGCAGTAGTCGTCGGTGGCGCAGCGCCGGTACCGGCGCACGCGGCGGTACTGGCGAAGCCGCCCCTCTTCGTCCAACTCGACCTCGTAGGTGGCCATCAGGCTCGTGGTGTCGGGGATGCGGGCGACCTCCAGGACGTCCACGCACACGCGCCAGCCGTCCTCCTCGCGGTGCACCGCGGAGACCCCGTCGACGGTGTGACCCGTCAGCTTCTCCAGCCGTCGGCACGCCCGGCGGGCGGCGCCCGAGGGGCCGCGCACCGGCTCGGAACGGGACTGTCGTGGTGAGTCCTCGGCCGTAGGGCTGCGGCCGCTCTCCTTTTGCTGATCTGCCATGGCTCAGTCTGGGCAGATCTTCGCGCCCGCCGCTTCCGGTGATGGGCCGAGTGGGGTGGTGCGCCGGGCACGGCGTGAGCCGGGGCCCGTTGCCCGATGTGCGGCGGCCGGCGGGCGGAGCCCGCGCGGCCCCGCGCTCAGCCCGCGGTGGGCCCCGACTCCTGGGCCAGGATGGCGGCCTGGACGCGGCTGCGCAGGCCCAGCTTGTGCAGGACGCGGCTGACGTGCGTCTTCACCGTGGCCTCCGCCATGTGCAGGCGGTCGGCGATCTCGGCGTTGGACAGGCCCTCGCCGATCCGGGCCAGCACCTCGCGCTCGCGCGGGGTCAACGAGGCGAGCCGCGCCGCCCCGGGCGCGGGCGGTGCCTGGGCGCCGCCGGGCGCGGAACGGGCGAACTCGGCGATCAGGCGGCGCGTGACGGACGGCGCGATCAGCCCCTCGCCCGCCGCCACGGTGCGGACCGCGTCGAGCAGGGCGGATGCCTCGCTGTCCTTGAGCAGGAAGCCACCGGCCCCGGCGCGCAGCGCGCCGAAGACGTACTCGTCGAAGTCGAACGTGGTCAGCACCAGCACCTCGGCCAGCCCCTCGCCGGTGATGCGGCCGGTCGCGGCGACGCCGTCGAGGCGAGGCATCTGGAGGTCCATCAGCACCAGGTCGGGCCGGAGTTCGCGGGCGAGCCTGACGGCCTCCTCGCCGTCACCGGCCTCGCCCGCCACCTCGATGTCCGGGGCGCTGCGCAGGATCAGCACCAGCCCCTGCCGAACGGCCGCCTGGTCCTCGGCGACCAGCACCCTGATCCGGGTCATGTCCTCGACTTCCCTTCCCTCAGGGGCAGTTCCGCGGTGACGCGCCAGTTCCCGGACCCGTCGGGCCCCGCGGCGAACGTGCCGTCCAGCAGCTCGACCCGTTCGCGCATGCCGACGAGTCCCGCGCCCGAGCCGAGGGCGCGGGAGGCGACGCGTTCGTGGAACGGGCTGGTGACGGTCACCGTGAGGGCCTCGGCGTCCTGCCGCAGCGCCACGGTGACCTCGCCGGGAGCGGCGTGCTTGACGGCGTTGGCCAGCGACTCCTGGACGATGCGGTAGGCGGCGAGTTCGACGGGCGCCGACAGCCGGGGCGCGTCCCGCGGGCGGTCGTCGTGGCCGGTGAACCGCAGCCGCCCCGCGGCGCCGGTGCGGCCCGCCCGGCGCAGCAGCGCGTCGAGGCCGTCCAGGCTGGGCGACGCCTCGACGACCTGCCCGCCGCCCGCCTCGCGCAGCAGGCCGATGAGGCTGCGCATCTCGGTGAGGCCCTGGGTGCTGTTCTCCCTGATCACCGCCAAGGCGTCCCGGGTCGCGGCGCGCTCGTCCAGGGTGAGCGCGGCGGTGGAGTGGATGGCGATGGCGGAGAGGTGGCCCGCGACGCGGTCGTGCAACTCGCGTGCCATCCGGGAGCGTTCGGCCGCCACCGCCTGGGTCCTGTCCATCTCCGCGAGCAGCGCGGTCTGTTCGGCGCGCAGCCGCTCGGCGGCGGCGGCGTCGCGGTGCTGGCGCAGCATCAGCCCGGTCCACGCGGGGGTGGCGGTGACCCCGGCGGCGAGCGCCCCGAGCAGCAGCGCCTCCGGCGTGCGCAGCCAGGCGACGGTGCCGATGGTGACGGCCACGGTGAACACCACGGAGCCGGTCGCCAGGTTCCGCGCCAGACGCGCGGGGCCGTAGAGGGCGACGGCGTAGAGGATGTCGGTGAACATGATCACCACGGCGAGCAGCCCGCCCGTGAGCACGTCCACGGTCTGCGCGACCACCGCGATCCCCAGGGCCCACACCGGCGCGGTGCGGCGCAGCAACTCGGCGCCGCTCATCATCAGCAGGCCGATGAGCACCTCGGGCCCGTGCTGCTCGTGGGGCGTGACGGTGTGCAGGCCGAGCGCGATCCCGAGCAGGCCGCCCACCAGGCCCGCGAGCGCGATCCACACGTCGTGGCGGTGCGGGCGGGCCGGGCTGGACATGGCTCCATCACAGCACGCCTCGCGCCGTGGCGACGACCATCGGCCGGAGTAGTCCGAACGGTGCAGCCGCCCGGCGCGAATCATCGTCGGGGCCGACGCCGCGGGGGAGCGGGGGCGGCGAACCTGGAGGCGACGAGGGAGGAGTCCGCCATGATCGTTGCCCTGATCGCCGCGGCGGAGGTGGGGTTCTGGCTGGTGCTCGGCGCCGGCCTCGCCGTCCGTTATCTGCTGCGCATGCCGCGCCTGAGCGCGGTGCTGCTGGTGTGCGTGCCGCTGATCGACGTCCTGCTGCTGACGGCGACCGCGGTGGACCTGGCGCGCGGCGCCGAGCCGTCGGCGGCGCACGGGCTGGCGGCGCTGTACCTCGGGTTCACGGTGGGCTACGGGCACTACACGATCGCGTGGGCCGACCGCCATGCCGCGCACCGGCTGGCCGGGGGACCGCGGCCCCAAAAGCCGCCGCGTTACGGGATGGCGCGGGCCCGGCACGAGTGGCGCATCTGGTCGATGACGCTGGTCGCGGTGCTGATCGCGCTCGCGGTCCTCCAGGTGATGATCTGGGCCATCGGGGACGCCGACCGGACGGAATCCCTGCGCGGCTGGCAGTGGACGGCGCTGCGGGTGGTCGGCATCCACGGGCTGATCGCGCTCAGCTACTCGGTGTTCCCGCGGCGTGCCCCTGAGGGCGCGACCGCCGAGGGCGCGGCCCCTGAGGCCGCCGCCCCCGGGGCCGAGCGGACCTCCCGGCGGTCCTGGCGGTTCTAGCGGTTGTCGCCGGGGACCCAGAGCACGTCGCCGGTCTCCTTGTTGGCGGTGCGGGCCAGGATGAACAGCAGGTCCGAGAGCCGGTTGAGGTAGGTGGCGGTGAGCGCGTTCATCGTGGGGCCGTGCGCGTCGAGGGCGGCCCAGGTCGAGCGCTCGGCCCGCCGGACCACGGTGCACGCCTGGTGGAGCAGCGCCGCGCCCGGCGTGCCGCCCGGCAGGATGAAGCTGCGCAGCGTGTCCAGCCCGGCCAGATAGTGGTCGCAGTCGGCCTCCAGCCGGTCGACATAGGTCTGCTCGACGCGCAGCGGCGGGTGCTCCGGATGCTCCACCACGGGGGTGGCGAGGTCGGCGCCGACGTCGAAGAGGTCGTTCTGCACGCGGACGAGCACGGCCGCGACGTCGGCGGGCAGCCGGCCGAGGGCCAACGCCGTGCCGATGACGGCGTTGGCCTCGTTCGCGTCGGCGTACGCGGCGATCCGCGGGTCCGTCTTGGCGGTGCGGCTCATGTCGCCCAGGGCCGTGGTGCCGGTGTCTCCGGTGCGGGTGTAGATCCGGGTGAGGTTGACCATGCGGGCGAGCGTACTGGGCCGGGCGGGGGTGGCCCTAGGCACCGACCCTGGAGAACAGCCGGGTGGCCACGGTGAGGGAGGCGGCGGCGAGGCCGGCGGCCACCAGCAGGCCGAGCACCAGCTCGCCGCCGCCGTAGTCGCCGACGAACGCCGCCCGCACGCCCTCCACCAGATACCGGAAGGGCACGAAGTGCGAGAGCACGTCCAGCCAGGTCGGCGCGAGCGCCATGGGCAGGAGAATGCCGGAGAGCAGCATCGCGGGCAGGTTGACCGCGTTGACCACGGGGGCGAACTCGTGGATGGCCTGCACCCGCATCGCGAAGGCGTAGGAGAGCGACGCCAGCGAGATGCCGAGGGCGCCGACGATGAGGAACCCGACCAGCACGCCGAGCACCGGCGCGCGCAGGCCGAAGAGGGTGCCCGCGAGGACGAGCACGAGGGACTGCGCCAGCAGCTGCACGGCGTCGCGCAGCACGCGACCGAGGAGGAGCGCCAGGCGGCTGACCGGGGTCACCCACATGCGTTCGACGATGCCGAGCTGCTTCTCCATGATGATGCCGAAACCGGCGAACGCGGCGCTGAACAGGCCGAGTTGAACGAGGAGCCCGGGAACGAGGGTCTGCCAGGAGTCGCCCTCGCCGCCCAGCGGCACACGGTCGAGCAGCGGCCCGAAGAACGCGAGGAACAGCATGGGCTGGAGCAGGCCGAAGAGCAGGCTGATGCGGGACCTGAGGGTCTGGCGCAGATAGCGGTCGAAGATCAGGCCGGTGTCGGAGAGCACGGTGGACATGGCTGGGCGTTTCCCCTCGCGGGTGCGTGGTGTGGTGGGCCCGGTGTGTGGTGGGCCGGGGTGTGGTGGGCCGGGTGTGCGGCGGCCGGGGCGTTCCGGTCGGGGTCAGAGGGCGACGGGGGCGAGGTCGTCCCGCTTGGGGCCGCGGCCGGTGATCGCGATGAACGTGTCCTGGAGCGTGGCGTCGGGCGAGCCGCCGTGCGCGGCCTTCAGCTCTGCGGGGGCGCCCTCGGCCACGACGCGGCCGTCGTCCACGATGATCAGCCGGTCGGAGAGGGCGTCCGCCTCGTCCAGGTAGTGGGTGGTGAGGAAGACGGTGGTGCCCCACTCGGCCCGGATGCGGCGGATCAGGTCCCACAGGTCGGCGCGGCTGGCGGGGTCCAGCCCGGTGGTCGGCTCGTCGAGGAAGACGATCGCGGGCCGGTGCGGGAGCGCCATGGCGACGTCGAGGCGGCGCTTCTGGCCGCCGGAGAGCTCGGAGCACGTGCGGTCGAGGAGATCGGCGAAGTCCAGCTCGGCGGCCAGTTCCGCGGTGCGGGTCGCGGCCTCGGCCCGGGTCAGCCGGTAGAAGCGGCCCTGGCGCGTCAGCTCGTTCCGCACGGTCTCGGTGGGGTCGACGCCGCTGGCCTGGCCGACGTAACCGATGCCCAGGCGCACCCGGGCCGGCTCGCGGATCAGGTCGTGCCCCGCGACGGTGGCGGCGCCGCGGGTGGGGCGGAGCAGGGTGGTCAGCATCTTCAGCGTGGTGCTCTTGCCCGCGCCGTTGGGTCCGAGGAGGCCCAGGATCTCGCCGGGCTCGACGTCCATGTCGATCCCGCGGACCGCCTCGACGGTGCCGCGCTTGGTCCGGAAGGTACGGGCGAGTCCTCGTGTGGTCAGGATGGGATCCATGCCGTCAAGAAAAGCAGGGAGACTTAAAATTTGCAACGACACCAAGTTTTCGGTTGGTCAAGAATGGCTACGATGACGGCATGGCCGGCCTCAGAGAGCGCAAGAAGCGTCAGACCAGGCAGCTGATCTCGGACGTGGCGACCGGTCTCTTCCTCGAACGCGGCTTCGACCAGGTCACGGTCGCCGAGGTCGCCGAGGCCGCCAATGTCTCGGTCAACACCGTCTACAACTACTTCCCGGCCAAGGAGGACCTCTTCCTCGACCGCGAGGACGAGATGGTGGAACGGCCCTCCGAGCGGGTCAGGAACCGGGAGCCGGGCGAGTCCGCGGCGGAGGCCGTGCTGCGCGGGCTGCGCCGGGACATCATCGAGCGCCGGCCGTGGACGGGGCTCAGCGAGAACTACGACCGCTTCGTGCGGGTGGCCTTCGGCTCGGCCTCGCTGGTGGCGCGACTGATGCGGATGATGAACGCGACGTCGGAACGGCTCGCCGAGACGCTCGCGGAGGAGGCGGAGGAGAAGCCGGGCGACCATGTCGCCGAGCTGATCGCGGGGCAGCTGATGTCACTCCAGGCCGAGGTCTACCGCACGGCGGGGCACGGGGCGATGGAGCGCAGGCCGCTGGACGAGACCGCGGGGCTGATGCTGGAGAAGCTGGACGTGGCGCAGTCCCTGATGAGCCCCCGCGTCCTGGACTACGCCCGCCGCCCGCTCCCCTGAGGCTCCCCGTGTCGCCGGGCCGTGTCGCCGCGCCGTGCCGCGCGGTCTCTCGCGGGGCATCTGCCCCCGGCGCGGGCGGACTTGCGCTCGCTTCGTGACGCGTGTCTCTTCCCGGCCCAAGAACCCCCGTGGATCGATAGTGTTCTGGGTCCCGGGTCGCCGCGCATCGAAGGAGATCACACGTGGCCAGGAAGCTCGCCGTCATCGGCGCCGGACTCATGGGGTCCGGCATCGCCCAGGTAGCGGCCCAGGCCGGCTGGGAGGTGACCCTGCGCGACCTCACCGAGGACGCCCTGACGCGCGCCCGGCACGGCATCGAGTCGTCCCTCGGGAAGTTCGCCGCCAAGGGGACGCTGACGGACGACGAGGCGGCGGCGGCCTCGGGCCGCATCACCACCACCACGGACCTGGACGCCGCCGCCGAGGCGGACGTGGTGGTCGAGGCCGTCTTCGAGCGCGTCGACGCCAAGCGGGAGCTGCTGAGCACCCTCGACGGCCTGATCAAGGACTCGGCGGTGCTGGCCTCCAACACCTCCGCCATCCCGATCACCCTGCTCGCCGCCGCCACCGGGAATCCCGAGCGCGTCGTCGGCACGCACTTCTTCTCGCCGGTGCCGATGATGGGTCTGTGCGAGCTGGTCCGCGGCCACCGCACCAGCGACGAAGCCCTCGCCGTGGCACGGGAGTTCGCCGAGTCGACCGGCAAGACCTGCATCGTGGTCGAGCGCGATGTGGCCGGGTTCGTCACCTCCCGGCTCATCTCCGCGCTCGTGGTCGAGGCGATCAAGCTCCACGAGTCGGGCGTGGCCACCGCCGAAGACATCGACACCGCCTGCCGCCTGGGCTTCGGTCACGCGATGGGCCCACTCGCCACCACCGACCTCACCGGCGTGGACATCCTCATGCACGCGATGGAGAACATCTACACGGAGTCGCGCGACGCCAAGTTCGCGCCCCCCGAGCTGATGCGCCGGATGGTCGACGCCGGTGACGTCGGGCGGAAGAGCGGCAAGGGCTTCTACCCCTACTGATACTGATCGTTTCGGGCGGCTCCTGAACTCCACTGATCTCTCCGATCGTCACCGATCACCTCCCTGAGTGATTTCGGTATCGGTTTGAACACAGTCGGCAACTCATGGCTCAGTGAGCTGTCACTTTTAACGGTGGTACACAGTCGTCAACAGTCGCCCCTAGGGCAGCGGGGAGCGTACATGCACATCAGAGGCGACCACGCGGAGCTGGTCGTCGGCGGGCGTCTGGACGTGCGCAGCGCGGCGGACGCGAGATTGGCCCTGCACCGAGCCGTGGACGCCGGTGACGGTGACCTCGTGCTCGACCTCAAGGACCTCGACTCCTGGGACGCCACGGGACTCGGCGTCATCATGGGCACGCACCGCAGGGCGGGACGGTGCGGGAGACGGCTGGTGCTACGAGACGTGCCGCCCCGGATGCAACGCGTGCTGGTGGCCACCCGCCTGCACCGCATTCTCACCATCGCCCCATAATCCCCAGAAGTTTTCGACGGGTTGATCGACACCGGCCGTGAGGTGCGCGACCGGCGACGGTAGCGTGGGCACCACAGGCGGCCTGGCCGCACCGCTTCCGAGAGACGCTGACCATGGACCTCAACCACCCCGCCGGGGCCGCCGACGACGGTCCCACCCGGGCTGTCGAGCTGGTCGCTGGGGACTTCCTGCTCACGGTCAACCCGGTGGACGGCAGCGAGATAGAGTCCTGCCCGCCCGGGCGCCGCCCGATAGCCCCGCGCCGCGCGCCCGCGGGGACCGGCGACGGCGAGCCGTCCCCCGCCCCCCTGCTCGAACGCGACGAGGAGCGGCACCGGCTCTACCGGCTGCTCGCCCGCGGCCGTTCGGTCCTCCTGACCGGCCCCCCGGGCGTCGGCCGCACCGCCCTGCTCGACGCCGTCGCCCGCGACTGCGCCCGCCTGGCCCCCGACGGCGTCATCAGGCTCAGCGGCTACCGGCGTACCCGCGACGACCTGCTGCACGAGCTGCACGCCGCCGTGCACCACACCCCCGCGTACCGTCCGGGGGCGACCGAGCTGGCCGCCGGCCTGCGCGAGATCGGCGCGGTCGTCGCCCTGGACGACGTCGAGTTCGGCGCCGCAGCCCTGGACGAGCTCCTGGAGGCCACGCCCGAGTGCGCCTTCCTGATCGCCGCCGAGCCCGGCGTCCCCGCGCCCGGCGCCGAGTCCCGCCTCGAAGAGGTCTTCCTCGCCGGCATCAGCCGCACCGCCTCCCTCGAACTCCTCGAACTCAGCCTGGGCAGGCCCCTGAACGAGGCCGAGACGGACTGGGCCGCCGACCTCTGGTTCGAGACCGAGGGCCTGCCGCTGCGCTTCGTCCAGGCCGCCGCGGTGCTGCGCGGACGCGACGAGTCCTCCCGGGCGCCGCTGCCCAACGCCGCCACCCTCACCGCCACCCTCGTCAAGGCGCTGTCCGAGGGCGCCCGGGTCATCCTGCGGTACGCCGTCGCCCTCGGCGGCGAGATCCCCGCGCCGTCCCGGCTGCCCGTGCTCACCGGCCATCCCAACACCGTGGCCGACCATGACGAGTTGCTGGCGGGCGGCCTGCTCACGGCCGTGGGCCACCGCCACCGCGTGGCCCCCCTCGTCACGGGGGAGCTGCTGGCCGCGGGCTTCGGCGACGGCTCGGCCGACCGCGTCCTGGCCGCCGCCCGCCACTACGCCTGGTGGCTCGCCCAGCCGGATGCGACGCCGCCCGCCGTCGCCGGGGAGGCCGACGTCCTCCTGGCCATCGTGCGGTCGGCGCAGCGCGAGGGCCACGCCGCCTCCGTCGCCGCCCTCGCCCGCGTCGCCGCCCCGCCGCTGGCCGCCGCCCTGCGCTGGGGCGCGTGGGAGCGGGTGCTGCGCACCGGACAGGAGGCGGCCCGCGCCGCGGGCGAGGTCGCCGACGAGGCGTACTTCCACCACGAACTGGGTGTGCTGGCCATCGTCCAGGGCCGGTTGGACCGCGCCCGCGCGGAGTTGGAGGCGTCGACGGCGCTGCGCAGCGTGCTCTCCGACGCCGGAGGCGCGGTGACGGGACGCCGCGCCCTCGCCCTGGTGGAGGACCTGAGCTCGCCCCGCGCCCAGACGCCGCCCGAGGGCATACCCCCGGTCGAC
>NZ_LAVK01000024.1 GCF_001083795.1 Streptomyces sp. SBT349
ACCAGTGATCCACCCTCCCCTGTCCCCGCGCAGCTACAGATGTAAAAAAGACACGCCCCCCGCCGGTGCCCCGCCTCATCCGGCGAAGGAGCCCGTGATGCGAAAGAGGGACACAGCCGCGGTCGCGGTCCTCGGCCTCCTGGCCGCCACGCTCAGCGCGTGCGGCGCAGGCGGCGGGGACGACAGCGCGAACGGCGCGAACGGTGCGACCACGATCCGGCTCGCCCACAATTCCAACGCCGGCGTCCTGTCGGCCCGAGTCGCCGACGAGCAGGGGTTCTTCGCCGAGCACGACATCCAGGTCGAGTTCACCCAGGTCGAGAACGTCGAAACGCTCCCGCCGACTCTTGGCAACTCCTTCGACATCGTCCTGTCCACACCGACCCTGCTGCTCAGCGGATCAGCGCAGGGCCTCGACCTGGTGGAGGCGGCCGGCACCTCCGTCGAGGTACCCGACAACCCCACGGCAGCCGTGATCGGCTCGGCGGGCACCGGCACCCGGAGCGCCGAGGACCTGGCAGGCAGGACCATCGGGGTGCTCAACCAGACCGGCACCCTGCACCTCGCCACCCAGTACTGGCTCGACCGGGCCGGCGTCCCGCTGGACAGCGTCGACGTCGTCCAGGTCGACCCCCCGGCCGGCAAGGACCAGCTGATGGCCGGTCGCATCGACGCCGTCGAGACGGTGACCCCGTTCATCGACCAGATACTCGCCGAGGACGACGCCACCCTGCTGGCCTATCCCCACCTCGAAATGGCCTCGGAGATCGGGCTGATCCTCTGGGCGACCAGCGGCGACTGGGCCGCGGACAACCCGCGGGCGCTGGAGGGCTTCCGCTCCGCCCTCGACCAGGCGGCGACGTGGATCGAGGATCCGGCGAACGAGCGGGAAGCGCGCGGCACCCTCGCCGAGTACACCGGCCTGCCGAGCGACGTGATCGCCTCGCTCCAACTCCCGGTCTACGCCGCGGAGCCCCGGCCCCAGGACCACGAGATCTGGCTGGCGGCCATGCGCGAGTACGCCGGGTTCACCGGCGAGGTCGACCTGGACGAACTGGTCGCGGGGGCGCCGTGAGCCGCGGGTCTTCCCCCCACCCCGGCGCGGCGGCGAGGGCCTTGCGGAGACGGACCGCGGGCGCGAAGGAGGGAACGTGCTGGACATAGCCGCACCGCTGCGCCAGTGGTGCCGGGACGGGCGTGACTTCGCCGTCGCCACCGTCACCGCGGTGCGCGGCAGCGCCCCCAGGCAACCGGGCGCCGCGCTCGCCGTCGACGCCGACGGCACGGTGGTCGGCAGCGTCTCCGGCGGCTGCGTCGAGGCCGCGGTGTACGAGCTGTGCGTGCGGTCGCTGACCACCGGCGCCACCCTGGTGGAGCGCTTCGGCCATCAGGACGACGACCCCTTCGCCGTCGGCCTCACCTGCGGCGGGGAGATCGACGTGCTGGTCACCCCGGTCCGGGCCAAGCCGGGGGCGCCGCCGGAACGCGCCACCGTCGAGGCGGCCCTGGACACGGCCGCGTCCGGCCGTCCGGCGGCGCTGGCCCGGATCGTCGCCGGCCCGGCCGGCCTGCTCGGGCGGGTGCTGCACGTGCGGATCGACGGCACCCACGAGGGCACGCTCGGCTCCACCGCCGAGCTGGACCGCACGGCCGCCCGGCAGGCGGCGGCCTTCCTGCACAACGGACACACCGGCACCGTCGGCCTCGGCGCCGAGGGGCTGAGGTGCGGCGAACCCGTCACCCTGTTCATCGAGACCAGCCTGCCGCCGCCCAGGATGCTCGTCTTCGGCGCGGTGGACTTCGCCGCCGCTCTCGCCCGCGCGGGCCGGTTCCTCGGCTACCGGGTCACGGTCTGCGACGCGCGGCCGGTCTTCGCCACGGCGGCCCGCTTCCCCGACGCCGACGAGGTGGTCACCCAGTGGCCGGACCGCTACCTCGACTCCCAGCGGCTCGACGCCCGTACGGCCGTCTGCGTGCTGACCCACGACGCCAAGTTCGACATCCCACTGCTGCGGCGCGCGCTGCGCCTCCCGGTCGCCTACGTCGGCGCCATGGGCTCGGTCCGCACCCATCGGACCCGTGTCGAGGGTCTGCGCGCCGCGGGCGTCACCGAAGCCGAACTGGCCAGGCTGCGTTCGCCGATCGGCCTCGACCTGGGCGCGCGGACTCCGGAGGAGACGGCGCTCTCCATCGTCGCCGAGATCGTCGCCCTCAGACACGGCGGCTCCGGCGTTCCGCTGACCGGCTGCGAGAGCCCCATCCACCACGACCCGGTGGCCCCGGCCGCCGCACCACCGCACTGAGGCGGATCGAGGCCCCCGGGATCGGATCACCGTTGTTCAGAAGGCCGGTGGCGCCGACGCGGGTCGTGGACCGAGAGGTCGATCGCTTCGTGCGAGATGTGCGTGGAGGCGTCACCGGGGAACTGGTGTCGCACCCACGCTGCGATCTGCTCGGGAGACCGGCACCGCCTCGGTCACCGCGGCGCGGATCGAGGTGGGTTCGCTCGCGGTCTGATGGTGGCGTTGGGCAGGGCGGGGGCGGGCAGCCGGTCTCCGTCGTAGCCCCCGACGGTGCCGAAGCGGTCGGTGCCCTCCTGCCAGGCGGTGCGGGCCTGGAGGATGTCCTCGTGGCTGCGGCCGATGAAGTTCCACCACATGACGATCTCCTCCTCGAAAGGTGGTCCGCCGAGCAGGAGCATCCGGGCTGGTTCGTCGGAGGCGTTGGTCAGCGTGAGGGCGTCGTTCCCGGTGTCGAGGTAGCCCAGCTCCGCCGGGCGCAACGGTGTGTCGGCCATGCGGACATGGCCGTGGTCGACGAGGAGGCCGTGCTCGAAGCCGGCATCCACGGCGAGGGTGGCCGTGGCGTGTGGCTGGAGGACGATCTCGGCGCCGAGCAGGGGGGTGAAGGTCCGCACCGGCGATGTGACCCCGGCGAGGGAGCCCAGGAAGACCCTGGCCTCGGCCCCGTCCAGCCGTAGGGGGTCCGGGATGTGGTGCTGGAAGTCCCGGGCGGCGCCGCGGTGTGCCTCGGGCAGTGCCACCCACAGCTGGACACCGTGCAGCACGGTGGTGCGCGCCGTGGAGACCTCGGAGTGGGCGATGCCGTGCCCGCCCGTCATGAGGTTCAGCTCTCCGGGCCGGACGAGGGCGTGGCTGCCCAGGCTGTCTCGATGCTCGACCTCCCCGCTGAACAGCCAGCTCACCGTTTGCAGGCCGGTATGCGGGTGCGGGGGGACATCCATCCCGCTCGTGGCGGCGACATCGTCCGGGCCGTAGTGATCGGCGAAGCACCAGGCCCCGATCAGCGTCCGGGCCCGCTGCGGCAGCGTGCGCCGCACCGTCATCGACCGCGGGCCGCCCAGCGGCACCTCACGCGGGGCCAGGACCTCCACCCGCGGCGCCGTTCCCCGTTCGCCGTCGGCCCGTGCTCCGCAGCTCAGCACGGCCGGCTCCGTCTCGACGTTGCTCACCGCTGACCGCCTTCCACTCGATCGACATCTAGTTTATGCATCAACTATCCTTGCGGGTCGAAGGTACACCCTGACCCACCACGACACGGTGGAACGAGTGCGGCCGCCCGCGGCCCGACGAAGGAGCCCGGATTGAGCGACACGACCCCCGATCCCGAGGCTCGGCGGATCTTCATCGACAAGCAGAGCCCCGAGCCCTATCGCGCGCTGCTCCAGACCTCGGAAGCGGTCCGTGCTGCCGCCACCGGCGCGGGCCTGGAGCGCACGCTCGTGGAACTGATCAACCTCCGCGTCTCGCAGATCAACGGCTGTCCCTCCTGTCTCGACGTGCACACCAGGGCCGCGCTGCGCGCCGGCGAGACCACCCAACGCCTCGGCGTGCTGGCCGCCTGGCGGCACACGGACCTGTTCACGCCGCGCGAGCGTGCCACCCTCGCCCTGGCGGAGGCCACCACCCGTCCCGCGGACGACGCCGTCCAGGAGGCCGCCTACGCGACCGCCCGCCAGGTGCTCACCGACGATGAGATCTCCGCGGCGATATGGGTGGCGGTCACCATCAACGCATTCAACAGGGTCTCGATCATGAGCAGGCATCCCGTGCGCGCGAGCTCCGCGAGGCCGCCGAGGTGACCCGCCCGGCGTTGTCCTCCGTGACGCGCCACGTGAGCCAGTCGTCGATGTGCCCAGGCGCCACCTCGCCCCCGCCGCCCCGCCGGGTCACGGTGGCCGGCGACAGGCCGGCCGTGCCGCCGAGGAACTGCTCCGGCGCAGGCACGAAGTCGCCGGCGCCCGGACGAGCTATGTGTGGGGCCATGCACCGGATTCAGGCCGGAGCAGGGCTTCTCCCAGCGCGGTGGTCAGGTACAGGACGGCGCGACCGGAGCGTTCCCGTGCGACGAGGCCGCTGTCGCGAAGGATGCGAAGGTGCTGGGACACCGCGCTGGGTGTGACACCGAGCGCGTGTGCCAGGTCCGTTGTCGTCGCGGGGGAGCGCAGTGTCTCCAGGAGCTCGGCTCGTACGCGGCCGAGCAGACGTATGACGCCGGCCGCGGGTGGCTGTGCCCGCGCCGTCCACACCGCGGCGGCACCGCGAGCGGGATAGCGCACGGTGGTCTGTGTGGAGGTGCTCTTCTTGATCAGCACCTGGCACGAGCCGAGGACGACGGGGATGAGGACGAGACCACCCGGGCCGCGGTCCACCACGCGATCGGCCCGCCAGCGTGGGCCCCCCAGCATCAGTACACCTTCGTGCCATCGCAGGTCCGGGTGCAGGTCGGTGAACAACTTCGCGGCACCGCCTGCGGCCAGCTGCCTGGCGCGGTGGCCGATGTCGGCATCCAGTACTCCCCGGATCCGTGACCAGTGGGGTGCGATGAGCCGGTCATGGGCCTCGCGCAATTCGGCAGCGATCGCACGCAGTCCCGCCGCCGGCCGCGCGGCGAGTGCGGCGGCTTCCCCGAGGTCGTCGCCGAACACGCGATGGAGGCTGGCCCTCAGCTGACGGGGGGTCGTGCGCCGCAACGCGGCCAGATCGTCGTCGATGGACGCCACACCGTTGCGTGGGGCGGGGACCAGGAACTCCGGCCAGTTGACCCGGCGGCTGACAAGGAGTGGCCGGGTCCAGGAGAGGTCGAGCGGTTTCCGGGCCAGCTCCTTCCGTGCCCATCGCAACCACCGCAGGTTGATCGCCTGCCGATCGCGGCCGGCCAGCTGCTGCAGGCATGCCACGGTCTCCGACAGCGGCGAGATCGCGAAGCGCGTGGCCGCCAGCTCCGCTACGCCGAGCTCGATCGTCAGGGCCATGGCGTGAGTATGCAGCAGAGGGCTACATGCTGGCCGCACCGGTTCACGGGGCGAAGGCTGCCGCCATGACCCAGACCCCTGCCACACCACGCCTGTCCGGGGCCTACTGGAAACTGTGGTGGGCAACGGCCATCAGCAGTGTGGGCGACGGCGCGTTCGCGGCAGCGTTGCCCCTGCTGGCCGTCACGATCACGGACGACCCCCGGCTCATCTCTCTCGTCGCCACCTCGATGTACCTGCCCTGGCTGTTGCTGTCTCTCCCCTGCGGATCGCTGGTGGACCGTCACGACCGCGTCCGCCTGATGTGGTGCTCGCAGGCGGCCCAGGGCCTTATCGTCGGCGTCCTGGCGTTTCTGGCGATGTTCGGCGAGATCGACATCCCGGTGCTCGCCGTGCTGGCCTTCGGCCTGGGCGCGTGCGGCGTCCTCTTCGGCAACGCCGGACAGGCGATCCTGCCCGACATCGTCGGCAAGCCGCTGCTGCACCAGGCCAACGGCTACCAGCAAGCGGTCACCTCGATCGGCCGGGACTTCGCGGGTCCTCCGATCGGCGGCCTGCTCTTCTCGATCGCCGTTGCGCTCCCGCTGGGGATGGACGCCGCCTCGTTCGTGCTGTCCGCCGCACTGCTGGCGACCTTGCCCAGGCAACGACGCATGCGAGCCGAACATCCGCCCATGCGGGCCGCGATCGCCGAAGGTCTTCGCTGGCTGGCCCGCCACCGGCTGCTGCGCACCCTGGCCGTCCTGCTCGGCGTCAACACCTTCTGCGGCCAACTCGGCAACGCGGTACTCATCCTGCTGGCGACCGAGACACTGCACCTCGATGCCAGGGGCTACGGCGTGCTGCTCGCCGCAGCCGCGGTCGGCAGCATCCTCGGCGGTGTGATCAGCGCACGCCTCATCACCCGCATCGGCGCACTTCCCGCCCTCCTCGGCGCACTCGCCGTGAATGTCGTCGCTTTCCTCGGAATCGGCCTCAGCCCGAACGCGCCCACACTCGGCGTGGCCCTGGCCGTCAACGGCTTCGCCACCACGCTCTGGACCATCGTGACCGTGAGCCTGCGGCAGCAACTCGTGCCCGGGGAACTGCTCGGCCGGGTCAGCAGTGTCTACAAAATGCTCGGCTGGGGCCTGATGCCGCTCGGCGCGCTGGTTGGCGGCCTGATCGCGCACGAGCTCGGGCTGCGCGCGCCGTACCTCGTGGCGGGTGTCGTGCGCGGCATCGCACTGCTGGCGGCACTGCCCCTGCTCGTCCGCGCACTGCGTGCGGTGCGCGCGGGATTCGGGTCCGCGCCGGGCGGCGAAACCACGGCACGGAACTGACACGGCGGTCGCCGGCCGGACGGTGCTGGGGGGTCATCAGAGCTCACCGCGCAGCACGGCGTGGCCGGTGTCGGCGTCGAAGGGCACCGACGCGTGCTCGTGAACGATCGTCCAGGCGCCGTCCTTCCGGCGAAGGCAGCTCGTCGCGCGCACCCACATGCCGACCTCGGTGCCGTCCCGCATCGTGCCACCGATTCGGACCAGGAAGTGGCAGAACGCGAGATCGGCTCCGGCGGAGATTTCCAGGTCGCGGATCTCGTGCCCGATCCCGGTGCGGTACGACGCGATCCACCTCTCCAACCGGCCGGCCGGGTCCTCGCCGCGGCGGACGAACGGGCCGACCGCGTCGTACAGCACGAGGTCGTCGTCGTAGTCGGCGGCCGCGGTGGCGGCGTCCCGGCGGCCGAACGCCCGGGTGCGAGTCTCCAGCAGGTCGCGGATCTGCCGGTCGCTGTCCGCCGTCATCGCCGGGCCACCTGATGGCCGAGGGCGTCCAGCCAGTCGCCGGTGCCCTGCTCGCGCCACTCGGGCTGTTCCCGGTCGTCCAGAAAGGTGCCCTGTTCGGTGAGCACCAGGCGGGTCCCGTCGCCGTCGCGGGCGAACCGCACGGTCGTCAGCGACACGGTCGACAGGACCTCGTCGGTGAACAGGGCTGTGGTGTAGACGATGCGTTCCTCGGGGACGATGTCGTGGTACGTGCTCCGTGCGACGAGGTCGACCCCGTCGCCGCCGTGCACGGCCTCGGTGCCGCCGACCCGGAAGTCCAGCGAGTAGCGGCCGTCCCCGGCCGCGAACCACTTCGCCTTCGTGTCGCTGTCGGACCAGGCCGCGAAGACCGCGGCGGGCGAAGCGGCGTAGGTCCGCTCCAGCGTGAACGTGCTGTGTTTCACCGAGTGGTCGGTCATGATCCTCACTCCTTCGTCTGCTCGTCGATGACCGCGCCGAGGCGGTCCAGGCGGTGCTCCCAGGCCGTGCGCCGGCGCCGCAGCCACGCCTCGGCGTTGCGGAGGCCGGCCGGATCGATCTGGCAGGTGCGGACCCGCCCGACCTTCTCCGACCGCACCAGCTCGCTGTCCTGTAGCACGCGTAGGTGCTGGACCGTCGCGGCGACGGTCACTCCGAGCTGGGCCGCCAGCTCGCTCACGGTGGCCGGGCCGCGGGTCAGGCGCTCGATCACCGCCCGCCGGTTCGCGTCCGCAAGCGCGTGGAACACCCGGTTCACCGCTTCCGCCTCATACGTAAGCATGCGCTTAACTTTCATCCATCGGGGCCGCAAAGTCAAGTAGCGACTTAAGTTTCTTGCGGACGGCGGCACCTGGTCCCGCCGCGGGGGAGCTGCGGTGCGGCGCCATCCGCATCACCGGCCTGGGCAAAGCCATCGCGCCGAGGTGGGAAGAGGCTCCGTGTATCACGTCGGCTGTGTCGCGGGCGTATCGGAAATCGCATACGCCACCGCAACGCTCCTGCCTGTTCAGTTGGCGGCATGGACCGCAGCGGTTTGTCGATCGGGAAGGGATCGCAATCATGAACTCGGACTTCGCGCGTGGTATCGACCGGCGGCGGCTGCTCGCGTGGGGCGGGGTGGCGGCCGGCGCGCCGCTGGTGGGTGCCGGGACCGGCCACGCCGCCTCGGCGTCGACCGATCCGGACGCACCCGTGGAGCCCGAGTCGTCCGGGAGTGACCAGGTTCCGCCGGACACCCTGCCCGGCGGGGCATACGACCGGTATGTGGCGGAGCTGGCCGCGGAGGACAGGTTCTCCGGTGTGGTGCTGCTGTCGCACCAGGGGCGGACCGTGCTCTCCCGCAGCTACGGCATGGCCGACAAGGAGAGGGGGATCGCCCATCACGAGGGCGTCGCGGTCAACCTCTCCTCCGGGATCCAGCCGTTCCTCTCCGTTGCGGTCCTGCAGTTGGTGCAGGCGGGCAGCGTGAAGCTGTCGGACACGGTGGGCGCCCACCTGACGGGCTTCGCCGGAGACATCGCCGAGCAGGTGACCGTCCACCACCTGCTCACCGGCACATCCGGGGTGGGCAACGCGGATCTGGACCGGCAACGCGTCTTCCACAGCAGGGAGGAGGTGCACGACGTCTACGAGCAGTGGACCCGGCAGGCGGAACTGGTGGCCGTCCCCGGATCCGGCTCCCAGAACCACACCCCCGGCGCCGGCACCGGCCTCGCCATCGCCGCGCAGATCGTGGAGGCCGTGACCGGCATGACGTACTGGGACTACGTGCACGAGCACGTCTTCGGACGCTCAGGCATGACCGGCTCGGCGTTCTACACCAGGCCGCAGTGGCTTCAGGACGAGCACATCGCGCACTCGTACATGCGGCAGGCCGACGGCAGCCGGGTGGACGCCGTCCGCAACCTGGACAAGGGCAGCGCGAACCCGGCGATCGCGGGCAGGAATCCGGGCCGCGCCTTCATCGGTCACGCCTCGGGCGACGGCTTCGCCACCGCGCCGGACCTGGTCCGCTTCGCGCACGCGCTGCGCGACGGCACGGTGCTGGACCGGCCCTACGCCCAGTTGCTGACCGGGGCCAAGCTCCCCGGCAACGGCCCCACCTCGTTCATGGCGTACACGATGCCGGTCAAGATCATCAACGGCCAGTGGGTGATCGGGCGCGGCGGATCCAGCGCCGGCAGCGTCGCCAACTGGAACATCTACCCGGACACCGACTGGGTCGGCGTCGTCCTCAGCAACTACGACGACGTGCCGATTCAGGAGATCACCCAGCGGGAGGTGCAGGCCATCACCGGCCGGGACTGACCCGCGGGCCCGCGCGGCGGCAGCGCGGGCACATCGTCCGGGCCGTCCGCCGGCTGATCGCGCCGGGGAGCTGGGTGGCGCCGTCGGCCTCGCCGAGCCCGCCAGGGCGCTCACCGCGCGGAGCCCGGCAAGGAGCCGGTGAATCCGGCGGGGCGCTGTCCGTGCGGATGGCGCGGTTCGAGGCATGGCCTCCGTCAGGCCAGCGTGGTGTTGCCGGCGGGTGTGCGGTTTTCGATAGGCCGACGATATGCGCCGGCTCGTAGCATCGCTGTCCGGCGGCCGGGCATGAGGGGGAGACCGTGAACAGAGCGCCCGGGTTGAGCGTTCGCTTCAAGCTCACCCTCAGCTACGCCGGATTCCTCATGCTCGCCGGCTTCCTGCTCCTCGGGGCGGTGTGGGTGTTCCTCCTGCGTTATGTCCCCGAGCGTGCGCTCATCGTTCCCGCCCCCACCGGTGGTGTTTTTCCCATCCGGTACAACCTCCTGCGTGTCTTCGCTCCGAGGGCGGCCGCGGTACTGGCATTCCTGCTGGTGTTCGGTCTCGTGGGAGGGTGGATCCTCTCCGGCCGGATGCTCGCCCCGCTGGCCCGGATCACGGACGCCACACGCACCGCCGCGAACGGATCACTGTCCCACCGGATCCGGCTGCCGGGCCGCAAGGACGAGTTCCGTGAACTCGCCGACGCCTTCGACGGCATGCTCGAACGGCTCGAAGCGCACGTCGCCGAACAGCGCAGATTCGCGGCCAACGCCTCGCACGAGTTGCGCACCCCGCTCGCGGTCTCGAAGACACTGCTCGACGTGGCCCGCGCCGATCCCGCACGCGACGCCGACGACGTCATCGACCGCCTCCGCGCCGTCAACACCCGGGCGATCGACCTCACCGAAGCGTTACTCCTGCTCAGCCGCGCCGACCAGCGGTCCTTCACCCGAGAACACGTCGACCTGTCCCTCCTGGCGGAAGAAGCCGCCGAAACGCTCCTCCCCCTGGCCGAGAAGCGGGGTGTCGCCATCGAAACCTCCGGCGGCGTCACCCCGGCCATCGGCTCACCCGCGCTCCTGCTACAGCTGACCACGAACCTCGTGCACAACGCGATCGTCCACAACCTGCCCGAACAGGGCGCCGTGTGGGTGCGTACCGGCGTCCGCGCCACGTCCGTGGTGCTCACGGTCGACAACACCGGCGAGAAGCTCACCCCACAGCTGGTCTCGACCCTCACCGAACCGTTCCGGCGCGGCACCGGGCGCGTCCACACCGACCAAGCGGGCGTCGGCCTCGGCCTGACCATCGTCAAGACCATCACCCGGGCACACGGCGGAACGCTCACCCTCGCGCCGCGCTCCGCCGGCGGGATGCGCATCACCGTGGAGTTCCCGGATTCTCCCGCGCACCGGCAGGTGACGAAGCCGGGACCGGAGCCGGTCGAGGGCGGTCCGCCGGCACCGCGGCCGTGGCGCGCCACCACCGGCGCGACGCCAGGGCGGCCAGGCCCGCGCCGGCGGCGTTGAGCAGGACGTCGTCCACGGAGGACACCCGGTCCAGCCGCAGGACGTACTGCGCGGTCTCGACCAGGACCGAGCAACCCGCCGCGAGCGCCAGGATCCGCGGTACCGACGCCAGCGCCGCGAACCGCAGCGGGACGAGGAACCCCAGCGCCGCGAACACCAGCAGGTTGCCGACGATCTGCAACGTCGCCCCGGCCTCGAGGAGCGTGCGCAGGTCCCGCAGCGGTACCAGGCTCACCCCGCCGCGGACGTCGCCGGCCCTGGCGCCCGGCATCATCGTGATCCAGACCCACGGCACCGTCCCGTGGACGATGCCGACCTCGGCCAGCGACATCCGCCACGCCGACCTGACGCCGGTGGCACTCCGACGGCGCGCCAGGATCCACGCCACCAGCGCGGCCAACGGCAGTGCGGCCACCGTCAAGAGCACCACGCCGTTGAACGTGCCGACCCAGACATGCCACCCCGACCTGCGCATCGGCATGAACAGCATCGTCAGCACCGTGTCGGCCGGGCCGAACGCGGCGCTCGCCGCACCGAGGATCGTCAGACCGAGGATCGCCAAACCGACGAGCATGGCCCTGCGTTGACGACGAGCCGGGGCCGACGGCGGTGCGGTGTGGTCCATGCCCGCATTGAAGACGGGAGGCCGTACCGCGGGCGTATGCGTTATTCCATAGGTCCGCGATACACGGAGCCCTTTCCCACCCGCGGGCGAGGGGAGTCGGCTGGTGAGCGCCCCGGCCGCTGCGCGTGGTGAAGCCCCTGGTGGACGAGTTCACGACCACGATCACGTGCCGCACCAGGAGCCCGGTGCCGGTGGTGTCACGCCCTTCTCCTCGTCGAGTCACCCGGCGGTCGACGCGTCCCCGAAGTCGTCGATGCGGAGCCGCTCGCCGTCGCGCAGCGCGGACTCGTGCGCGACGATGCCCGGGAGCGTGTACCTCGCCGCCACCCAGGCGTTCACGCTGGGCAGTTCCCGCTTGTTGACGGCGGTCACGAAGTCGTCGACGAGGAGGTGGTGGCTGCCCATGTGTCCGTTGCCGAGGCCGATGAACTCCCTGGGCAGGCGTGAGATGTCGTGTACCGGCGCGTGTCCGGAGACGAAGGAGTCGCGCAGCTTGGGGTCGACGCCGCTCAGGACCGCTTCGTCGTATCCGGTTGCCTCGCCGGGACGGACGAGGTCCGACAGGTCGTGCAGGCCGCCGGAGCGCTCGTGCCACACGGTCGCCAGGGCGCTCTGCTCCAGGATCCCTTCGGTGCCGTAGTACGTGAAGCGGGATTCCGGCACCCCTTCGGCGAGCCCGACGCGACGGAACTCGTTGGTGCGCAAGCTGCCGCCATCGGCGGTCCCGAAGAGGGCTGAGGCGTTGGAGAAGTCGTTGCCGAACATGCTCACGGACGTGTCGAAGACCCCGTCCTGTCGCTGGTCGGGGATGCCGATGGCGCTCACGCTGATCGCGTGCGTTCCCCAGGCGCCGAGCACGCCACCGATCGCGTGGGTCGGGTACTTCAGGGGTGGGAAGCTCGCGGTGCGCTTCCAGTCGGCGCCGCCGCTGTACTGGTAGGCGGCGTAGAAGCCGTGGTCCATGTCGTGGACATAGTCGCCCTCGGCGTAGAAGAGGCGGCCGAAATCACCCGCGGCGGCCTTCTGGCGGGCGAGAACGGTGACGGGGTTGTAGTAGCTGGTCTCGCCCATCATGTAGGTGAGTCCGGTCTCCCGGACGGCGTCGATGATCGCCCCGATCTCCTCGGCCGTGTACGCCATCGGCACGGCGGAGTACACGTGCTTGCCGGCGCGCAGTGCCTTCACGACGAGCGGACCGTGAGTCCACCGCTGGGTGAAGATGCCGACGGCGTCCACGTCGGAGGCGAGCATCGCCTCGACGTCGGCTACCACCGCGGCCCGACCCAATTCGCTCGCGAGCTTCGTCGCGCGATCGGCGAGCAGGTCGGTGACGGTGACACGGGAGACCCCGGGATGGGCGTCGAACAGCTTCGCGAATCCACCGGCGAACTGTCCGGCGCCGACGATACCGAGAGAGAACAACGGGTCGCTCCTGTCATGAGTTCACTGATCGGCCACGCATCGGCTGGGGCGGCGATGCCGCGCCAATCCCTGGCTGGACCAGGGCGGTGTCCACCGTAGAGTCGTACGATGAGCGCAGTCTTCACCGATAGGAGCGAGAAGTTCGTGGATTCTCAGGTGGTGGGGATGGAGTCATCCGGGTTCTTGGGGTGGGGTGGCCGTCCGACGTTGATGGACATCCCCCATCAGCACGACGACCTCGAGGTCAACCTCGTCACCGAGGGCGGCTCGATGCTCTATCTGTTCGGCGGCATCCCGGTCGAGGTCGGTCCGGGGTCGGTGGCGGCCTTCTGGGCGGCCGTTCCGCACCAGCTCGTCGCCAACTCGGTGACCCAGGCCCACTGGATCCAGGTGCCGTTCACGACCTTCCTGGGGTGGGGGTTGCCGGCCAACGTGCTCGGCCGTCTGCTGTCGGGTGTCCCGCTGGTCGCTCCGCCGTCGGCGGCGATGGCCTCCGACGCGGCGGCCTTCGCGCAGTGGGCCACTGACCTCGCGAGCGGCAACGCGGAGCTCCGCCGCATCGCGCTGCTGGAACTGGAGGCGCGGGTGCGTCGCGTCGCCCTGGCGGCGCCGCGCGATCCCGGGGTCAGCTTCAACGTGGGCGATCCCGTCGTCCACCATGTCATCGCCATGGTCCGCCGTATTGCCCAGCGCTTCCATGAGCCGCTCACGGTCGCGGACGTCGCCGATACGGCGCGACTCCATCCCAACTACGCGATGACCCAGTTCCGCAAGGTCATGGGCACCACGATCGTCGACTACCTGACCCGTTGTCGCCTTGCCGAGGCGCGCCGCCTGCTCATCACGACCGCCCTTCCCATCGGCGACATCGCGTCGGCCTCGGGGTTCAGTTCCGTCAGCAGGTTCTACACCGCCTTCAGCTCCAGATGCGGTACGCCACCAGCCAAGTACCGACGAGATCACCGGCACACCGGCGTTGCCTGAGACCTCCGATGGCACCATGGAGGTCCGACCGTGAAGGAGCGCCGCCCGTGCGACTGGTTTCCGATCCCGGGTTCGGCGAAGTGAACCTCACCGCTTCAGCGGAGGAACTGGCCGACCTGGCGAACGCGGTGGCCGAGGGCGACGGGTTCATCGGCTCCACGTCACCACTGGACGGCGACGCCTTGGCGGGAATCGAGGCCAGGAAGACGTCCGGCCCCGGGGTTCGGATCGAACTGGACGCCTCCCGGCAGGTCCTGGTGATCAGCGGCGATCCCGGCGCGAGGGCGATCCTCGCGGACAACCTGCGGGCCATGGCCACCGCCGAGGACGGCGGTCACCTCCACATCGACTACTTCCCCGAGCACCCCTACCTCGTCGAAGGATCCGTCCCCATCGTGGTCAACAGCCCCCACGGAGGCATGCCGACCCGTGATCGGTGGGACCGCCGCCGTCGCGATCAGCGAGCGGGGTGACCGGTGCACCGACGGCCATCGTGCTCCGCGCCGCCACCGCACCACCCTGCTCAAGGGTGACCACGGGTACGCCACGAACTTCGCTGATCGGGGACGGGCACAGCCGGTGGCTCGCTCCGCGTACTGCCGCACCGTGGCCAGGATGACATCGCTCACCGACACGTGCGACGGTACTGATCCGCCCACTCGGCCTCGGCGGTCCGGGCGACGAGGTTGTCGCGGATCTCGGCCGGCCGAGCGCGTTGGGTTGGCTCGGTCCGCGGCATTGAACACCGGACGCGGGCTTCCCCGAACCTCGGGGCCGTTCCGTCCGCTCCGCCCTGCCGCCTCGGTACTGTGACGTCGCATGACCGACACCGAGATCGAGATCACCGCGGACCTGGTCCGCGACCTGCTGCAGGAGCAACATCCGGACCTTGCGGGGCTGGCCATCCGCGAGGTGGTGGGCGGTTGGGGCAACCAGATGTGGCGCCTCGGGGACGAGTTGGCCGTGCGCATGCAGCGCATGGACCCCACCCCTGAACTCCAGCTCAAGGAGCGGTGGTGGCTACCCGTGCTGGCCCCGCGCCTGCCGCTCCCGGTGCCGACCCCGGTGCGGTTCGGCGAACCGTCCGAGCGCTTCCCCAAGCACTGGACCGTGATGACGTGGGTTCCCGGCGAGCCGCTGGACCACGCCTCGATCAGCCGCGGCGCCCACGCGGCCGACACGCTGGCGGGCTTCCTCCAGGCGCTCCATGTGGAGGCGCCCGCCGAGGCACCGATCGCTGCGGACCGCGGTGCCCATCCCAGGGACTGCACGGACGGCTTCGAGGACTTCTTCCGGGCCGTTGCCCCCGACGACATCGCTGCCGACGTCCGGGCCGTCTGGGACGACGCCGTCGCGGCCCACGCGTGGGAGGGCCCGCCGGTGTGGGTGCACGGCGACCTCCATCCCGCGAACGTCGTCGTCTCGGACGGAACGCTCTCGGGCATCGTCGACTTCGGTGACATGTTCGCCGGCGATCCGGCGTGGGACCTCGCCGCCGCATGGGTGCTGCTCCCCGCGGGCACGGCCTCACGGTTCTTCGACATGTACGCGCATGCGGACGAGGCGGCGATCCGGCGCGCCCGCGGGCTGGCCGCGATGAAGAGCCTCTTCCTGATGCTCATGGGGCAGAACGGAGATCGGGGCCTTCCCGGCGGCAAGCCGAACTGGGGACCCGCGGGCCGGGCGGCACTTGCTCGTGTCCTGAAGGGCGTTTGATACAGGCTTCTTTGAACGTGTTATCGATCCGGGTCGAGGGCCATGCGGCAGCCCACCTTCATGGGCGATCGAGCTGGCCGAGTTTCTCCTGGCCTTCCGTTTCCCGAAGCGGGTGAGGAAGGCGTCCTATCCTTCTTCGGTCGGGGTCCGGTACTCCTCGCTGGGGCGGGTGGACCGACGGCGGGCGATGATGGCCCCGTTCACCTCGATCCTCTCGGAGTCTTCGCCATCTTCGAACATGCAGGTCGGAGGCTCTGGCGTGGCGCTCGCTCGGGAGTCCGGGTCATCGAACCCGTCATCTCCCGGTGCGGTGCGCTCTCGCGGCCCACGGCCGGCGACGGCGTCCGCGAGGGCCGCTGCCAGGTCTCCGTCGTACGTATGTAGTGTGCGGAAATGACAAGAAGCGAGCGAATCGCGGACCAGCTGGACCGGCACTGGCACAAGAACCTGCGGCCGCGGCTGCACGGTCTTGCCGATGAGGAGTACTTCTGGGAGCCGGTGCGCGGCTGCTGGAGCATCCGCCCACGTGGCACGTCGGCCGCACCGATGTCGGCAGGTTCGGGGGAATGGACGATGGACTTCGCGTCCCCTGACCCGGTGCCGGCGCCGGTGACCACGATTGCCTGGCGGCTGGCGCACATCATCGTCTCCTGCCTGGGCTATCGGGTCGGATGGCACTTCGGCGGCCAGGACGTCGACTCCCGGACATTCGCCTACGCGGGGACCGCTGACGAGGCGCTGAAACAGCTCGATGAGATGTATGGGAGATGGAACGCGGGGGTCCGCGAGCTCTCGGACGCTGACCTGGAGAATCCGCCCACGGCGGGTCCCGAGCGGTCTCCCATGGAGGGCATCGTCCTGCACGTCAACAAGGAGCTGATCCATCACGGCGCCGAGATCTCCCTGCTGCGCGACCTCTACCGCTGGCAGGACGGAGCGGTACCGCGCCGCATATGACTCTCCGGTAACCGGCGATCGAGCTTCGGAAACCTCCGTGGACTCCGTGACACTCATTGGTTTTCGTCACACCATTCCAACAGCCCCGCGGGCAGCCTGGTTACGCCCTGCCGTCCGTGCGGGCCGGTCACGGGCGGACGGTGAGCTTCCCGTCGAGCCGTTTGTGCGGCCAGCCGCGGTCGGCCGGCTTCGTCAGCTTCCCGCGCAGCGGCTCCAGCCTGCCCCGCACCCCGGTGTCCACGCCCAGACGCGGCACCGGCGGGCGGACATCGAGGAGTGGGCCTTCGCCCAGATCGACACCATCGCCGATCAATGGGCCGACGGCCAGGGGTTCCCCTTCCGCTTCCCACCCCCGAGCGGCCCGTCCGGCCCCGAGCACCGACCCGGCCTGCAGGGAACCGAGATGTGGCTGGCCACCCTCTGGTACATCGCCGACCTGCTCGGCATCGCGGAATCCCTCGGCTACCGACCGCGCGGCGTCCACCGCCCCGAACCCGCGATCACCCCGCACCCCTGAGGGCCTCTCGGGAAAGCAAGGGACGATCCTGAGCCGGCAACCACATCCCGCCCAAGTGAGCGTCCGAAGCGACCGAGCAGGCGAACCCCGGGCGTCATTGATCCGTTTGCCGTCTTCACAGAAACAGGCGACGCCGGACTCCGTTGGCAGCTCAAAGAGTTCAGCCTCCGTCTCTGAACGCGGGATGGACCATGATCGGCCGGCCATGAAGTGGAAGGATCCCCAGCGCGTCATGGACCGCATCGTTGAACGGGTCGGCGCCAGGGTCGCAAAGCGGTCAGCTTTCCGGAAGCGGTCGAACCAAGCCGCCCCACAGCAAGGCGAAGACGAACCAAGGACAGGCAGCTCGTCGGCATAGGCTCTCACAATGCCCGGGTTCTGAGGGGACCTCTGCGAGCGGTGACCTGGGGAAACGTGGCCGCGTCCGGGGCTGTCGCAGAACTCTCACGGATGGTCATTCATGAGAACCGCTGGGGCGGCGGCGACGGGCCTTGGATGCTTGCCCGGCGGATCTTGTGGCCATCTGATGGTCGGCTCGTTGCGCTGGGCCTGGGCGGGGGTAGCTGCCGGACGCCGTCGTCAGGGCCGGTTCGGGTCGGAGTGCACCACCATGAAGAGCGACCATGCGGGCGCGGCTGGGTCGTCCGGGCGGGCGGCGAACTCTTCCAGCAGATCCTTGAGCCGGGTGCGGAACTCCTCCATCTGCGGCGGTGGCAGGCGCAGCGCCATCCTGATGCCCTCGGCCTCGGTCGCGGGGACGAGGGCGAGTTCCTCCAGGAACGCGTCGAGCATCGACCGGTCCAGCGCGGGCGTTTCGAGGTGCCAGCTCTTGCGCGTCGCCAGATACGGGACCTCTCGTGCGCCACGCGCGCCGCGCCGTTCCTCCTGCGCCTCCAGGAACCCGGTGCGGACCAGCGTTCTGGTGTGGTGCAGCACGCTGGCCGGGTCGCGGCCGAGGATCGCCGCGATCTCCTTGTTCGTGTGCGGCTGCCGCACGCAGATGCGCAGGATGCGCAGGCGGAGGGCGGAGGCGAGTGCCTTCGCCTCCGCGTCGGTCGCCGGCCGGCGTTCGGTCATGACCGGCAGCCTACTGAAAAGCGGACGGCCCGGTGAAGGGCCGGACCGCAAGTGATTGACAAAACTCAATCACTCGTTCAGGGTGCCGCTGTGCCCTTCACACCCCGGGGATCCGCGGATCTCCCGCCACGCCCGCCGTGGCCCGAACGAACGAGGTCAATCATGCCGAACCGTCCCGGAACGACCGGCGGGACCGCCGCTCCCGAGAGCCCCGCCGAACAGGCGGATGCCCCGCCGAACAGGCGGAGCGTGTCCTGGGTCAGTCCCGTCGAGGCTCCCCCGGGGCCCGGGGAGAGGGTGAACGACTACGACCGCTTCGCCGAGGCGTACGCGGCCGAGAACGAGACCAGCCTCCTCAACGCCTACTATGCGCGCCCCGCGATCGTGGACCTGGCCGGCGACGTGGCGGGCCGCCGGATCCTCGACGCCGGCTGCGGCGCCGGCCCCGTGGCCGAGGCCCTGCGCGAGCGGGGCGCCCTCGTCGCCGGCTTCGACTCCAGCGCCGGGATGCTGGCGCTGGCGCGGCGGCGGCTCGGCGACGGTGTGGTGCTGGAACGCGCGGAACTGGGCGGCCCGCTGCCCTTCGCCGACGCCGGGTTCGACGACGTCGTCGCTTCCCTGGTCCTGCACTATCTGGAGGACTGGACGACGGCCCTGGCCGAACTGCGGCGCGTGCTGAAGCCCGGCGGCCGCCTCATCGGGTCCGTCCACCACCCCTTCGTCCAGCATATGACGGCACCGCCCGGAACCGACTACTTCGCGACCCGCTCCACCTCCCAGTGGTGGGAACTCGGCGGCACCAAGCACCTGATGACCTTCTGGGACCGGCCGCTGCACGCGATCACCGACGCGTTCACCGCGGCCGGCTTCCGGATCGACGTCATCAGCGAACCGGCCCCGGGACCCGGCACCCGCGAACGGTTCCCCGAGGTCTTCGAGCAGAAGGAGTCGGGCAAGTTCCTTTGCTTCCTGTTCTTCGTCCTCACGAAGGCATAACCTCCCGCCCGTAGGTGCGGGCCGTCGGCCCAGGAGCCGGCCTCACGCACGCCTCGAACGGCGTCGCGGGCGAGGGTGAGCGTCCGCGCGGAGGCCGGGTTCGCGGCGGAGTCGATTCTGCGACCTTTCCCGGCGCCTGGACGGCTTCCCGTACGCGGTGCGCTGCCGGGACGGTCGCTGTCGGGCCAGACCGGATGGTCGGCGGGCCGTGGGTCAGGCGTCGACCTTCGGGCGGGGTTCGGTGGCGTGCCGACGGAGTTCTTCGTTGATGCGCCGGGCCTCTTCGAGCTGGTCTTCGAGGATGACGATGCGGCAGGCGGCTTCGACGGAGGTGCCCTGGTCGACGAGTTCGCGGGCGCGGGCGGCGATGCGCAGCTGGTAGCGGGAGTAGCGGCGGTGGCCGCCTTCGGAGCGCAGGGGGGTGATCAGGCGGGCTTCCCCGATGGCGCGGAGGAAGGCGGGGGTCGTGCCGAGTATTTCGGCGGCCCGGCCCATGGTGTAGGCGGGGTAGTCGTCGTCGTCCAAGCGGTTGCGCGGGTTGTCTGCGGTCATAACCACCTCGTTGTCGCATGCGTCGAGGGGCCCTGGCGCCGCACGGCACCAGGGCCCCGAAGGGGAGATCAACACCATCGCCGACTATCTACTGCGTCGGCCCTACATTTCCGCACGCCGCCCGGGGGGGATGGGCGGGGTGCGGGGATCGCGGATACGAGACCGTGGGACCACCTTCCAATCCGGGGCCTGCGGTACCCGGGCGGCCCATGTCCTCACCCGGGCGATCCTGATGGCGTCTGTCTCCTCCTGCTCCATCCGGTCGACTTTGTCTGTCACTGCTGGTTCTGCCGTCCTGCTGGCGGCCCCTGGCGAGCCGCCCGGCCCGGCGGTCAGCGAGGGGACCCCGAAATCCTTCCAGCCCCGCCACTCCACCGCCGTGCCACCACCTGCTGGTCCTGCGTGCGGGCAGTTCGTGTCTGCCGCGCCTTTCCGATCTCTTGGCTACGAGGAAGACACTAATCCAGCCCAGCGCGAATGTCTACCCCGGCTATGACAGATTCCCTGTGAGGGTGGAGGCCGGGCTTCTGTCGTCCTCGCTGTCCGGAAAGTTGCACCGGAGTGCGCAGCCCGGCGTGTGAGGGCCCTCAGGGGCGGGCACACTGCCTGGCACTGCGAAGCGGCACAACCGATAACAGGTGGGGTGTACGCGCATGAACAACACGAAGATCACCGAGAGCACCAGCACCCCGGCACCTGCCACGACGGTGGCGCGGGGCGACAGCCCGCAGAGCGTTCCCCGGGCCCGCGAGGCCACCCGCGCATTCACCGACAGCCTCGCCCCGGCGCCGGACCCCGACACCGCGGACACTCTGGTCCTGGTGGTCTCCGAACTCGTCACCAACGCCCTGCGGCACGGCGGCGGCCGGTACGCACTCGCACTGTCCGCCGCGCCGAACACGATGACCGCCATGGTCAGTGACCCCAGCCCCGCGCGGCCACGCGAACGCACACCCGATCTCGACGACGGCGGCGGCGGCTTCGGCTGGCACATGGTCCGCCGCCTCACCAGCCACCTGACCATCACACCCGGCCCCGGCCCGGGCAAGACCATCCACGCCCGGCTCCCCCGATGACCTCCCGCCGCCGCCGCCGACCCATCAAGCGCTTCCAGGCCCTCCCCACCTGTCACACCGGGCGGTGAAAGACCAGCCGGAGAAGGCGCCCTCGATCAGGAGGCAGACGTCGAAGCGCCAGCGCGCTCGGTTCGGCTCCAGGCGCTCCTCGGAACAGGAAGGGTGACCTCGGACGGCCGGGTCGCTTTCCGGAGCTGGCGCTGCGGCTGCCGCAGGGAGGTTGCCGGCACAGGATCGCTGTCGGGCCAAACAGCGGATGGTGCGGATCCTTGCTGCTCCAGGTCCTGCCGAGGTGTCGGCGGGAGGAGGGGAGCGAGCTGTGGAAGGCCCCATCGTGATGGACACCCCGACGTGCCTGCGGGAGGTGGCACACCGTCATCTCTCGCCGAAGGAACGGATGCTGATCATCCGCGGCAGTCAGCACGGCAGCCTGACGGGGCGACCGGTTCACGCCCTCCTGGAGCGCGGCCTCGTCCGTCCTCACGTCGGCCGGAACAAGGAGGTCAACCGGCCCGGGGAACGACTGCTGACCGGAGTGCTGGCTTCTAGCGGCCGACGGGGTCGCCTTCGGCCCGGTCGGTCTGCGTGCGCAGCGTCGCGTGGCCGCCGTGGTGAAGGGGCGTGTCCAGCTTCAGGCGGGCTGCCTCGGTTCCCGTTCGGGCGTCGAAGAGGTGGATCTCGCCGTGACCGCCGCGGGTGACGGCAACCCAGTCCGTGCCCGGTGACGCTGCCACCGCACGGCGTTGGACGCCCTCCCAGGGGGTGCCGCCGCGGCGGGGCGCGCCGTCCATGGCCGGGAGGGGGACGCGGTGGGCGGTCCCGCCGTCGGCGTCCAGCAGAACCAGTTCGTCGCCGTCCGGGTGGATACGGGCGAAGGCGGCGTGGTCCTGGGTGAGAGCCAGCCGGAAAACGAGCCCCGAGCCGAGATCCGCCAGGGTCGTACGATCCGTCTCCACGTCGTGACACCACGCCTGATTCGTCCACTCCGGCCACCGCAGAGGGTCCGCGTGCCCGCCCCGCAGCGTCGACCACAGCGTCCGCCGCCGCGGGTCGAACCGCAGATACCAACCCCGGGCGGGCGAACCCCACGGGATCGTCGGCTCCGCGACGAGTGCGTCGCCGTCGCGGCGTGCCCGGTACACCCCTTCGCCGACGGCCGCGAACACCTCGCCGCGATCCGGGGCCTGGGCGTCGCCGTGGCCGTCGTCCGGCAGTGGGAGACGCGCGTGGGCCGTTGCCGGCGGGCAACCGGGCGGCGCGCCGAGCAGGTCGGCGAACCGGTGGACGTCCAGGGCCCCGGGCTCCCTGTGCCGCAGCACGACGAGGGGGTCGCCCCCGCCCAGTACGGTCACTCCGGGCTCGCCCACGCGTGTGCGCACCCGGGCCGTGTCTCCCGTGGCGAGGTCGACGACCGTCAGCAGATCCGACCACGGCCTGTCGTTCCTGCCGAGGCCGGTCGTGACGGCCACCCAGCGGCCGGACGGGTCCACGGCGAGGTGCTCGGCCGGCGCGGCGACCGGGATCACGGCTTCCACGAGCTCGTGGCCGAACGGGGCGAGCACCAGCAGTTCGCCTCTGCGGTCATCGACGCAGGCCGTCCGCCCGCCCGGCAGCGCGAGGAACCCGGCGTGCTCGGAGATGTGGCGGCCGGTGAGACGGCCGGCCTCGGTGCCGTCCGGCACGGTCAGCACAAGGACGAGTCCCCCTACGTGGTCGGAGACGAGCAGCAGTGGATCGGCGGACATGGGTGCCTCCATCGACGGGCTCCTCGGGGCTGGCCGGTGTGTTACCTGGATCACCTCCAGGCGGGTAGTAAATGATAATCATATTCTTTAAGCTCTGCGGTGCGGCGCTCGTTCGACCGCCGTACCTCCCATGCGGATAAGGAGAGTTCATGGACAACGAGATGGACAACGAGAAGGTCTTCGCGCCGATCGCCGACCCGGGCCAGCTGGCCCACGACTCGGCCTCGCACTCAAACGCCCTCGTGGAGAACCCGTTCGAGGACGGCGAGTGACCAAGGGGTAAGCCCCCCTGACCGTGGGCCCGCCGCTTCTCTCCCGGGCGGGCCCACGCCCATCTCCGAAGCCCTACCCGACAGGAGACCCGACGTGTCCCGCAGCCAACTCGCCCCCGGCGTCGAGGTCGTCGCCGTGCCCGGGCGGGGTCTCGCCGTCCGCACGGCCGACGGCGAGTTCCTCAGCGCACGGATCGGCGGGTCCGACCAGAACGCGCTGCTGGCGCGGCTCTCCGGCACGGCGACGGGCGAACCGGACGCCGAACTCGACCGCCTCGTCCGGGCCTTCGATCGCGCCGGCTACTTGTCGGAGCACGCGCGGCGCAGGGAGTGGCCCGCCGGGCGCCGGGACGTCCGGCTGGTGGGCGACCCCGTGCTGACCGGGCCGCTGGCCGCCTATCTGTGGGCCGAAGGCGCGAAGCCCCGGTCGGTGGAGCCCGACGCGGCGGCCGACGGACACCCCGCCGCCGTGGTCTGGTGCGTCGATGGCCCCGTGCCCGAAGGACTGTGGGAGACCGCCGACCGGCTGCCCGAGCGCGGGATCGCCTGGCTGCGCTGCCACCGCGAAGGCTGGCAGGCGTACGTGGAGCCCCTCGCAGCCGCCGCCGGTGACGTCACCTCCTCCCACGTCCGTGCGCGTCGACTCGCCGCCACACCCGCGCACCGCGAGCTGGGCGCCTACTGGAGCGGCCCTCGTACGTCCGGCGCCCCCATCCGGCTCACCGCCCCGGCTGCCGGGTTGCTCTCCGCGCTGCTCGCCGACGACCTCACCCGGTGGGCCACCGGCGTTCCCGACACCGGCGGGCTGCCCGCCCGGCGCCGCCTGCGCCGTGTCGACCTGCGCACGCTGACCGTCACCGAGCACCCCGTGCTGCCCGTTCCCGATGTCGCCCCGTTGCCGGACAGCGCCCGATGACGTTGCTCACCGAGGCCGTCGACGGCCTCGCCACCGACATCCGGCTCCCGGACGGCGACGGTCCCTTCCCGGCCGTCCTCGTCCGCACTCCCTACGACAGGCGGCGGTACCGCGCCGAGCTGAGCGGGTGGGCTCAGCGCGGTTTCGCAGCACTGGCCCAGGACGTGCGAGGGCGGCACTCCTCGGCGGGGGCGTGGCACCCTTACCGGAACGAGGCCGCCGACGGAGCGGCAACCGTCCGCTGGATCCGTCGGCAGCCCTGGAGCGACGGGCGACTGGTGGCGGCGGGCGCCTCCTACGCCGGGTACTGCGCCCTCGCCCTCGCGCTGGAAGCGCCCGAGGACGCCCGCCCCGACGCCGTCATCGCCGCCGTGCCCGCACTGGGCACCGCGGAGACGGCTCGCGAGCCCTCGGGCGTGGAACGACTCTCGGCCCGTGCCGGGTGGTGGGCGGCTCACGGCGACCGGCGGGACTCCGACGAGGAGGCCCTGGCGAAAGCCCTCGCCGCCGACCCCGAGCTGCTCGCCCACCTGCCGGTGAGTGGCCTCCCCGAAAGGCTCGGCCGGAGCCTGCCCTCCTGGACGGGCCTGTGGCGGCACCGCGAACGCGGGCGGCTCGGCTCGCGGGCGAGGCACGCCGGAAGTCCCCTCCTCGCGGTGGGCGGCCGGCACGACCCCTTCACCGAGGAGACCTTCGCGCTGTGGCGCTGCTGGGGCGGGCCATCGGCGCGGCTGCTGATGGGGCCCTGGGGGCACGGCCTCGTCGCGGAGCCCGGTCCTGACGCCGACCCGGCGCACCGGGTGCGCCTCGGCGACCTCTACGCGCGCTGGGCCCACCTCGCCCTGACCGGGGAGCTTCGGAACGGTCACCGCGGCGCGGTCGCGCTGGGCGGCAGCCCGCTGTGGGTGCCGGCCGACACGGAGGGCGAGCCGTACAGTCCGGACCTGCTGCTGCTGCACGGAACCTCGTTCACGGCCGACCCCGAACGCCCGGTGCCGTCCGGTGAGCTGACCGTCCCCACCGGTGGCACGCCCGACCGCTGCCTGCTCGCCACCGCGCCGCTGCCGCGTCCGCTGGACGTCGTCGGTCCCGCCGAGGTGCGGCTGCGGGCCGCCGCCGACACGCCGTGCTCCGACTGGTTCGCCCGGCTCGCCGCCATCACCCCGGACGGCACGGCCGAGCGGCTGGCCGTCGGCGCCGTCCGGCGCGCGGACCCTCCGGGCCGGGCCGCCGAGTTCACCGTGGCGCTCGGCCGGCTCGCGCGCCGGCTGCGCGCGGGCACCCGGCTCCGCCTGGAGATCGCCGGGCACCACTTCCCGGCCCACGCCCGCAATCCCCACACCGGTGACGACCCGGTCACGGCCACCCACCTGCTCGCCTCCCGGCGCGAGGTCGCACCCGGGCGCGTGGCGCTGCGGCTGCCCGTGCTCCGGACCCCCCGCCCCACCGACCCCGTACAGGAGATCCTGCGATGACGGCCCTGCCGCTGGAAGCTCTCGTCGACCCCGTCTGCGGCATCGTCCGCAAGGTCAAGCCCGTCGAGCACCCCATGGGCGCACCGCCCCGCTACACCGCGCTCACCGCGGAGATCTCCGACGCCCGCAGGCTCGGCCTGTGGCCCGCCGACCGGGTATCACTCGGCACAACGTTCGGTGACCCCGAGGGTGCCCGGATCGCCGCCATAGCGGAGGGAATCGAGCGGTACTGCGGTAACCGCCTGCCGCCGCCCGGCCACCCGCGCGCGCCGCTGCGAGCCACGGCCGCCGAGCTGACCGAGAAGGGCCTGCGGCTGTACGGACCGGGGGAGCTGCCGGCCTACGCCGGCTGGCAGTACGGCCGCGAGAAGTTCCCCTACCGTCCCCTGACACCGGACACGCCGGGCCTGTGGGCACGCGGCGAGGAGCGGCTGCGTGGCGGGGAGACGGCCGAGGTCTGGGCGCCCGTCGCGCTCACCCACCTCAACTGGCGCCAGGGCGAGCTGCGTTCGCTGCCCCGTACACACCACCTCAACTACGCCGGGATCGCCACGGGGCAGGGGTTCGACGACGCCGTCGAGCGCGGTCTGCTGGAGGTCGTCGAGCGCGACGCGCTCGAACTGTGGTGGCACCTGGACGGGCCGGCCCGCGGCATCGACCCGGCCGGTGTACCCGGCCTCTCCGACGACCTGGCCGGATCCGGGCTCGACGTCCATCTGGTCGAGATGCCTTCGGAGTTCGCCCCCTGCATGGGCGCGCTCGTCCACGACCGCCGACTCGGCCTGCACGCCGCCGGGTTCGCCTGCCGGTACGATCCGGCCGAGGCCGCCCGCAAGGCCGTGCTGGAGGCCGTCCACACCTGGATCTTCACGCAGGGCCTCATCGATCCCGACGGCTGGGTGTTCGAGGCCGTCGAGGCCGGGCTGCTCGCCCGCGGGCTCTACCTGGACCACCGCGAGGACGGACGCTACCTCGACGCGTGCGGTGAGCACTTCTCCCGGGTGCGGGACCTGGGCGCCCACGTACAGGTGTGGCTGGACGAGCGGATGGCGCCCGAGGCCCGGCGGTTCACCGAGCCCGCACGGGGAGTCGTCCCCATCGACGCGGTTGAGCCCGGCAGCCGGGAGCGACTGGAGCGCGCTCTTCACGAGGGCGGTCACCGCGTCATGACGTTCGACCTCACCACCGAGGACGTGGCCGAGACACCGCTGCGCGTGGCGCGCGTACTCGTCTCCGGTCTGATCCCCAACGCCCCCGCCGCCTTCGGCTACTTCGGCTGTCCGCGCCTCGCCGAGGCCGCCGTGGGCCGGGGTTGGCGCACGACCGGTCCGAGCGCACCGGAGGACTTCACGCTCGCTCCTCCGCCCCACATGTGAGGGCCGCCCCGTGGATCTCGTCACCGCCCTCGCCCGCGCCCGCTCCGCCGAGGAGCCCGGCCCGGACACGCCCGCCGCGCCCCCCGTCCCCGACTGGCCGGGGGACGCACGCTGCCTGTCGCGGGCCGGCCCCGGAGAGCTGGACCTCTGGTGGCTGCTCCGCCTCTCGCTGGCCGCCCAGGACGGTGCCGGACGGCTGCGGCCGGTCCCGTCGGCGGGCGGCCTCCACCCGGTGGACGCCCAGCTCGTCGTGGGCGCCGACTGCCCGCTGCCGTCCGGACGCTACGGCTACGACCCGCTGCGCCACCGCGTGCACCTTCTGGGGCCCGCGCCCGACGACGCGCCGCCCGGAGCGGCCGTCGAGCTCTCCGTCACGCCGCGGCGCACGGTCTCCCACTACGGCCACCGTGCCTGGCCCCTGATGCTGCTCGACACCGGACACGCCGCCGCGGCGCTGCGTCTCGCGGCCCGCGCGCTCGGCGCCGGCCCGCCCACACTCGGCCTCGACGGGCGTGCCGAACGCCCGCTCGCCTCACTCCACTTCACGCCGCCCGGAGGTCCGCGCCGGGTCGCGGACGCGCCCGCTCCCCGCGATCTGCTGGCCCGTCGCAGCGCCCGGCCGCCGCTGAGGGGCGTCCCTTCACGGGACGTCCTGCGAACGGTGCTCGCCACTCTCGCCGACGCGAGCGCCGGTGAGGTCGCGTGGTGCGCCGCCGTTGGCGAACCGCGGCCCGAACTCGTCGAGTTGTCCCCCGACGGCTCCCTGCGGCGGCTCGCCTCCGGGGAGGCCAGGCCGACACTCGCCGCCTGGGCCGCGGGCCAGGGATGGATAGCGGACGCGGGCGCCGTCCTGCTGGGGTACGGCTGCCCGACGGACGCCGACGCTCCACGGATCCGCCGCGCCCATCTGCGGGCCGGCTTCGCCGTGGGGCTGGCCCACGTCGCGGCCGGCCGCCTTGGGGTGGCAAGCCGCCCCGTCGGCTCCTGGCAGCAGGCGGATCTGGGCGCCGCGCTCGGCGCGGCACCGGGCAGGGACTGGATCGTCCACGGCCTGGCCCTCGGCACCACCCACCCCAAGGAGGGGATCCCGTGATCGTCCACCCCGAGTTGCGCCGCGCCGCACGGCACGCACGGCGCACCCTGCTCGCGGCCACCGTCCTTCAGGGGGCCGTCACCCTGACCCACGTCGCCCAGGCTGGGCTGCTGGCTCTCGCGCTCGCCGACGTGGCCCGGGGCGACACGGACCAACTCCCGCCGCTCCTCGGAGCGGTGCTGGCCGTGGTCGCCATCCGCGCGGGGCTGAGCTGCTGGCAGCGGCGCACGGCCACCCGCGCCGGGACAGGGGTCAGGGTGCGCCTGAGAGACGAACTCGTCGCCCACCTCGGACGGCTCGGGCCCGCCCACCTGACCTCCCCCGGCCTTCGGCCGGGGGGACCCCCCGCGCGTGTCGGGGCCGTCCGGACGACCCTGGTCGACGGAGTGGAGGGCGTCGACGCGTACGTCTCCCGCTACCTGCCCCAACTCCTCGTCACCCTCGCCGTGCCGCCCCTTCTGCTCGCCGCCGTGGCCGCGGTCGAGCCCCGCGCCCTCCTCTGTCTCGTCCCCGCCCTTCTGCTCGCCCTGGTCGGGCCGCGCGCCTGGGACCGGCTCCTCGCCCGTCGCGGCAAGGAGCACTGGGACACCTACGAGGGGCTGGGCGCCGACTACCTGGAGGCCCTCCAGGGCATGCCCGTGCTGCGTGCTGCGGGCGCCGTGGAGCGCACCCGCGAGCGGCTGGAGGAGCGTTCGGCGGCGCTGCACCGGGCGACCGTCGCCAAGCTCCGCGTCTCCCTCGTCGACACCGGGCTGACCGACCTGGCGATCCAGGGCGGCACCGCGGCCGCCGCGCTGCTGGCCTGCTGGTCGGCCGCCACCGGATCCACCACGGCGACCGGCACCTATATGGTGCTGCTCCTGGCCGCCGAGTGCTTTCGGCCCGTGCGCGACCTGGCCCGCGAGTGGCACGCCGGGTACCTGGGCGTCTCGGCCGCGGACGGGCTCGCGGCGCTGCGCACCGCCGAACCCACGGTCCCCGACGCGGGAACGGCGCGGGCGTACTGGCCGGAGCCGCCCCAGGTGCGTTTCGAGGACGTGACGTTCAGCTACGACGGCGGGGAGGAGTTCGCCGTCCGCGCCGTCACCTTCACGGCCGAGGCAGGGCGTACCACCGCGATCGTCGGCGCCTCGGGCGCCGGCAAATCCACCCTGATCGCTCTGCTCCTGCGCCATCGCGATCCGGGGCGGGGCCGGATCACGGTCGACGGCCGCGACGTGGCCGAGTACACCCTGGATTCGCTGCGGCAGGGCATCGCCGTCGTCTCCCAGGAGACCTACCTCTTCCACGGCACCATCGCCGACAACCTGCGCCTGGCCCGGCCGGCGGCCACGGACGACGAGCTGGTCCGCGCCGCGCGCGCCGCCGGCGTCCACGACGAGATCGCCGTCCTCCCCGACGGCTACGCCACCGTCCTCGGCGAACGCGGTTCCACCCTCTCCGGCGGTCAGCGGCAGCGGCTCGCCCTCGCACGTGCTCTGCTGGCCGACGCCCCGGTGCTCGTCCTCGACGAGGCCACCAGCTCGGTCGACGAACGCCGCGAGGCGGACATCATCCGCGAGCTGGTGGCCGCCGCGGGGGGCCGGACCGTCCTGGTCGTCGCCCACCGGCTCGCCGCGGTCCGGCACGCCGACCGGATCGTGGTACTCGACGGCGGACGGTTGGACGCCGTCGGCGAGCACATCCCCCTCGTCGAGGCCGGCGGCGTGTACGCGGAACTCGTCAACGCCGGCCGTACGCACGAGGAAGGGGTCCCCGCATGAGCGGCACCGTCCAAGACGCCATACCGGACCGCGGCACGGTCGATGCTCCCGAACCCCAGCGCGGGTCACTGCGCGCGCTGCTGCCCGCGCTCGCCGGGCACCGGGCCATGATGGCCCGCACCTGCGCCGCCGCCGTCGTCGAACAGGGCTCACTGGTCACCTTGCTGACCCTGGCCTCCCATACCGTCGGAACCGCGGTCACCACGAACCGCGCCCCCTCGGCCGGAGCGATCACCGCTCTCGTCGCCCTCGTCCTCGTCCGCGCCCTGATGACCTGGCGCGAGATGGACCTCTCGCACGATCTGGCCTACCGGGTGCTGGCCGAGCTGCGGGTGCGGGTCTTCGACGGGCTCGCCCGAAGCGCGCCCGCCCGCGTGGGCGGCAGGCGCAGCGGAGAACTGGCCGCCACCGCGATGGCCGACGTGGAGGCCCTGGAGTTCTTCTACGCCCACACCACAGCCCAATTCCTCGCATCCGGATTGGTGTTCGGCGGCGGCGCCGCGACCCTGGCCGCGGTGGAGCCGTGGTTGCTACTGGCGGTGCTGCCGGTCGCCGCCCTGCTCGCCGCGGCCCCCTTCGCCGACGCGCGGGGAGGTGCGGTGCGTGGAGCGCGCACCAGGGCGGCCGCCGCGACGCTGTCGGCCGACACCGTGGACACCGTCGACGGGCTGCGCGAGCTGCTCGCCTTCGGCGGACTCGCCACGCGGCGCCGCCGACTCGCGGAGCAGGGCCGGAAAGTGGGCGAGGCACAGCGGGCCGAGGCTTCCCGGGAGGCCTCGGCCGCCGCCGTCCGCGACGTGCTCATCGTGTCCGCGATCCTCGGTGCGGTGGTCGCCGCGGCGCAGTCCGCGACCTCGGGCAGGCTCCACGGTGCGTGGGTGCCGGCGTCGATGGCGCTGGCCCTGACGATGCTGGGACCGGTCGCCGAGTCGGCCAAGGCGCTGAGCCGGACGATGGGTCTGCGCGCCGCGGCCGCCCGGGTCGACGCGGCCGTGAAGGCCCCCGCGCTCGCCCCGCCGCCCGCATCCCCACGCCCGCTGCCGCCGGGCCTGCTGGGCGTCCGGTTGCACAGCGTGAGCTTCGACTACGGGGGCCCGCCGGTGCTGGACGGCATCGACCTGACGATCCCGGCTGGACGGACGCTCGCCCTGGTCGGTGCCTCAGGGGCGGGCAAGTCCACCTGCGCCCACCTGCTGGCCCGTTTCTGGGATCCGTCCGAGGGGGCCGTCCACCTGCTGCCCGACGGCGGTGAGCCCGTCGATCTCCGCGACCTGTCCGACGCCCAACTCCGCGGCGCCATCGCCGTGGTGGGCCAGGACGCCCCCCTCTTCCACGGGACCCTCGCCGACAACCTGCGCCTCGGCGCACCGGATGCGGACGACCGCCTCCTGGCCGAAACGGCGAAACTGTGCGGCGTCGACGGGATCGCCTCCCTGGACACCCTCGTCGGGGAGCGCGGTTCCACCGTCTCCGGCGGCCAGCGCGCCCGCATCGCCCTCGCCCGTGCCCTGGTGGCCGAACCCCGGGTCCTGGTGCTGGACGAGACCACCGCTCACCTGGACAACGCCGGCGACGCCCGGCTCGGCAGCGCGCTCGGCGGGGGAGACCGCACCACGATCGTCATCGCCCACCGCCGCTCCACCATCCGCCGCGCCGACCGCATCGCCGTCCTCGAAGCCGGCCGCATCGCGGAAGAGGGCACCTGGGAGGAACTCACCGCCCGCTCCGACAGCGCGCTGAACCGCGTACTGGCCGCCACCTCGTCCTGACACGCGGGCCGTCCACGTCGCCGTGCGGCACCGGGCGTCAGAACGCCCCGGGGTACAGCGCCGCGGCGATGTCCGCGACCGCGTCGACGTTGCCGAGCGTGCCGGGGTAGACGTCCGAGGACGAGATGGGGATGAGGCGGTCGTTGCGCACCGCGTCGAGGTCGGGGAAGGTGCTCTCCAGGTACTCGCGGGTGGCCCGCTCGTGCTCGGCGCCGCTGACCGCGAAGACGAGGGCCTCCGGGTCCCGTTCGGCGAGCACCTCGGGATTGATCTGGGCGGCGAAGAAGTCGGCGAACGCGGCGTCGCCGGGACCGAAGACGTTCTCGCCGCCGGCCCGCCCGATGATGTCGTACTCGATGCCGGCGCCGATCGCGGAGAGCGTGCTGCCCTCGACGTAGACCTGCGCGACCGTGACGGGCTCCTGCCCCGAGACGCCCGCGGCGACGTCGTCCAGCGCCGCCCGGGCCTCCTCGGCGAGTCCGGCAGCGGCCTCGACTGCCCCGAGGGCGCGGCCGAGGGTGTCCAGGTCGGTGAAGAGATCGTCGACCGTGCCGGTCATGCGGCGATCCTCGCAACCGCCGGTGGCGATATAGGCGGCCACGCCCGCCTCGTCGAGTTGCTCGATGCTGGCGAAGCCCTGCTCGGCGGTGAACTCGTAGGCGGTGGGCGCGAACACGAAGTCGGGCGCGGCCTCGAGCAGCACCTCTCGCGTCGGCGGGGCGTCCTCGCTGAGCACGGGGATGTCCTCGGCCTCGGCCCGCAGGTCCTCGGGCAGTGGTGCCGTGGCCGTCTGCGCCTGACCCACCATCCGGTCGCCCAGCCCCAGGCGCAGCAGCAGCTCCGTCTGGGACGGGCTCAGGCCCACGATTGCCTCCGGGGGGCCGGAGAGGACGATGTCGCGCCCGCAGTTGGCGAGAACGGTCGGCTGCCGGCCGTCGGCGCCCTCGCCGTCCGCCTCCGGCTCGGTGACACCCGAGCCACAGGCGGTGAGGGTGAGGAGGCCGACGGCGGCCAGGACCGTTCCGGCGGCGGACCGGGAAGGAAGGGGGCGGGTCATGATGCGTGCTCCTTGGCTGGGCGCTCGGGCGCCGGGACGTGCGGTGAAGGGGGTGGCTGGGAGGAGAAGGCGATCAGGGGCCGCCCGGTCGCCGGGTGGCTGAGCAGGTGCGCCTGGACGCCGAAGACCTCGCCGATCAGCTCGGGCGTCAGCACGTCCGCCGGGGGACCGTGGGCGACGATCCGCCCCGCCCGCATGACGGCGACGACGTCGCAGTGGGCCGCCGCCAGGTTCAGGTCGTGCAGCGCGGCGAGCGTGGTCAGCCCGAGCTCGCCGATGATGCGCATGAGTTCGAGCTGGAAGGAGACGTCCAGGTGGTTGGTCGGCTCGTCCAGCACCAGTACCTGGCTCTCCTGCACCAGGGCACGCGCCAGCAGCACCCGCTGCTTCTCGCCGCCCGACAATCCGGCGAAGGGCCGTCCCGCCAGCTCGGCGGCGCCGACACGGGCGAGGGCGCGGTCGGCGAGTTCGAGGTCGCGAGGAGAATCGCCCCCGAAACCGCGGTGGTGGGGCAGGCGGCCGAGGAGCACGGCGTCGAGTACGTCGAGGTCGAAGTCGGCGGTGGTCTCCTGGGTCATGACGGCGACCTGCCGCGCCACGGTCCGCGGCGGCAGCTTCCACACGTCCTTCCCGTCGATGCCGACCGTGCCGGTCTCGGGCCTGGTCACCCGGTAGAGGCTGCGCAGCAGCGTGGACTTGCCGCTGCCGTTCGGGCCGACGAGACCGGCGATCCGGCCCGGTGCCACGCCGAACGTCGCGCCATGCACGATGCGGGTGCCGCCCAGCGCGACGACGACATCCGTGAAGTCGACCCTCATCGCGACATCCCCGCCCTGGCCGCGCGCCCGTGGCGTATCAACCAGAGGAAGCAGGGGGCCCCCACCACGGCGGTGACGATGCCGATGGGTATCTCGGTGGGTTCGGCGACGGTCCGCGCGAGCACGTCGGCGGCCATCAGGAACAGAGCGCCACCCAGGACGGAGACCGAGAGCATGCGGCGGTGGTCGGCGCCGACGAGGATCCGCGCGGCGTGCGGGATGACAAGACCGACGAAGCCGATGCCGCCGCTGACCGCCACGACCGACCCGGTCAGCAGGGACGCGGCGATCACCAACTGCCCGCGCAGCCGGTTGACGTTGACGCCCAGGGCGGTGGCGTTCTCGTCGCCCACCAGCAGAGCGTTGAGGGCACGGGCGTTGGCCAGGGCGAAGAGCGTGACGGCGGCGAGCGCGGCGGCCGGCACCGCGAGCTGTTCCATGGTGGCCGCGGAGACGCTGCCCAGCAGGAAGAAGAGCACGCTGAACACGTTCTGTGCCTCGGTGGTCAGTGTCAGGTAGCTCGTCACCGCGCTGAGGAGCGAGCCGAGGGCCACTCCGGCGAGGATCATGCGCGTCGGGGCCAGCACCCCGTGCTGACGGGCCAGCAGGTAGACGGCGGCGGTCGCGCCGAGCGCGCCGAGGAACGCCGCGCCGCTGAGCGGGAGCCCGCCCACGGCGGCCGAGCCGAGCGTGATCACGGCGACCGCGCCGACGCTGGCCCCCGCCGAGACCCCCAGCACGTAGGGCTCGGCCAGCGGGTTGCGCACCGCGGCCTGCATCAGCGCCCCGGCCAGCGCGAGACCGGCCCCGGCCAGACCGGCCAGCAGTGTGCGCGGCAGCCGGAACTGCCACACCGTCTGGTCCTGGAGCCGGGTGATCGAACCGTCCCTCATCCAGGGGGCGTCGGGGACGAGGTGGCCGATGACGACGCGCACCGCGTCAGCCGCCCCGACGTCAGCCGGGCCGGTGGCGACGGAGACAACGACGGTGGCGAGGATGGTGAGCACGAGCACGAGGTGCACGCCCACCAGCGCCCCGGCGGGCCGGCGTCGCCTCCCCTGTCTGGCGGCCTGTCTCGTGGTGGACAACGACGCGCCTCCCATCCTGATTGAAAACCGTTATCGTAATCGTATCCATGTGGCCGGTCGGCGGGCAACGGATGAGGCGCGGGCGTGAAGACGATCACAGGCGGCGTCCGGTCGGGCCCGCACGTCACCTGATACGTCCACGAAGGCGAATCCGCGGTGTCGGGCTCGGCCATCAGCCGTCCCCTGTGGCGTGGTTCGGCCCTGACATCCGTCAGTCGGGCCGAGGGGCCCGCCCGCGGGGCGGCCTCCGTCACCACCGCGAGGGCGCGTGGCGCCCTTTCGAGCTCAAGGTGCCTCGCGGGCGCAGGCGCAGGCGCAGGCAGGACTCGGCGCGAGGCAACGCCGAACCGGGCGTGACCACCCAACCGTGGTGCGGCCTCAGCCGGGGGAACCGGCCGGGCTGTTTCCCCGTCGGAGGGAACATGACATGGGCTACTTGGGGTGATCGGAGCGCGCGCCTGCTGACGGGGGTTCTCGTCGCGGGGGTCCTCGGCTGCGGTGCGGACGCGGAGCCGGAACGGAACTCGGGGCCGGGGCCGGAGGTCAGAACGACACCGGATGACGACCCGTGCCCGCCCGGCCCCGAAGCCCGGCATGATCAGCTGCCGCGCATGTGTGCGGTGGCCGACGCGTGGGAGGCGTCGGACGCGCCGCGCCGGTGGGCGGAGGAGTTCCACCCGCTCGATGCCCATGTCCAACTGCCCGAGGACGGCCTGCGGGACGAGTTTCAGAACGGAGCCGTCAGGGCGCTGACCTCCCTGCCCGGCGAGTCGGCGGACGGGGCCATCCGGTGGGAGGACGGGGAGACCAGCACCGTGCCCCTGATGTCGGCCGCCGCTGCCTTCGGGGAGATGGACAGCGGCATCGCCGAAAGAGTCGAGGGCTACCCAGCGATGGAGGTGACCGGCGTCGAGCCGGGCGAGATGCGGCTGCACACCAGCCGGGGACCGGCCCAGGTCCCCGCCTGGCTCTTCACGCTCGACGGCTACGACACCCCGCTGCGGTACGCCGCCGTCGCCGCCCCGACGCCGCCGACCGCCTCCATCGAGCCGGCGGTGGGCGACCGCGATCTGGCGGGGCTGGCGCTGGGGTCGCTCAGCGAGGACGGCCGGCGCGTCACCGTCACGTGGTGGGATGGCTCCTGCGAGGAATCGGCCATTGACGTGCTGGAGACGGACGAGAGCATCGTCATCGCCAGGTCGGTCAGCGGTGGGCCACCACCGGGCACGGCGTGCACCGCAGAGGTGCGCATCGTGGAGAAGACGCTGGAGTTGGAGCACCCCCTCGGGGAACGGGCCCCGCTCGACGCGTCCACGGGCGAGGTGCTCCAGCCCGAGCTCCTGGACGCACGTAATCCGTGACGCCAGTGCCGTATCAGACCGGCGCGTCGGCCGCCACGGGTCCGGGACCGGCCCGGCGAACCGGTCGGCCAGCCGCGCAAACGCCCTCAGGCGGGAGGTGGTCGCGGTGGCGGTGGCGGCAAGCTGACCCCAGGCCCGACATGACTCGATCCGGCAGGTTCGAGTGAAGTCGGCCGCGCGCCGGACCGCCTGGTAGCGGCGGCCGGCGAAGAAGGCGTCCACCCCGTGACGGGACCGCGCGGCCAGCTTGTTGTCCCCGCCCGGTCAGCTGCGCCCCGCTCCCGTCGCGGCGCCTGGCGTCATGCGTGCGGCGAGGATGGACAGCAGCCAAGCGACTGACCTCGCAGGTCACCCGACCTGCTGAAACGCGATGTTTCCCGAGACGGCGGAGACGGCCGTTGTCCACGCTTCGAGATGTCGGGTCACGAAGCACGAGCGAACGGCCGCTGCCACGAGTCTCCCCGTCCACGCCCCCGCAGGCCATGCATTGGCTCTCCTGTCGTGCGTGGATGGGCCGGTGAAGACCCTGGTCGGGTTGTCGCTGCGCGACCCCAACGCCTTGGACGAGGAAGCCCACGCGGGCGACGGCGTGCGGGGGTGACTCCGAACGCCGCTTCTGCCCGAACGTGCCGGGAAGCCCAAGGGAAGATATTCGGATGACACGCCGGGCCGAGAACTGTTTCATGATCCGATGTCTCGAAGCCCCCGCCGCCGAGAGCACTCCCAGCCAGGTGCACCAGCTTCACGGCCCGGTGCCCCCGAAGCTGCCACCAAGTGCCACGTAGCTCTCTGTCCACGCGCCGAAATTTCGAGGTCGAGCCGATGAACCAGGGCACCCATCCCGAAGAGCTGCCGGCCGAAGTCCTGGCCGACGTGGCCGACGTGGTCGGGGCAGAGGTCACTCTTCCCCGTCGCCTACCCGGAGGCGTCAATGGGGGTGCCGTGCGCGTCCAGTTGGCCGGAGGGGCAAATGCGGTGCTCAAAGCGGTGCCCCGTGCACACCCCAACCACCTGGACGAGACGTTGCGGGCCCAGAGAGTGGTCGAGCACATGCGCAGGCGCGGCTATCCCACCCCGGCCTGGCTCGGAGTGGGGGCCACTGCCACTCATGTATGGCATCTGATGGACTTCGTTGACGCGGCTCCCGCGCCAGAGCTGACCCCGTCCCTCGTTGAGCAGCTGATGGAGATCATCGAACTCCAGGCTGGCCAAGCCTCCGAGCCCTACGACCACTGGTCGTACGCCTGGCGGGTCGCCACCGGTCAGGAATCGGCTGTCGCCGGGCTGGATTTCAACGAGACGCCGGAGCAGTCGCGTCTCCGCCGGTCCGTGGCCACGCTCTCGGCGTATTCCTCCGTGGTGTCGGCCTTGGTCGAGCGCCTCCGGCTCGTGTGTGCCGACGTCCCACCACCACGAGAGGCACCGGACATGGTCCATGCCGATCTCTCAACCCCCAGCAATATCCTGGTCCGTGACGGAGCGATCGTGGCGGTCGTGGACATCGGGAACGCGGGTAGCGGCACGCGGGCGATCGATCTCACCACCCTCGTGTGGTACACCTTCCAGGATCCGCTGCTGGAGGGTGTCCGAAGGCGGCTGTGGACGAGAATCCTCGACCTGGTCGGCTGGGACGGGGCGGCGGTGCTCGCAGCGGCACAGATCCTCCACATGCTGGAGATCCCCACCCGCCACGGGCGCCACGATGTCATTCCAGGGGTGGTCAAGCGCGGCCATCGCGCCCTCGACGAGCTGAACGCGCTTCGCTGACCCTACGAGGGCGTTCGCGGAACCCGGCCCTACCGTTTTGACCTTCACATCCCGGTGCAAGCCCCGGACGGGACCATGGCCGCGTCCCCACAGTCGTCATGACCCGACCACCGTGAACGAGCCGGAAACGGGCGAAGGTGAGAAAGACGGAACTCCAGACGACTCCCCACGCGATCCGCTACAGAGAGCTATGTGGCACGTGGTGGCAGCTCCGGGAGTCCGCGGGTGCTGCGTGACGCCACCGGTGGGCCGGTCGCTGTCACCGCCGACATCCCCGGCACACGCCCCGGGCCGCGCTTCGTCCTCGATGCCTGTCCGGGCACCGCGCCCTTCGGCGACGAGAGCCCTTGGACGCACCCGCCCGCCTCCGGCCTCGTCGAAGAGGGCCGGCTGTGGGGCCGGGGAAGCCCGGACTCGAAGTGCGCCGCCGCCGTCCTCCGCCACCTCGCCGCCCCCGGACGACGTGGTCGGCGTCATGATCGGCCACCGAGGGCCCACCGCGCCCAACTCCACGTCCACGGGGCCGCCTCCCACTCCGGGGGCAGCAGGGCCACGCCGGAGCCATCGAGAAAGCCGCCCACCTCATCCGTGCCACTGCCTCCGGATGTGTAGGCGTCACCCGCGCCGACCGGCCGGCCGGCGCGGCTGCCTCGACCACATCTACGGCGAACCACGCTCCCGAAGAAGCCACCCGCATCGCGGCCCCCTTGCCCCACGATCCCTGGCCGTGGAACAGCCCCGTGGGCTGCGCGTCCAGCCCGGCCGCGCAGTGCCAAGTCAGCTCGGCACTTCCTCCCGTCGCCGGTCGTCGTCGGCTGCGGCGGGGATGGCGTTGTCGATGAGGACGGCGGCGATGGCGGCGGCGGTGGGGAAGGCGTCGGCGCCCAGGACCCGGGTGCGGGCCGCGGCGCCGTCGAGGAGCAGCGCGAGCTGCTCGCCGAGCTGTTCAGGGTCGGCGGCGCCGGCTTCGCGGGCGGTGTCGGCGAGCCGCGCGGCGACGGCGTTCTTGTAGTCGCGCGCGTACCGGGACGCGGGGTGCTCGGGGTCGTGGAGTTCGACGGCGGCGGCGATGTAGGGGCACAGGGGGGTGGGGGGGGGGCTGTCGCGGGCGG
>NZ_LAVK01000250.1 GCF_001083795.1 Streptomyces sp. SBT349
CCTATCCTTTCCGTCGGCAGCTTCAGTTGTGTATAAGAAGAAAAAAGGGGTTTGTTGGTCCGCCCCCCCCGCCCGGGCCCGTTCAAGGCGGGAAAGCCCCCGCGTCCCCCCGCCGTTGACCGGTCACGGGAGGGGGGAAGGAACCAACACACCCCTTTCGCTCGTTTCTACGAGTGCACTACCGTGCAGTCTTTGCTAACGCATTACTCTGGTAGTCAAGGCCGTGCCGTGCGGCCATGGAGGAGTGAGATGAGGAGCAGCAACCCGGTCTTCACGCGTCGGGGGTTCAGTCGGGACGGTGGCTACGCCGGCTTCAACGCCGGACCGCAGCCGCAGACCGGGAATCCGTACGCTGGGGCACCGACCAATCCGTACGCGCAGCCGGGGAACCCGTACGCGCAGCCGCAGGTGGGTCCCCAGGGCGGAGCAGCTGTGCCGCCGGGAGCGCCCACGCGCCCCGGTGTGATGACGATCGACAGCGTCGTCTCCCGCACCGCACTCACCCTGGGCACCGTGGTCGCCGCGGCGACGGCCGCCTGGATCACCGACATGCCGGTGGGCCTCGGCGTGCTCTTCGCCCTGGTCGCCCTCGGCCTCGCCCTGTGGCAGTCCTTCAAGCGCGAGGCCTCGCCCGCGCTGATCCTTTCCTACGCGGTGTTCGAGGGCTTCTTCCTCGGCTCCATCAGCAACGCGATCAACGCCGCCGCGCCGGGCGCCGCCATGCAGGCCGTGATCGGCACCATGGCCGTCTTCGCCGGCGTGCTGTTCATGTACAAGCAGCGGATCATCCGGGTCACCGCCCGCTTCACCCAGTTCGTGCTGGCGGCGGCGGTCGGCTTCATCCTGCTGTCCCTGGTGAACGTCGTGGTCGCGATGATCGGCGGAGGGAACGGCCTCGGCCTGCGTGACGGCGGCCTCGGCATCGTCTTCGGCGTCATCGGCGTCATCCTCGGCGCGTGCTTCCTCGCCCTCGACTTCAAGATGGTCGAGGACGGCATCGCCTACGGCGCCCCCGAGAAGGAGTCGTGGCTGGCCGCCTTCGGGCTGACCCTCACCCTGGTGTGGATCTACCTGGAGTTCCTGCGGCTGCTCGCCATCCTCCAAGGGGAGTAGTCGCCCCGTGGCCGAACCGGCAAGGGCCCCCGCGAGACACCGTCTCGCGGGGGCCCTTGCCTTGCCCCGGCGGTCAGCGCCTCCGCAGCAGCTCCAGGGCCGCGGTCAGTTCGCGCTCCGCCGCGGCGCCGTCCGTGCTCTCGCGGATCGCCTGGGAGAGGTCGTGGCCCGCGACGGCCAGCTGGTCGCCGACCGAGTAGATCCCCGCGTCGGGCAGCTCGCGGGGCACGCGCCCCGGGCGTTCCAGCAGCTGTGCGCGCTCGGCCAGCCGGCGGGCGACGGCGAGCGCCCCGGCCGCCGCGCCCCGCCGCAGCCTGCTCTCGGGCAGCCGCCGCAGCCGGTCCGCCTCCGCGTCCACGGCCGCGTCCAGCGGCCCCGTGTCCACGCCGCCCAGGGCCCCGTCCATGCCCGCGCTCACTCGCTCAGGTACGACGACGCGACCACCCGGTCCGCCAGCAGGTACACGCTCTCCGGGCCGCACGAGAACGTCAGCGCGAAGGCCCCGGAGACCGCGGAACCGCCCATCAGCACCGGGCGGTCGCCCTGGCGCACCGCCGCCGCCAGCCGCTCCGCCGCCTCCAGGTGGCTCGGCGACAGGCACAGCGTGGTGCCGTCGGCGAACAGGAAGATGTCCAGCGTGCCCAGCGGCCCGCGCCGCACGTCGGCCAGCGGCGTCCTGGCGTCGGCCAGCCGCGAGAGCCGGTCGGTGGTCCGCACCAGCTCCTCGCCCGCCACCCGCTCGTCGCGCTCGCGGTCGGCGGCCGTGCCGAGCGGATCGGGCGAGTCGCCCGGTTCGACCGGGTCGCCCGAGAGCGTGAAGCCCGGGTGGGAGGGATGGCGGCGGCGGGCCGCGGCCAGTTCGGCCGACTCGCCGCCCCCGCCGTCCTGCTCCTGCACGGCCTCGGCCCCGCCGCCCTCCGGGCGCCCCCCGCTCTCCGCCGCAGGGAAGCCGGAGTCGCTCAGCAGGTACCGCTCCAGCAGCGCGTCCAGCAGCTCCTCGTCCGCGCCGGCCACCTCGTACCCGAGGCCGCGCCCGGCCAGCAGGGCGCCGGGGCCCTCCTGCTCCCTGGCCTCCTGCTCGGCCCAGTACGCGCGGGCCTCGGCCAGCTCGCGCTCCCGCTCGTCCGCCAGCGCCTCGGAGACGGCCCGGCGGATCTCCTGGGCGGGAACGCGCCTGGCGGTCGGCAGCGCGCGTCCCGCCAGCTCGCGGCGGATCCCGGCCAGCTCGGCGCGCAGGCGGCGGGCGGTGTGCAGGGCCACGGCCCCCAGGGCAACGGCGGTACCGGTCACCACCAGCAAGATGACGGATATGGCGCTCACGGAGTCGCTCCCAGTGCTCTTGGTCCCTGACTTCTTATCTCAGGTTTCCGGGGCGCGGCCATGGCGTGCAGTGCATAACGTCATGAATTGGACAGGTCTTTCGTCCCCAACGCGCCCCTCACGCCCGGCTGACCTGCGGGTTCCGGCGGGACACCGGCATGGATCACATCCCGGGTCCGCTTCGGTATCGCCCGGATATACCGGGTGACGCGGGTCACTTCAGCACCGTGCGCACCGCGCGGCCCGTTCAGGATAGGCGCTCCAGGACCATGGCCATCCCCTGGCCGCCGCCCACGCACATGGTCTCCAGACCGATCTGCCGGTCGTGCCACCGCAGGGAGTTGATCAACGTGGTGGTGATCCTGGCGCCCGTCATCCCGAAGGGGTGGCCGACCGCGATGGCGCCGCCGTTGACGTTCAGCCGGTCCAGGTCGACGCCCAGTTCGCGGTAGGAGGGGATGACCTGGGCGGCGAACGCCTCGTTGATCTCGACCAGGTCCACGTCGCCGACCGACATCCCGGCGAGGCGGAGCGCCCGCCGGCTGGCCTCGACCGGGCCGAGGCCCATGATCTCGGGCGAGAGCGCCGAGACGCCGGTGGCGACGATCCGCGCCAGCGGGGTCAGCCCCAGCGCGCGGGCCTTCGTGTCGGACATGACGACCAGCGCGGCGGCCCCGTCGTTGAGCGGGCAGCAGTTGCCCGCCGTGACCAGGCCGTCGGGGCGGAACGCCGGGCGCAGCCCCGCCACCGCCTCCGGCGTGACGCCGGCGCGCGGACCGTCGTCCGCGGTGACCACCGTGCCGTCGGGGGTGGTGACGGGGGTGATCTCGCGCTGCCAGAAGCCGTCCGCGAGCGCCTTCTCCGCGAGGTTCTGCGAGCGCACGCCGAACGCGTCCATCTCCTCGCGCGTGATGCCCTTCAGGCGCGCCAGGTTCTCCGCGGTCTGGCCCATGGCGAGATAGACGTCGGGGAGTTCGCCGTGCTCCCGCGGGTCCTCCCAGCCCTGGCCGCCGTGCTCGGCCCGCTCGGCCGACCTGGCCTCGGCGGACGCGAAGAGGGGGTTGCGCGTGCCCGGCTGGCCGTCGGAGGACCCCTTGGCGCCGCGCGAGACCATCTCCACGCCCGCGGAGACGAAGACGTCGCCCTCCCCGGCCTTGATCGCGTGGAACGCCATCCGCGTGGTCTGGAGCGAGGAGGCGCAGTAGCGGGTGACGGTCGTGGCGGGCAGCCGGTCGTACCCGAGCTGAACGGCCACGACCCGGCCGAGGTTGTGGCCCTGCTCGCCGCCCGGCATGCCGCAGCCGAGCAGCAGGTCGTCGATCTCCTCGGGGTCGAGTTCGGGTACACGGTCCAGCGCCGCCCGCACCATGGCGGCGGTCAGGTCGTCCGGGCGCAGGTCCCTGAGGGACCCCTTGAACGCGCGGCCGATGGGGGAGCGGACGGCGGATACGATCACTGCTTCTGGCACGGCGTGCCTCCCGGCGGCTGGGTCGGACTCCCGGGTGGGGACTCCTGTCGGATTGCTGTGGAGTCCTTGGTATCAGGGGGCCGACGTCAGGGGGATGGGCTCGGGGACATCTCCCGGTCCTGGTGGCCGCCCTCCTCCTCGGGGAGCGGGCGGCGCCTGCGCCGGCGCAGCAGCGCCCAGGGGGCGCGTCTGCCCAGTGTGCCCGCCGCGCTGACCTCGGTGCCACTCTCGGCCGCCGCCGCGACCGCGGCCTCGGCGACCGGCAGCAGCCGCTCCCGGCGCCGCGCCTCGCCCCGCTCCTCCACCGGCCACACCGCCACCGCGTCGCACAGCGTCGGCAGCAGCGCCATCGCCGCGGTGGCATAGCCCTCGGGCGAGGGGTGGTAGCGGTCGGGGCCGAACAGCTCCCTGGGGTTGGCGGCGAACTCCGGGCCCAGCAGGGCGCCGAGCGACACCGTCCGGCCGCCGAGCTCGACCACGGCGATGGTCTGCGCGGCGGCGAGCCGGCGGCACAGCCGGCGGGCGATCCAGCGCAGCGGCTGCCCGACCGGCTCCACCGACCCCAGGTCGGGGCAGGTCCCGACGATGACCTGGCAGCCGGCCGTGCGCAGCCTCGCCACCGCCTCCGCCAGGTACTTCACGGAACGGGCCGGGGAGACGCGGCCGGTGATGTCGTTGGCGCCGATGATGATCACGCACACGTCCGGCACCGGCGCCCGGCCCGGCTCGGTCAGCAGCAGCGACACCTGCCGCTCCAGGTCGGAGGACTCGGCCCCCGACAGCGCGACGCTGTGCAGCTCGACGGGGCGCTCGGCAACGGCCGCGAGCCCCGACGCGAGCAACGCGCCCGGTGTCTGACCCGCGCGCCGCACCCCGAGACCCACGGCGGTCGAGTCGCCCAGCATCGCCAGCCGCCACGGCGGCCCGGGGGAGGCGGCGAACGCCGTTCCGTAGATCCCCTCCGCCACGGGCGGGTCCTCGTCGGCCCCCTTGCCCACCCGCCACCGGGCGTACCTCATCTCGGTGAGCACCAGCCCCGCCGCGGCGCCGCCGAGCCGGCGGGGCCCGCCGCTGCCGTACGCCGCGGCGGTCGCGATCCTCCGCGCAACCCTCGCCCTTGACATCGCGGCTTCACGCCTCCCGTCCATAGCGGTTCCTCCACCTGTGTGGTGCCCAGCGCGGCCCGCCGCGCAACGCAATAGGGTGCTTGTCCGGTGGGCGGACGAACCCGCCCCTGATAAGCGGAGACCCAGGTGCAGTATTACGAGTCGATGATCGACCTTGTGGGCAATACCCCTCTGGTCAAGCTCACCGCGGTGACGACGGGCATCTCAGCCACCGTGCTGGCCAAGGTGGAGTACTTCAATCCGGGCGGTTCGGTGAAGGACCGGATCGCGCTGCGCATGATCGAGTCCGCCGAACGCTCCGGCGAACTGCGCCCCGGTGGCGTCATCGTGGAGCCGACGTCGGGGAACACCGGCGTGGGCCTGGCCATCGTGGCACAGCGCAAGGGCTACCGCTGCGTCTTCGTCTGCCCGGACAAGGTGTCCACGGACAAGATCAACACGCTGCGGGCCTACGGCGCCGAGGTCGTCGTCTGCCCCACCGCCGTCGACCCCGAGCACCCGGACTCGTACTACAACGTCTCCGACCGCCTGGTCAGGGAGACGCCCGGCGCCTGGAAGCCCGACCAGTACAGCAACCCGAACAACCCCCTCTCCCACTACGAGACCACCGGCCCCGAGCTGTGGGAGCAGACGGAGGGCCGCATCACCCACTTCGTCGCGGGCGTCGGCACCGGCGGCACCATCTCGGGCACCGGCCGCTATCTGAAGGAGGTCAGTTCGGGCCGCGTCCAGGTCATCGGGGCCGACCCCGAGGGCTCGGTCTACTCCGGCGGTTCGGGCCGCCCCTACCTGGTCGAGGGCGTCGGCGAGGACTTCTGGCCCACCGCCTACGACCAGGAGATCGCCGACGAGATCGTCGCCGTCTCCGACAAGGACTCGTTCCGGATGACGCGGCGGCTGGCCAGGGAGGAGGGCCTGCTCGTCGGCGGCTCCTGTGGCATGGCGGTGGTGGGCGCGCTGACCGTGGCCGGGCGGCTCGGCCCCGACGACGTCGTGGTGGTGCTGCTCCCGGACGGCGGGCGCGGCTACCTCAGCAAGATCTTCAACGACGAGTGGATGGCCGACTACGGCTTCCTGGAGGACGGCGGCAGCCAGACGCGCGTCGGCGACGTGCTGCGCCGCAAGGAGGGCGGCCTGCCCTCGCTCGTCCACATGCACCCGGACGAGACCGTCGGCGCGGCGATCGAGGTGCTGCGCGAGTACGACGTCTCGCAGATGCCGGTGGTCAAGCCGGGCGCCGGGCACCCGGATGTGATGGCGGCCGAGATCGTCGGCTCGGTGGCCGAACGCGAGCTGCTGGACGCGCTGTTCGCGCAGCGTGCGGAGCTGGACGACCCGCTGGAGAAGCACATGAGCCCGCCGCTGCCGCACGTCGGCTCGGGCGAGCCGCTCGGCGACCTGATGGCCGTGCTCCAGGGCGCGGACGCGGCGGTGGTGCTGGTGGACGGGAAGCCGACCGGAGTGGTGAGCCGCCAGGATCTGCTGGCGTTCCTGGCCGGGTGACCGAGGGGGCGGGGAGAAAGACGGGAGTGGCGTAAGAGATCCTGAAGTGTCACGGCCGGGCAACGCGTCGTTAACACCGGTCCGGCAGAGTTCTTCCTGTCGGCACCAAGGACCTCCGGAGCGGCTCCCGGACCTCCCTGGTCGCCCGGACGCGCGGCCCCGACCCGGCCCGCGTCCTCGCGGGGACCGCCGTCGTCCCGCCCCTGGCGCTCGCGCCGGGGTGCGGCGGTCCCCGCCAACCTCTTCCCGCGCTGTATACGACGGCCTCCGGCCGCCCGCGCCCCGCCGGCGGTCGCCACGACGCGCACGGCCACGACTCCCGAGGCCGCGACTCCCACGGCCTCGGCGCGGCTCCGCCCCGGCGGCCGGACTCCGGCCGCCGGTGCTCAGCCGCCCGGTGCCTCGGTCCCTTGGGCCCTCGGCGGCCTCAGGCCCTCAGTCCCAGTCCTCGCGCCCGGTCCTGCCGCGGCGCAGGAGGTCCCGGCCGGCGTAGCAGGCGTTCACGCCGACGATGCCGCCCCAGCAGATCAGCAGCCCGGCGAGCCCGGCCTGCGTCACGGCGATCGCGGACAGCGGTATGGCCAGCACCAGGGAGAGCGCCGCCAGCCCGAAGGCCGGGCCGGGTCCGCTCTGCGAGGAGCGCCCACCACGGGCGATCACCATCTGCTGTTCGGCCAGCTGACGGCGCACTCGCTTGTCCACCGTGGTGTCGATGCGCTGCTCCACCTTCTCCAGGAACGACTCGATGAGCTCCGCCTCGTAGGTCTCACCGAGTTCCTTGCGGGTCTGCACGGCGGCGTCGAGATCCCTCCTGAGATCGGAGTCATGGTTCATCTCGGAATCACGGCCACTCATCATGGCCCACACCGTACGGTGCCGGGCCACGGCTGGCACTAGGGGTAACCCCCCATTTGCCGGGCATAGAATCTGGCGGGTGAGCGAGGCGAGCGCACGGCTGTCCGCGCTGTTCGAGGGTCACCGGCTGACACCCACGCAGCGGCGGATCGCCCAGTGCGTGGTCCGATCGGGTGACGAGGCGCCGTTCCTTTCCAGCGTGGAGCTCGCGGAGCTGGCGGGGGTGAGCCAGCCGTCCGTGACCCGCTTCGCCGTGGCCCTGGGCTACGACGGCTACCCGGCCCTGCGGCGGCGGCTGCGCGAGACCCTGCGCGGCGCGGCGGTGGGCGGGGCGGCAGGCGAGGCGGCCGGAGCTCCGGTCAACGTCTACCAGCGGGCCGTTCTCGCCGAGATCGACCACCTCGGGCGGCTGGCCGCGGCGCTCGCCGACCCCGGCCGCGTCGAGGAGGCCGGGCGGCTGCTGGCCGCCTCCCGGCCGCTGCCGGTCCTCGGGCTGCGGGCGGCGGCGGCCGAGGCGCACGGCTTCGCCTACTTCGCCGCCAAGGTTCACCCCGACGTGCGGCTGCTCGAGACGGGCGGCTCGGTGCTGACCGACCGGATCGAGGCGGCGGCCGCGGCGGGCGCGAGCGCCCTGCTCTGCTTCGCGCTGCCCCGCCACCCCGTCGAGGTCGCCGAGGCGCTGGCCGTGGCCAGGTCGGCGGGGCTGCGGGTGGTGACGGTGACCGACAGCCCGGTCTCGGCGGTAGCCCACCCGGGGGACCTCGTGCTGGCGGCCCCGGTCAGCACGGCTCTGTCGTTCGACACCGCCTGCGCGCCGGCGCTGCTGGCGAGGGCCGTCCTGGAGGCGATGTGCGACGCCCTGCCGGACGCGCAGCCGAGGCTCGACCACTTCGACACCAGGGCCGCCGAGCGCGGCCTCTTCCTGGACTAGTCGGAGTCGGAGTCGGCGGGGCAGGGGAGCCCCCGTGCCGCCGTCAGCAGTCGCCGCCGTACTCGGTGACCAGCTCGCTCATCGTCTGCGGGCGGCGGAGGGTGGTGAAGACCGTGGGGGTGCCCGGGTCGGCGCGGTAGCCGTGGACGCCGGGGCGCAGGAGGGCGTTGTAGCCGAACGGGGTGGAGAAGTAGTACGCGCCCGTGTCCAGCAGCGCCACCAGGTCGCCCGGGTCGAGCGGGGGCAGCGCGCGGTCCCGGGCCACCAGGTCCCCGGCGAAGCAGCAGGGGCCCGCGACGTCCTGCCGCACGTCGGGGCCCTTCTTCGGGCGGCCCTCCGCGTCGTACGCCGCGATCCGCAGCGGCCACGACGCCGGGGCGAACACGGTGCGGACCGCGACCTGCGCGCCCGCGTGCGTCACGGCGATCGGCCGCCCGCCGGTCGTCTTCGTGTACTCGACCCGGGCGAGGATGAAGCCGGACTTGGCGAGCAGGGACCTGCCGAACTCCGTGACCAGCCCGTACCGCCCGTCGAAGAGGCCGGGCACGGTCTCGTTCAGCAGCCGGGCGTAGGCGGCGAACGGCGGAGGCGTCTCGTCCGAGGCGAAGTCCACCGGCAGCCCGCCCCCGATGTCGAGCGTCGTGACCCGCCGGGCGCCGGCCGCGGCGTTGATCTCCTCGGCCAGCTCCCAGAGGGCGCGCACCCCCGCCGCCATCCGTTCCAGCGCCATCCCCTGGGAGCCCACGTGGCAGTGCAGCCGCGTCAGCCACGGCCGGTCGAGGAAGGCGCGCACGATCCACTCGCGCGCCCCCGGGTCGCGGAGTCCGATGCCGAACTTGGCCGTGGTGGTCGCCGTGCTCATCGCGTCGATGGTGCCGCCGCCGAGCTGCGGGTTGATCCTCAGGCCGAGCGGCGGCGCGGAGACCGGCTCGGAGGCCACCAGCGCGTCGAGGCGGGCGAGCTCCTGCGGGCTGTCGGCGTTGAGCGCGATGCCCAGGGCCAGCGCCTCGCGCAGCTCGGCCTCCGTCTTGGCCGGTGAGTCGAGGACGATCCGGTCGGCCGCGAGACCCGCCGCGCGGGCGAGCGCCAGCTCTCCCGGGCTGGCCACCTCGCAGCCGATGCCGAACCCGTCGAGCAGCCGCAGCACCGGGACCAGGGAGCCGGCCTTGACGGCGAAGGTGTGCAGCACCTCCTGGCCCGGCGCGGTCACCGCGGCGAACGCGCCGTGGAGTGCGGTGGCCGACTCCTGGACGCCGTGCAGATCCAGCAGGGCGGCCAGCGGGCGGTCGGCGGTGAGGAGGCGGCGTTCGAGCGCCGCCCTGACGGCCAGATCGCGACGAAGGGGCAGAACCATGCCCTCCAGCCAAGCACGCCGCGCGGACGAACGGCAGAGGCCCCGTTGACTGAGAATATTCAGTACCTACAGTGAGTGAATAGCCGCATGAATACCGATCCTCATCAACCGTCCTCACCGGGGAGGCAGGCGATGGAAGGACCTCGGCCCGTCAGGGCGCCACGAGGCAGCACGATGACCGCGCGCGGGTGGCCGCAGGAGGCGGCGCTGCGGATGCTCCAGAACAACCTGGACCCCGAGGTCGCCGAGCACCCCGACGAGCTGGTGGTCTACGGCGGAACGGGGAAGGCGGCGCGGGACTGGCGCTCGTTCGACGCGATGACCGCCACCCTGAGGACGCTCGCCGCCGACGAGACGATGCTCGTTCAGTCGGGCCGTCCGGTCGGCGTGCTGACGACGCACGAGTGGGCGCCCCGGGTCCTGATCGCCAACGCCAACCTGGTCGGCGACTGGGCGACCTGGGAGGAGTTCCGCCGCCTGGAGCGGCTGGGGCTGACCATGTACGGGCAGATGACGGCCGGTTCGTGGATCTACATCGGCACCCAGGGCATCCTCCAGGGCACCTACGAGACCTTCGCGGCGGTGGCGGAGAAGCGGTTCGGCGGGACGCTGGCCGGGACGCTCACGCTGACGGCCGGCCTGGGCGGGATGGGCGGTGCGCAGCCCCTCGCGGTGACGATGAACGGCGGTGTGGCGCTGTGCGTGGACTGTGACCCCAGGGCGCTGGAGCGGCGGATCGCGCACGGCTATCTGGATGTGCGGGCGGACTCGCTCGACGAGGCGCTCGACCTGGCGGAACGGGCGCGCGCCGACCGCAGGGCGCTGTCGGTGGGCGTGGTGGGGAACGCGGCCGAGGCCGTGCCCTCGCTGCTGGCGCGTGGCGCGCCGATCGACGTCGTGACCGACCAGACCAGCGCGCACGACCCGCTGGCGTACCTGCCGGTGGGGGTCGCGTTCGAGGACATGGCGGCCTACGCGGCCCGCGGCCCCGAGGAGTTCACGCGGCGGGCGCGGGAGTCGATGGCACGGCACGTGGAGGCCATGGTCGGCTTCAAGGACGCGGGGGCCGAGGTCTTCGACTACGGGAACTCGATCCGCGGCGAGGCCCGACTCGCCGGGTACACACGGGCGTTCGACTTTCCCGGGTTCGTGCCCGCCTACATCAGGCCGCTGTTCTGCGAGGGGAAGGGGCCCTTCCGCTGGGCGGCGCTGAGCGGGGACCCGCGCGACATCGCGGCGACGGACCGGGCGGTCCTCGACCTCTTCCCCGACAACGAGCCCCTCGCGCGGTGGATCAGGCTGGCGGGGGAACGGGTCAGGTTCCAGGGGCTGCCCGCGCGGATCTGCTGGCTCGGGTACGGGGAGCGGGAGCGGGCGGGCGAGCGCTTCAACGACATGGTGGCGAGCGGGGAGCTGGCCGCGCCGGTGGTGATCGGGCGGGACCACCTGGACTGCGGCTCCGTGGCCTCCCCCTACCGCGAGACGGAGGGCATGCGCGACGGCTCGGACGCGATCGCGGACTGGCCGCTGCTGAACGCCATGGTGAACGTCGCCTCCGGCGCGTCGTGGGTGTCGATCCACCACGGCGGCGGGGTGGGCATGGGGCGCTCGATCCACGCGGGGCAGGTGACGGTGGCGGACGGGACCGCCCTGGCGGGCGAGAAGATCCGGCGGGTGCTGACGAACGACCCGGGCACGGGCGTGATCCGGCACGTGGACGCGGGCTACGAGGAGGCGGAGCGCGTCGCCGCTGACCGCGGCGTCCGCGTCCCCATGCGGGAGACGCCGTGAGGGGCGCCGGGGCCGGTGACACGGGCGGGGAAGCCGCATGAGCGACTCCTTCCTGCGGATG
>NZ_LAVK01000251.1 GCF_001083795.1 Streptomyces sp. SBT349
CGCGGTTCACTGCCCGGAGGGCTCAGGCATGGACCCCCCCCCCCAAGCCGCCCGCCCACCCCCGGGCCCCGCCCGCCGCGCCCGTCCCCGGGCTGCCGCGCGACTTCCGCTGGGGCGTCGCCACCTCCTCGTACCAGATCGAGGGCGCGGTGGACGAGGACGGCCGCACCCCCTCCATCTGGGACACCTTCTGCCGCGTCCCGGGCGCCGTGGTCAACGGGGAGAACGGCGACATCGCCTGCGACCACTACCACCGGATGCCCGAGGACGTCGACGTCATCGCGAGCCTCGGCGTGGACGCCTACCGCTTCTCGCTCGCCTGGCCCCGCGTCCAGCCGGGCGGCACGGGCCCCGTCAACCCGCGTGGCATCGCCTTCTACGACCGGCTCGTCGACACCCTCCTCGACCGCGGGATCACCCCCTGGCTGACGCTCTACCACTGGGACCTGCCCCAGGAGCTGGAGGACGCGGGCGGCTGGCCCGCGCGCGACACCGCCCTGCGGTTCGCCGACTACGCCGAGATGACCTTCGACGCCCTCGGCGACCGGGTGAAGCACTGGACCACGCTCAACGAGCCGTGGTGCTCGGCGATGCTCGGCTACGACCAGGGAGTGCACGCGCCCGGCCGGCGCGACTTCGGCGCGGCCATGCACGCCGTCCACCACCTGCTGCTCGCCCACGGCCTGGCCGCCCAGCGGCTGCGGGCCAGGGCGGGTTCGGACATCGAGCTGGGCATCACGCTCAACCTGGCCCACGCCAGCGCCGCGACCGACGCGCGGGCCGACAAGGAGGCCGCCCGCCGCGCCGACGGCCTGGGCGCCCGCATCTACCTCGACCCGCTGGTCCACGGCCGCTACCCGGAGGACGTGGTCGGCGCGCTGGCGGCCCGCGGCATCACCCTGCCGGTCGAGGACGGCGACCTGGCGGCCATCTCCACGCCGCTCGACGTGCTGGGCGTCAACTACTACTCCAGCCAGCAGTTCTCGGGCACCACCGAGGACGGCGCCACCACGGACGAGAACGGCCTTCCGGTCGTGCGCACGGTGCCGTTCGGCAGGCCGGTCACCGCCATGGACTGGGAGATGGTGCCCGAGGGGCTGACCAAGCTGCTGGTGCGGCTGCACGAGGAGTACGGGCTGCCGCTGGTCATCACGGAGAACGGCGCCGCGTTCGACGATGTGGCCGAGGCCGGGGGCGCGGTCCACGACGCGGACCGCACGGCCTACTTCGCGGACCACCTCAGGGCGGTGGGCGCGGCCAGGGAGGCGGGCGCGGACGTCCGCGGCTACTTCGCCTGGTCGCTGTTCGACAACTTCGAGTGGGCGTACGGGTACGACAAGCGCTTCGGCATCGTGCGGGTGGACTACGACACCCAGCGGCGCACGGTCAAGGACAGCGGCGCCTGGTACCGCGACACGATCCGCCTGACCCGCGGAGCCTGACCCCCAGCCGCACCCGCATCGCCGCCCCGCCCCGCGCCCTCCCCGGGCCCGGGGCGGGGCCGCGCGCGCACCCTCGGCCCCTCAGTCCTGCTTCTCCTCCGTGCGGTCGCCACCCCACAGGGTGTGGTACGTGCCGTCGCGGTCGGTCCGTTCATAGGTGTGGGCGCCGAAGTAGTCGCGCAGGCCCTGGACCAGGGAGGCGGGCAGGCGGCCGGCGCGCAGCGCGTCGTAGTAGGCCAGCGCCGCGGAGAACCCGGGCGCGGGGACGCCGAGTTCGGTGGCCTCGGCCACCACGTGCCGCCACGCGTTCTGCGCCGCGCGCAGCGCCTCGGAGAACGTGGGGTCGGTCAGCAGCGTCACCGGCGCCCGGTCCCCGCCGTAGGCGGAGCGGATCTCGCCCAGGAAACGCGCCCTGATGATGCAGCCGCCGCGCCAGATCGCGGCCACCGCCCCGCGGTCGATGTCCCAGCCGTACTCCTTGCTGCCGGTCTGGATCAGGTGCCAGCCCTGCGCGTAGGCGACGATCTTCGAGGCGTACAGCGCCTGTTCGACGTTGTCCGTGAACCGCCGCGCGTCGTCCGGGTGCAGCTCGGGCCGCTCGGGGCCCGGCAGCCCGGCCGCCGCCTCGCGCAGTTCACCGTGGCCCGACAGCGACCTGGCGAAGACGGCCTCGGCGATCCCGGAGACGGGAACACCCAGGTCGAGGGCGGTCTGCACGGTCCAGCGGCCGGTGCCCTTCTGCTCGGCGCGGTCGGCGACCACGTCCACGAAGGGGCCGTCGGTGGCGGCGTCGGTGTGCGCCAGGACCTCGGCGGTGATCTCGATCAGATACGAGTCGAGCCGCCCCTCGTTCCAGGTGCGGAAGACGTCCGCGATCCGCGCGGGCGGGTAGCCGGCGACCTTGCGGAGCAGGTCGTAGGACTCGGCGATGAGCTGCATGTCGGCGTACTCGATGCCGTTGTGCACCATCTTCACGAAGTGCCCCGCGCCGTCGGGCCCGATGTGGGTGCAGCAGGGCTCGCCGTCCACCTGGGCCGCGATGCTCTCCAGCAGCGGGCCGAGCGCCTCGTAGGACTCGGTGGAGCCGCCGGGCATGATGCTGGGGCCGTGGAGCGCGCCCTCCTCGCCGCCCGAGATGCCGCAGCCGACGAAGTGCAGGCCGCGCTCCTTGAGCGCCGCCTCCCGGCGGCGGGTGTCCTCGAAGTGGGCGTTGCCGCCGTCCATGATCATGTCGCCCGGTTCGAGCAGGGGGGCGAACTCGTCGATCACCGCGTCGGTCGCCGCCCCGGCCTTGACCATGAGGACCAGGCGCCGCGGCCGTTCCAGCGCGGCGACCATGTCCCGCGCCGACTCGGCGGGGACGAACGCGCCCTCGTGGCCGAACTCCTCGACCAGCTGCCGCGTCCGCGACGCCGTTCTGTTGTGCACGGCGACGGTGTGGCCGTGCCGGGCGAAGTTCCGCGCCAGATTGCGCCCCATCACCGCGAGTCCCGTGACCCCGATCTGCGCCTGCCCAGCCATGTGCCCGCTCCCTTCGTCGATGACCGCGGATGGCCGCGGATCGCTGTGAATCGCCGCGTACTGTCGCGAAGTGCCCTGAGTGCGACGGGAGTTGTCAGAATTCCTCGTGAACGTCCGGGTCGCCGCCGAGCCGCAGCCGTTCGCGGTCGGTGAGGGCCGCGGTCTCCTCCGGGGTCAGCGAGAAGCCGAAGATGTCCAGGTTCTCGCGCTGCCGTTCGGCGTCGGCCGACTTGGGGATCGGCACGGCGCCCAGTTCGACGTGCCAGCGCAGCACCAGCTGCGCGGGGGTCACCCCGTGTTTCCGGGCGAGGCCGACGAGGGCGGGCTCCTTCAGCAGCGTGCTGCCCTTGCCCAGCGGGCTCCAGCTCTCGGTGAGGATGCCCTTGTCGGCGTGGTAGGCGCGGGCCTCGTCCTGGGGGAGGAAGGGGTGCAGCTCGATCTGGTTGACGGCGGGCAGCACTCCCGTCTCCCGTTCGAGGCGCGCGATGTGCTCGGGGGTGAAGTTGGAGACGCCCAGGGAACGCACCAGCCCGTCGTCCCGCAGGGTGATCATCGCCCGCCAGGTGTCGACGAAGGCGTCGATGCGGGGGAGGGGCCAGTGGATGAGGTAGAGGTCCAGGCGGTCGAGGCCGAGGCGCGACCTGGACTCCTCGAACGAGGCGAGCGTCTGCTCGTAGCCTTGGTGGCGCCCCGGCACCTTGGTGGTGACGGTGATCTCCTCGCGCGGCACGCCCGAGGCGGCGATGGCGCGGCCGACCTCCGTCTCGTTGCCGTAGTTGACCGCGGTGTCGATCAGCCGGTAGCCGACGGCCAGCGCGTCCGCGACGGCGCGTTCGGCCTCGCGGCCCGTCAGCGGCCAGGTGCCGAATCCGGTGGCGGGCAGGGAGTGCGCGTCGTTGAGCGGGTGCGAGGGGACGTCTGTCACGGTTACTCCTGGTGAGGGCCCGGTGTGCACGCGGGGTCAGGGTACCCACCGCGGTCGCGCGGGGGCGGGTTCTCGTCCGCGCGCGTCACTCCCTTCCGCTGCCCCGGCGCGGCACTCTCATGCCGGGGCGCGGGGGCCCGTGCGGGCCAGGGGTTGGCCGCCGACCGGGATTCCGGGGTTGACCAGGCCGTTGCCGCCCGTGACGGTGTTGTCGGCGGCGACCGTGACCGGGCAGGAGCCGGCGTGGTAGTGGGTGACATTGATGGCGTAACGGTCCGGGCCGCTCGCCCCGGTGAGGTCCGCGTGGTTGTCGCGGAAGACGGTGCCGCAGCCCCAGCCGTCCCGCACCTCGTGGGTCTGGAAGCCGTCGTTGGTGGTGCGGCTGCCGGTGTTGCCCTCGACCAGCACGTCGTTGCCCTTGATGTCGACCCAGGAGTCGTCGTAGTTGGCGCCGGTCAGGCCGCTGCCGTCGAAGGTGTTGCCGATGACGCGGGCGCCGGTGGTGCCCTCCTTGATGTCGATGTTCTCGCCGCCGATGCCGGGCCCGAGGGTGTTGCCCTGGATGAGGATGTCGTCGCTGTTGTCGTCGGTGCCGCCCGCGCTGCCGACGTAGACGCCCTCACCCATGCCGCGGCCGTCGCGTCCCGTGTCGTGGATGCGGGAGCCGGTGATCGAGCCGCCGGAGGAGGAGTCCCTGAAGTGCACGGCCTCCATGTCCAGGCCGTGGACGGTGACGGAGTCGATGTGGACCCCGTCCGCGCGGTCCATGACGATGCCCTTCTGGCCGCCGGTGACCGTGAACCCCTCCAGCCGCCAGTGCCCGGCGCCGTCCAGGTGGAGCCCGTACCCGCCGCCCGCGGTGAGCACCGCGGCGGCCGAGCCGGTCAGCGTGATGGGCGCGGCCTCGGTGCCGGGCCGGGTGATGTCGAAGTTGCCGCGGTAGGTGCCGTCGGCCAGGCGGATGGTGTCGCCGGGCTGGGCCGCCGCGAGGGCCGCCTCCAGCGCGTCGGCGTCCGCGACGTCGACGACCGCGGCCCCCTCCGCGGTGCCGGCGCGGGCGGCCCCGGGGACGGCGGCGGCCAGCAGGGCCGCCGCGGCGGCGGCGGTGACGGTGATGCGGGCGGTGGACATGGGGCCCTCCCGGGGTGATCGGCGGCCGGATGCCGGTCGGTGGTTGCCATGTATACGAAGAGTCGCCCGTTCTGGGAAGAGTGCCGGGAGTGAGTTTGTGTGGTTTTCATACCTTTCGCACTGGCAACTCGGCAGTTCCGGAACCAGCGGGAGCACCCGATCCGGAGAGGAAGAGCGATGACACAGACGGTGCGAACGGGCGCGGAGCGTGCCCGTCAGGTCGGTGACCAGGCCAGGTCGGAGGCGCAGACGGCGGCGCACGACCTCAAGGGCCGCATCGGCGAGGAGGCGGACAGCCGGACGCACGGCGCCGCCGGGGCCGTACGCCGCTGGGCGGACGACCTCGCGGGCCTGGCGGACAACGCTCCGGACGACTCGCCGGCGCGCGGCCTGGTCGCCCAGGCGGCGGACCGCGGACACCAGGCCGCCGACTACATCGACCGGCGGGGCTTCGACGGCCTCGTCGACGAGGTGCAGACCTTCGCCCGGCGGCGCCCGGCGGCGTTCCTCGGCGGCGCGATCCTCGCCGGATTCGCGCTGGGCCGGGTGGTCAAGGGCGGCAGGGCGGACGGGGCCGGCGGTCCTGAGGACACCGAGGCGTACGAGGAGCCAGAGGCCCCCGGGGACACCGGGGGCACCACCGAGCCGGAGGCGTGACATGTCGCTCACCAGCAGGCGCGTCGCGCAGCGCACCGAGCACCCGGGCGAACGGAACGGGTCCGTGCGCGAGACGCTCGCCGAGATCACCACGGACACCCAGCGGCTCTTCCGCCAGGAGATCGAGCTGGCCAAGGCCGAGCTGAGGCAGGAGGCCGCCTCCGCGGGCAAGGCCGCCGGGCTGTTCGGCGGCGCGGGGTTCGCCGCCTGGATGGTCGTCGTCTTCGCCTCGCTGGCGCTGGCGTTCGGCCTGGCCAACGTCATGGACGCCGGCTGGGCCGCGCTGATCGTCGCCGGTGCCTGGGCCGTCATCGGGACAGGGCTGTTCCTCGTCGGCCGCACCCGGGCGCGGAACGTCTCCCTGACCCCGCGCGCCACCAAGGACACCCTGAAGGAGGACGCCCGATGGGCACGTCACCCGAACGCATAAGGGCCGACATCGAGGCCACCCGGGCCGAGCTGGCCGCCGACCTGGACCAGCTCGCCGACCACGCGAGCCCCCGGGGCATGGCCCGCCGCAGGGGGGTGCGGCTGTCCGCCGCCGCCACCGCGCTGCGTGAGCGGGCCATGGGCGGCTCCGCCCAGGGCGCGGGCCGCACGAAGGAGCAGGGCCGGCGGGCGAGGGAGCAGGGTTCGCGGGCCGCACGGAACACCCGCGAGACCGCGAGCCGGGCGGGCGACGCCGTGGCGCGCACCCCGGAGCGTGCGGCGAGCACGACCCGCGGCAACGCGCTGGTCGCGGGCGCCGTCGCGTTCGGTGCCGGGCTGCTCGTGGCCGCGCTCACCCCCGGCACCCGTCCGGAGGAACGCGCGCTGGGAGGGGCCGCGGCCCCGCTGACCAACGCCGCGAAGGAATCCGCCCGGCACCTGAGGGAGGACACCACCGAGGCGGGACGGCGGGCGGCCGGGAACATCAAGGACGCCCAGGGACCCGCCGCGTCCGGCGCGGGGGAGTGACCGCTACCAGCGGTACCAGCGCGAACGGCGGCCCCCGGTCGTCGTGCTGCGCATCAGGAACCCGACCAGCCAGATGACGAGCACGGCGACCGCGAACCACCACAGGATCTTCAGGGCGAAGCCCGCGCCGAACAGAATCAGCGCCAGGAGGAGAACGAGAAGCAGGGCTGTCATGGAGGACTTCCGCGATCGACACTGGTTGAGCGCTCACCGGGTTGCCCGTGCCCCGGCCGGGAAACCTGGCGCAGACTGAACCCATGGAGCTTCAGATCACCGCCACCGATCCCGCCCATCCCGCGACACTCCTCGACCTGCCGTGGGACATCCCGCTGGCCGAGTGGCCGGAGAAGCACCTGGTCGCCCTTCCCCGCGGCATCTCCCGCCACGTGGTCCGCTTCGCCAGGGCGGGCAGCGAGGTCTTCGCCGTGAAGGAGGTCGGCGAGTGGGCGGCCGTCCGCGAGTACGCGCTGCTGCGCGACCTCGACCGGCTGGCCGTCCCCTCCGTCGACCCCGTGGCGGTGGTCACCGGCAGGACCGACGAGGACGGCGAGCCGCTGGAGCCCGTGCTCATCACCCGGCAGCTCAAGGGCTCCCTGCCCTACCGCTCGATGTTCGAGACGACGATGCGCCCGACCACCATCAAGCGGCTGCTCGACGCGCTGGCCGTGCTGCTGGTCCGGCTCCACCTGAGCGGCTTCGCCTGGGGCGACTGCTCGCTGTCCAACACCCTCTTCCGCCGCGACGCCGGCGCCTACGCCGCCTACCTGGTGGATGCCGAGACCGGCCAGATACAGCCCACGCTCACCCGCGGCCAGCGCGACTACGACCTGGAGGTCGCCCAGGTCAACATCGTCGGCGAGCTGATGGACCTGGAGGCGGGCGGCTCCCTGCACCCGTCCGTCGACCCCGTCCCGTTCGGCCAGGAGATCGTCGAACGGTACGGCGACCTGTGGCACGAGCTGACCCGCACCTCGATCTACCCCAGGGACAAGCGCCACTACATCGACCACCGCATCAGGCGGCTCAACGAGCTGGGCTTCGACGTCGCCGAGATGCAGATCCAGCGCTCCCCCGACGGCGACGCCGTCACCTTCCTGCCCAAGGTCGTGGACGCGGGCCACCACCAGCGGCAACTGCTGCGGCTCACCGGCCTGGACGCCGAGGAGAACCAGGCCCGCAGCCTGCTCAACGACCTGGAGACGTGGATGGCCACCCAGGAGGACTACGCCCCCGGCGACCCCCTCGGCGCCCGCCCCGAGGTGCTGGCCCACCGCTGGGTCCGCGACGTCTTCCGCCCCGCCGTCCGCGCCGTCCCCCAGGACCTGCGCGACGGGGTCGACACCGCGCAGATCTACCACGAGCTGCTGGAGCACCGCTGGTACCTCTCCGAGCGCGCCCAGAACGACGTCGGCATGGAGGCCACCGCGGAGGACTACATACTGACCATCCTCCGTCCCCGCGCGGAGGCCGCGGCCCACGGCGTACCGTGAGGACATGCCCGAATTGCCGGATGTCGAGGGGTACCGCCGGGTCCTGGACTTGTGCGGCAGCGGCCACCGCATCACCCGCATCGACGTCGCCGACGCCGGAGTCCTGCGCGAGACCACCGCGCCCCGCCTGCGCAAGGCCCTGGTGGGCCGCCGCGTCGGCGCGCCCGAGCGCCACGGCAAGTGGCTCCTCGCCCGCACCGACGGCCCCACCGCGCTGCTGCACTTCGGCATGACGGGACGCCTGGTCGCACAGGCCCCCACCGACCCGCTCGCGCCGCACGACCGCGTCACCTTCGTCCTCGACGACGACCGGCAGCTCCGCTTCCGCGACCAGCGCAAGCTCAAGGGCATCTGGCTCGCCGAGGACGAGGACGGCGTCGACCGGCTCATCGGCGACCAGGGCCCCGACGCCCTGTCCGTCACCCCCGCCCAGCTCGACCGGCTCCTCGCCGGGCGGCGCGGCAGGATCAAGAGCGTCCTCACCGACCAGAGCGTCGTCGCCGGCCTGGGGAACCTGCTCGCCGACGAGATCCTGTGGCGCGCCGGCATCCGCCCCTCGCGCCCCGCGAGCGACCTGGCACCCGGCGAACGGCGCAGGCTCGCGGGCGCCATGCGGTCCGTGCTGCGGGCCTCCGTCAAGGAGGGCCACGTCCCCGCCAGGCCGTCCTGGCTGACCGGCCACCGCGACGACCCGGACCCCGTCTGCCCCCGCTCCTGCGGACCGATGCGCCGCGACCGCGTCTCGGGCCGCACCACGGCCTGGTGCCCCGACTGCCAGGGCGACCCGGCCCCTACCAGCGGTCGTGGACCCGCGGCCTGATCCGTTCGTCGTACAGGGCCCGGACCGCCTCCAGCGTCTCCTCCGGCAGGGGCGGGAGCGCCGCGGCCTCCGCGTTGGAACGCGCCTGCTCCGCCGAGCGGGCCCCCGGGATCACGGTGGTCACGCCCGGCTGCTGCACGACCCACCGCAGCGCCGTCTGGGCGGGCGTCGCCCCCTCGGGCGCCAGGGCGGAGAACGCCGCCGCCGCCTCCACGCCGGTGGCGTAGTCCACGCCCGAGAACGTCTCGCCCTGGTCGAACGCCTCCCCGTGCCGGTTGTACGTGCGGTGGTCGTCGGCCGCGAACGCGGTGTCCTTCGTGTACCGGCCCGACAGCAGACCCGAGGCCAGCGGCACCCGGGCGATGATCGCCACGCCCGCCTCCGCCGCCGCGGGCAGCACCCGCTCCAGCGGCTTCATCCGGAACGCGTTCAGGATGATCTGCACGCTCGCCGTGCCCGGGCGCGCGATCGCGGTGAGCGCCTGCTCACAGGTCTCCACGCTCACCCCGTAGGCGGCGATCCGCTCCTCGGCGACCAGCGTGTCCAGCGCGTCGAACACCGCGTCCGACGCGACCACCGGCGTCGGAGGGCAGTGCAGCTGCACCAGGTCCAGCCGGTCCACCCCCAGGTTCTCCCGGGACCGGTCCGTCCACGCCCGGAAGTTCCCCAGCGTGTAGTTCTCCGGGACCTGCGCCACCCGGCGGCCCATCTTGGTGGCCACCGTGATTCCCGCGTCGGGGCGCTCCCGCAGATACGCCGCGATCGTCCGCTCGCTGCGGCCGTCCCCGTACACGTCCGCGGTGTCGAAGAACGTCACCCCCGCCTCGCGGGCGGCGTCCAGCACGGCCAGCGCGTCCGCCTCCCGGACGGTGCCCCAGTCGGCGCCCAGCTGCCACGTGCCGAGGCCGACGACCGACGCCGACCCCCCTGACCTGTCGAAAGTCCGCTGCTCCATGCGGGGCATTCTGCCAGCGCCGACGCGCGGGCGAGCTGTTTGCCTCCCGGGGAGAGGGGAACTGGACGGCATGGCCTTCTTCGAGAGACTTCCCAGTGCCACCGCCGCCGCCCAGTCCGTCCTCCCCGACCGCTCGGCCGGCCCCGGGCGGGTGCTGGCCGCCGTGGACCGGATCGAGGGGTCGCGGTGGGCCGACTCGTTGATCACCTCGCTCCGCGGCATCGTGCGGCTGATGCCCTCGGGGACCCGCGACGTCCTCCACGGCACCTGGCTGGGACACCCGGTGCACCCGGCGCTGGTCCAGCTGCCGATCGGCACCTGGACCTCGGCCGCCCTCCTCGACCTCATCCCCGGCCGCGGCAAGGGCGCGGGCGCGCTGATCGCGGTGGGCGTCGCCTCGGCGGCACCCGCGGCCGTCGCGGGCTTCGCCGACTGGGCCGAGCTGCGCAAGCCGCAGGCGCGGGTCGGCCTGGTCCACGCCGCGGCCAACTCGGCGGCGATCGTCCTGTACACCGCCTCGGTCGTCTCCCGGATCAGGGGCCGGGGCCTGCGCGGTCGCGGCTACGCCTTCGCGGGCCTGGCCACGGCCTCGCTCGGCGGCGCCCTGGGCGGCCACCTCGCCTACCGCCAGGGAGCGGGCGTCAACCACGCCGAACAGGTCGCGGCCGTCGTCGAACCGGGCTGGCACCTGCTCGGTCAGCTCTCCGAGTTCCCGGTGGGCGAGCCGGTCCAGCGCGTCTTCAGCGACGTGCCGGTGCTGGTGCTGCGCGCCGCCGACGACACGGTGCAGGTGATGGCCGACCGGTGCAGCCACATGGCCGGGCCGCTGTCCGAGGGCGAGATCATCGACGGCTGCGTGCGGTGCCCCTGGCACGGGAGCCTCTTCCGCCTCTCCGACGGCTGGAACCTCGAAGGTCCCGCGACGGCCCCCCAGCCGGTGTTCGAGACCCGCGTCACGGCCGGCCGCGTGACGGCCCGCCTCCCGGAGGAGCGCAAGGAACTCTGACGCCGGGCTCCCGCCCGGCCGCCCGGGACCCCTCGGCCAGGTGGCCGGGGGCGGTCCGTATTCTCGGGGGCATGGCGCGGCACGAGACGTCACTCAGGGACTTCGTCGAACGGGTGGTGCCCGGAGGATGGGCGGCGGGGGTGGGCGAGGGCCTCGCCGGCGCCGACCACGCACCCGCGCTGGCGCTCCTCGACGGCGCCACCCCCGGCGAGCAGGAGCGCCTCCTCGCCGAACACCCCGCCCTCGTCGCCCTCGCCAGGCGGTGCGTCGCGGGCTACTACGGGGACAACCCCGCCGCCTGGCGCGAGATCGGCTACCGCCCGGGGCCCGAGGAGGCCGATCCGGCGCCCGAGACGGCGGCGCCGCGCACCACCGGCTGGGACGAGCTCGCCGCCCGCTACGACACCGTCGTCGTCGGCGCGGGCGCCGGCGGAGGCGTGGTCGCCTGCGTGCTGGCCGAGGCCGGGCAGCGGGTGCTGCTGATCGAGCGCGGCTCCTGGCTCACGGCCCGCGACCTCGCCCCCGACCACCTGCGCAACCAGCGCGTCATACCGGGCTGGACCGACCACTACGACACCCCCGCCGGTCCCCC
>NZ_LAVK01000252.1 GCF_001083795.1 Streptomyces sp. SBT349
GGTCGGGGTGGACCTCCAGCGGGGTGCGAAGGACGCGCTGGCCGACCTCGGTCGAGGTCGGCTGATACTCGAAGACCAGCAGGTCCTCGATGGCCGCCGCCACGTGCAGGCCCGCGGCGACGGAGACGCCGAGCCCGACGGAGTGGTGCGGCGCCACCGGCACGTGTGACGCCGCGCACAGCTCGGCGATCGCCATCGCCTCGGTGATGCCGGTACGGGCCACGTCCGGCTGGGCGATGCCCAGCGCGTGCGCGCGCAGCCAGCGGGCGAACTCGTACCGGTTGCGCAGGGTCTCGCCCACCGCCACGGGCAGCGCCGTCCGCTCGCCGAGCCTGCGGTGGCCCTCCTCGTCCTCGGGGGCCAGCGGCGCTTCGAGGAACCAGCCGCCCCGGTCGGCCAGGCCGGCGGCCAGCCGCCGGGCCTCGGCCTGGCCGTAGGCCCAGTGCGCGTCCACGGCGACCTTCAACGCGGGCGCGGCGGCCCGGACGGCGTCCACCGTGGCCAGGTCGGCCTCCACGCCGTGACCGAGGTGCAGCTTGACGGCGCCGGCGCCCCGGCCCGCCCAGTCGGCGGCGAGTTCGGCCCGCTCCTCGTCGGTGGGACGGGGCAGCCCCGAGACGTACGTCGGCAGCCGGTCCCGGAAGGCCCCGCCGAGCAGCGCGGCGACGGGTGCGTCGCGCAGCCGTCCGGCCAGGTCCCACAGCGCGATGTCCACGGCCGCCAGCGCGTCGGCCTGGTGGCCCACGAGATGCCCGCGCTCGCGCATCAGGTTCCGCAGCATCGCCCAGGCGGGCCGCGGCGCGAGCGCGTCCTGCCCCAGCAGGGTGGGAGCGAGCAGCAGGTCGACGATGTCCGCGGGCACCTCGGGGGCGACCGGCGCCAGCGCCTCGCCCCAGCCCGCGGTGCCGTCCTCGGCGGTCACCTTGACCAGCAGGGTCTCGAACCGGCGCGCGTACAGGCTGCGCCAGGGCGCGCGTACCTGGTAGCCCGGCGGCACCTCGCTGCCGTCCGGCAGGGCGCCGAGGTACGCCTCGTGATGGGACACCTTGAGTACGAACGTCTCGACAGCGGCAACCTGCATGCGTGCATCCATTCTGCGGTTCAGCTCTTGCATTGAGCGGATAGCCTAATGCAGTATCCGTTGCGGAAAGCAAGTGTTTCGGATGCAGGAGAGCTGGCCATGGGTGCTGAGCAGGGCACGAGCACGAACCAGAGCGTCGAACGCGCGGCCGCGGTCCTCGCCGCGTTCCACGACGGGCGGCCGCTCAGGGTCGCCGACGTCGCATCCCGTGCGCGGCTCGGCCAGTCCACGACGTCCCGCATGCTGGCGACGCTCGAATCCCTCGAATACGTCGAGCGCGACGCCGAGTCCGGCCTCTACCGGCTCGGCACCGGTCTGATCACCCTGGCCGGGTCGGCGCTCAACCAGCATCCGGTCTACCGCGCCTCCCGGAGGCACGCCCAGGAGGCCGCCGCACTGCTCGGGCTCGGCGTCAACGTGTCCGTCCTGCACCGCGGCACCGTCTTCTACCTCGCCAACTTCGAGGGAGCGCTCGCTCCGAAGTCGATGACGCTGGCCGGACAGCGCAACGCCCTGCACGCCACCGGCATGGGCAAGTGCCTGCTGGGGGGAACCACCCCCGACCAGCGGCGCGCGATGCTCCCCCAGCTGCCGAGGTTCACCGGCCGGACCGTCGGCACCCACGAGGAGCTCGACGCGCAGATCGAGCTCGTCGCCGGACGCGGGTACGCCACGGAGGTCGAGGAGCTCGCCCTGGGCCGCGCCTGCGTGGCGGCGCCGATCCGCGACGCCGCCGGGGACGTCGTCGCGGCCATCTCGATCTCCGGCTCGCTGTCGGCCATGGACCTCGACAACCGCGAGGGGGAGCTGGCCGGACGCGTGATCGAGACAGCCGACGAGGTCAGCACGGCACTGGGCTACACCGGCCCCGCCGTATACCCCCACCAGGCCGGTCCGCCCGTCATCTCACCCCGCACGTCGGGCGGTGTCGGCTGATGGCGCCGCCGCGCAACGGCCCGGCGCCGTCGCGACGTTCGGGACCGTCCCGGCGGCGCGTGCTCTCGCTCGGGCTGGCGGGCGCCGCGGGCGCGGTGCTCGCCGGCTGCCACTCGGGCGAAGGGGCGGCCGGCGGGAAGACCGTGCTGGAGTTCCCCTCCTGGCAGGCCGCCGAGGGGACCTTCTCGCTGTGGTGGCGCGAGCTGATCGACGAGTTCGAACGGACCCACCCCGATGTGGAGGTGGACTTCTACTCGCTGCCGTTCGACAGCTACGTCGACCAGCTCACGATCCGGTTCGCCGCCAACGACCGCCCCGAGATCGTGCACCTCCCGGCGCGCAACGCCGCCGAGTTCGCCGGCCGCGGCTGGCTGGCCTCGCTGGAGGACCGCCTGCGGTCCACCGACGTCCTGCGCACCTGGACGCCGTTGCAGGAGGAGATGGCGCTGGACGGCGAGAACCACGGCGTCCTGCTGCTCGGCTACGGCTACAACCTCTTCTACAACCAGCAGTTGCTCGACTCCGTCGGAGCCGGGGTCCCGGCCACGGCGGAGGAGATGATCGCGGCCGCCGAGGCGATCACCGGCGACGGGATCTACGGGTTCGGTGCCACGACGGCCCCGAACCCCGACAACTACACGGAGCTCGCCGCCTTCGTCGTCGGCAGCGGGGCCGCGCTGTCCACCGACGACGGCGGGTTCACCGCCGACAGCGACGCGGCGATCGCCGGCCTCGACCTCTACCGCCGAGCCCTCGCCCAAGCGCCGCGAGGCATCCAGTCCCAGCAGCGCAACGAACTCTTCCTCACCGGAAAGATCGCGATGATCCTGGACGGCCCCTTCTTCGTGAACGAGCTCGGCGGCGCGACCGACGCGGTCCGCCCCCACCTGAAGGCCGCCCGCGCACCGTTCCCCCAGGTCCCCGGCGGCGTCTCGAACAGCATCCACATGCCCGCCGGCCTCGACCCGCGCAAGGCGGAGGCGGTGTGGGACTTCATCGCGCTGGCCTGCACACCGACGTGGCAGCGCCGCTACACCGAGCTGACCGCCAACCCCGCGCCACGGGCGGGCTCGGTCACCGCCCGGGCCGTCGCCGAGACCCCGCAGCTCGAACTCTTCCAGCAGCTCGCGGACGAAGCCGTGTCGATCTTCCCGGGCAACCAGACCCACCGGGAGCAGTTCGGCCGTATCAGCGACATCGCGTCGGCCGCTTCCACGGCCCTGATCACCACCGACGAGTCGACCGCCTCGGTCGCCGCCGACCTTCAGGACGAGCTCGAACAGGCCATGGAGCAACGATGACCACCGAATCGCAGCACACCCCGCGCGGAGGTGTCGCGAAGACCGCCACCCCCAGGCCGCCGACCGCGCCCGAGCCCTCGCCCGCGCTGCGGCGCGAGCACCGGCGCCGCAGCGTCTTCGCGTACCTGACGCTCTCGCCCACCCTCGCCGTCGTCGGTCTGCTGATGGCCTACCCGCTCTACGTGGCGATCGACCTCAGCCTCCGCGGCGGCCAGATCTCCGACCTGCTCAACCTGGAGCAGAACCCGCTCACGCTCGACAACTACGGCGACGTCCTCACCGACCCCGGTCTGGTCAGCGACATCGTGCGGTCGATCGTCTACACCCTCGGCGTCGTGCTCCCCGCCTTCGGCCTCGGCCTGGGCCTCGCCCTCCTGCTCAACAAGGCATTCCCCGGACGCCGGATCATCCGGCCCCTGGTCCTGCTGCCGTGGGCGGTACCCGGAGTGGTGGTGAGCGCGGCGTTCAGCTGGATGCTCGACGCCTCCTACGGCGTCGTGAACCACCTGCTGCGTTCGGTCGGCATCATCGACGGCAACGTCGCCTGGCTCGCGGACGAGAACACCGCCATGTTCGCCGTGATCCTGCCGACGATCTGGAAGTACTACCCGTTCTTCATCCTGGTCCTGCTGGCCCAGCTCCAGTCGGTGCCCAACGATCTCTACGAAGCCGCGCGCATGGACGGCGCGTCGCCGCTGCGGCAGTTCGCCCATGTGACCTGGCCCGCCGTCCGCCCGGCCTCCGCACTGGCCATCGTGATCACCGGCATCGGCGTCTTCCGCGAGTTCGACTTCATCTTCCCGCTCACCGGCGGGGGCCCCAACGACGCCACCCAAACGCTCGCCATCCGGATCTACAACGAAGCCTTCCAGTTCTTCGAGATGGGCACCGCCGCCGCGCTGGGCATCGTGACCATGGCGATCTGCGGCGCCCTGCTGAAGGCCGCGGGCCGGTCCGTGCGCCGCGAGTTCGGCTGAACCGGCCCGTCACCACAGGAGCACCCATGTCCACCACACTCTCCCGCCCACGCCGGTGGTCCCTGCTCGCCCTGGCGATCGCGATCACCTCCGTGCTGATGTTCCCCATCTACTGGATGATCATGACCTCGGTCGTCCCCTCCGAACGGCTGCTGGTCTCCGACCCCCCGCTGGTCCCGCCCGCCGACGCCACCTCGATCAGCGCCTACACCTCCGTGCTCGACGACGTGCCCGTCCTGAAGTGGATGTGGAACTCCACGATCACCACGGTGGGCGCCGCCGTCATCTCCACGGTGGTCAGCACGCTGGGCGGCTACAGCCTCTCCCGCTTCCGCACCAAGGGCCAGCAGGCGATGGGCTTCACCCTGCTGTTCAGCCGGATGCTGCCGGGCACGCTGCTGATCATCCCGGTCTTCGTGCTCTTCGCCCACGTCGGCATGGTCAACAACCTGTGGTCGGTCACCCTGGTCAACACCGCGGCCACCGTTCCGTTCACGACCTGGCTGATGAAGGGCTTCGTCGACGCCGTCCCGGTCGAGATCGAACAGGCCGCGATGATCGACGGATGCGGAAGAGCGGGGGCGCTGTGGCGCGTGGTCGTCCCCCTGCTCAAGCCCGGCATCGCCGCGACGTTCACCTACGCGTCGATCCTCACCTGGGGCGACTTCCTCTTCGCCCGCACGCTCATGGGCAACCCCGACGGCTGGACGGTCACCGTCGGCATCGCCTCCTTCATCGGCGAGTTCAGCGTCGACTGGTCCGGCCTGATGGCCGTCGGCCTGATCTCGATGGTGCCGATGGTCATTCTCTTCCTCTTCCTCGAACCGTTCCTGACCAAGGGGATGGCGACGGGATCGGTGAAGGGATGAGCCCGCGCACCCGGTTCAGGAGAGGTCGATCCACACCTTCCCCGCTGCCGTGGACGCCGCGGTGAACGCCTTCTGGACGTCCTCCAGGGCGTAGCCGTCGCTGACCACCGCGCCGAGCCGGGCCGGCGTCCGGGCTTCCAGGGCGCGGACGGTCTGCGCGAAGTCCGCCGGGTGGTCGTAGATGAGGCTGCCGACGAGGGTGATCTGTCCCGCCACGAGATCACGGGGGGAGATGTCGAGCGGGGAGGTGTCCATCCCGATCAGCACGGCCGTGCCGTGTCGCGCGAGCCGTCGCAGCCCCTGTTCGAGGGCCCCGCGGGCCCCGGACGTCTCGAAGAGATAGGGGAGTTCGCGCCCGTCCGGTGGAAGTGCCGTCGCGCCGAGGGAACGGGCGCGGCCGAGGCGGGCTTCGTTGGGCTCCTGGACGAACACCGTCACGCCGTGGGCGATCAGGGCCTGACACAGCAGCAGGCCCTGCGAGCCGGCCCCGATCACCAGGCAGCTCCGGCCCGGAGCGATGCCCGAGCGCCGCATCGCCGCCCGCGCCACGGTCGCCGGCTCCGCGCAGACCAGGTCCTCGGGCGCCAGACGCGGTGCGACGGGCCAGACGAACGCGGCCGGTGCCACCACGTAGTCGCTCAGCAGGCCGGGGACGGTCAGTCCGACCGCGGCCCGGCCGCCGCAGGCCGACGTCCTCCCGGCCAGGCAGGCATCGCACGTCAGGCAGCAGTAGTCCGGTTCGATGACGACGTCCTGCCCGCTGTGCAGACCGCTCACCTCGCCGCCTGCCTCGACGACGTGTCCCGTCCCCTCGTGGCCCAGGATCCAGGGCAGCCGCGGTGGCCGCCGTTCTCCCCTGAACACCGCGAGGTCGGAGCCGCACAGGCCCGTGCCCCGCATCCGGATCAGCACGTCCCCGGGGCCGCAGGACGGCTCCGGAACGGACACCACGGACAGCGCGCCGGGCTCCGTCAGCACGGCGGCCCTCACGGTGACATCCGCTCTCCACGGGGACGCGTTGGCAGCACCATGATCAGAGGCTGTCATACATGATCCTCGCGGCAACAGACCACAGGGGGCCGTTTCATGCCGGACGGCACCCCGACCCCTGATATCCCACAGGATTTGTGCGCACCCTCCCCCGAGAGGCAGAAGTTACCATTCAGCGAAGGCCGTTACTTGCCCTTCGTCGGCATATGTCCTACGATTGACCGTGTATGTCGATATGCTCCAGGAAATGGGGGTTCCTGTGATCCTGTCGGAGTATCGTGATTCCCTGGCCGACGCCGACCGACCGGCGGCCGGTATGCGCGGGAACCGGGGAGGTTCCTTCTTCCTGGTGGAGCGCGACGAGATCCTGGGCGAGCTGGGCGGACTGCTCACCGACGCCGACCAGGGCAGGGGGCGACTGGCCATCGTGGACGGGCCGTTGGGCAGCGGCAAGAGCCGGCTGGTCCACGAATTCCTGGAGTCCCTCGAACCGGCCGGTGCCCGCGTCCTGCGCGCCACCGCCTCGTTGCGGGAACACCAACTGCCGTGCGGAGTCGTGACCCAGCTCTTACACGGTATGACGATCCCCTCGCCCGACCGGGACCGGATGTGCGCCCTGCTCTCCTCGGCGGTGGAACACACCGTCACCGACGGGGAGTTCGCGGGCGGCGACCCGCAGGCCCATGTCCTGGGTGTCTTCCAGAAGCTCACCGTGGAACTGGCCCGCCTCGCCGAGACCACCCCCCTGGTGATCTGCGTCGACAACGCCCACTACCTGGACGCCCCGTCCCTGCACTTCCTCGCCGGCATGGTGCCCTGGCTGCACCGCGCCCGCATCCTGGTGCTGCTCACCGACGACCAGACCCTGCGGCGGCCACGCACATCCGTCCCGGCGCGACTGCTCCTGCGCAGCCCCAACGCGCTCCACCTCACCCTGAACCTCCTCAGCCGCAACGGGGTTCACACCCTGGCCACCCGCCTGCTCGGACCGCACATCGCCACCCCACGGCTCACCGCCGAACTGCACGGCATCAGCGGCGGCAACCTCCTGGCCGTCCAGACCCTGATCGTGGATCAGCAGGCCGGCGGCGCGACCTACCCGGAGGGCTACGGACAGGCGCTGCTCGACCTCGTGGCACATTGCCGTCCCTCGATGCTGTCCGTGGTGCGCGCCCTCGCCGTGCTCGGCGGCGCGGCCGAGGTCGCCGACGTGGCCCGGCTGGCCGGCGTGGGCGCCACGGTCGCCACCGAGGACCTGCATGCCCTGGCCGGCGCCGGCGTGCTCACCGAGCGGCACGCGTTCCGGCATCCGGTGGCCGTCACCACCGTGCTGGAGGACATGCCCGCCGACGGCCGGGCCACCCTGCACCGTGCGGCCGCCGAACTGCTGCACGAGGCCGGCGCGCCCGCGCTGACCGTGGCCCGGCAGCTGATGGGAGCCGCGGACCCCGGCATCGACTGCGCCACCGAGGTTCTGGTCGCCGCCTCCCGCGAGGCACTGACGACCGGCGACGTCGAAACCGCACGCGACTGTCTGGACCTCGCTCGGCGCACCGGGACGGACGGGCCCACCGCGGCGGGCATCCGCGCCGGGCTCAGCCGACTGGAGTGGCAGCTCACACCCCAGGTGGCGGTCCGTCATCTGCGGACGCGGCTGGCGGACTTCACCGCCGGCCACCTGGACCGGCTGGAGATATCCGAGCTCGTGCTGGGCCTGGCCGAGGCCGGCGCCCTGGACGAGCTGACCACCCTGCTGGACACGCTGCGCACCCGCTCCCACCAGGGCGCCGCGCCCGGCACCGAGGACATCCGCCCCCTGACCACCTGGGCGGCGATGGCCTACCCCCTCCACACCGGGCTGCGCAAGCTCGCCCACTCCGTCGGTGCGGCCGCCCCCGAGGCCGCCCCCTGCTACGACCCGTGGCTGCCCTCGGCGTTGGCGCTGGCCGACGACCTGGTCCGCGGACGCACCGACCAGCTCGTGCACCGCGCCGCGCTGCTGCTGGGCACCTTCCACCTCGACCACGGCTCGCTGTGGAACGCGGAGTCCGCGACGCTCGCCCTCCGCGCGCTGCTCCACGCCAACCGCGTGGACGAGGTCGTCGCGTGGTGCGAGAAGCTGGAGGCCGAAGCCGCCGACCACCACGCTGTCGCCTGGCAGGGCAGGTTCCTCGCGCTGCGGGCCGAGGCTCACCTGCGACAGGGACGGCTGACCCACGCCCACGACCTGGCGGCCCGCGCACTGGCCCTCGTACCACCACAGGGCTGGGGGACCGGACTGGCCGCGGTGCTGGGCTGCGCCATCCTGGCCGCCACCCGGTCCGGCAGACTGGCACTGGCGGCGACATACGTGGCGCAGCCGGTGCCCGAGCAGGCCGTGCACAGCCGTTACGGCACGCAATACCTGCACGCCCGGGGCCACTACCGGCTGGCGACCCACCATCCCCAGGCCGCGCTCGCCGACTTCCTGGCCTGCGGCCGACTCGCCGAGACCTGGGACGCCGCCGGCGTCGACACGGTCCCGTGGCGGACCAGCGCCGCCGAGGCATGGCTGGCCCAGGACGACCAGGAGCAGGCCAAACGCCTGGTGCGGGACCAGATGGCCCGGCTCCAGCCCGGCCTGTCGCGGGACCGCGGACTGTGCCTGCGCACCCTGGCGGCGGTCAGCCGGGTCAACCGGCGCCCGCAACTGCTCACCGAGGCCGTCGACCTGCTCAAGGACAGCGGCTGCGACTACGAACTGGCCCGCGCCCTGATCGACCTCAGCACCGCCTTCAGGGACATCGGCGACCAGCGCAACGCGCGCCGGGTGGCCCACCGCGCCTGGCACCTCGCCAGACAGACCGGGGCGGAGTACCTGTGCCGGGAGGCCGGCCTGGACCCCGTCGACCCCGAGTCCGTGTCATCGGCGAAACAGCGCCAGGACGCGCTGCCCTCGCTCACCATGCAGGAGCGCCGGATCGCGTTGCTGGCGGTCAAGGGACACACCAACCGGGAGATCGCCGCCAAGCTCTACATCACCGCGAGCACGGTCGAGCAGCACCTCACCCGGGTGTTCCGGAAGCTCAACGTCAAACGACGCCAGGAGCTGCCCTACATCCTCTGACCGCCCGGTTCACGCCAGCAGCCCGGAGCGGAACCGGTCGACCAGCTTCGCCAGTTCACGGGAGGTGCGCGCCGCACCGTAGACGTGGTGGTCCGGGCGCACCAGCAGGAACCGCGCCCGCGCCTCCCGCAGCAGCGGCAGGTACACCTCGTCCACGTCGACCACGGCGCCCCCCGAGCCTTCCGGCACGAGGTGCACCAGGCGGGCGCCGAGCGAGGTGAGGAAGGAGAGCCCCCACCGGAGCGGTGCCGATGCCGGTGTACAGCAGACCGGTCCGCAGCGACGTGCCCGCGCCGCCTCGCCGGTCCCCTCCGGCGTCTGCGCCCGCCGCCATTCGTCGGCCCAGGCGGCCTGGAAGCTGTAGACGGTGTGCCGTCGAAGGGTAGGGCATCGGCTCCTCCCACCTCCGGTACGGCGAACCCAACAGCGGGCTCCCGCCCGGCGACGACGAGCAAGCCGGTGATCGACAAGTGAGGGGAGATGAGGGGGGTGGATCAGGGGGTCTTCGGCGCTGCCCCCGGTGTGAAGCTGTGCGTGGGCGAAGCCGCCGAAGTCTGGCCCGGAACACGGACCATGGGAGTGTGATGAAGGCAGCATGCTGCGTGCCGAACTGATCCGCCCCATCCAGGACCTCCTCAGGGAACAGAGCAGCCGCTTCGGCGACAAGACCGCCTACGCCGACGCCAGGCGTGCCGTCAGCTACGCGGACCTGGAGGCGCGCACCCGTCGGCTCGCCGGACATTTCGCCGAACTGGGCCTGCTGCCGGGCGACCGGGTGGCCATGTTCCTCGGCAACCGGGTGGAAATGGTGGAGAGTTACTTCGCCGTCGTCCGCGCCGGGGGGATCGGCGTCCCGGTCAATCCGCACGTCTCCCTGGCCGAGCTGGAGCATCTGCTCACCGTCAGCGGCAGCCGGGTCGTCATCACCGACAGCGCCCATCTGCCGTTGCTGCGCCGGCTGCGGCCCGAGGCGAACCCGCTGACGGTGCTGGTGGTGGGCGAGGACCCGGCGCCGCCGGGCTGCCTGTCCTTCGAGCGGTTCGCCACGACGGAGCCCGGCACACCGGCCCGCGACGACCACGGGCTCGACGACGTCGCCTGGATGCTCTTCACCTCGGGCACCACCAGCGAGCCCAAGGGCGTGCTCGCCACCCAGCGCAACTGCCTCTGGTCGGTCGCCGCGTCCTACGTGCCCGCGCTCGGCCTCACCGCCGAGGACCGGGTGCTCTGGCCGCTGCCCCTGTCCCACAGCCTCTCCCACATCGTCTGCGTGCTGGCCGTGACGGCCGTCGGCGCGACCGCCCGCATCACCGACGGGCACTCCGCCGAGGACGTGCTGGACCTGTGGGGCCAGGAGGAATCCACGGTCATCGCCGGTGTCCCCACGCTCTACCACTACCTCGTCCGCGCCGCCAACGCCCCCGGGGTCACGGCGCCCCGGCTGAGGGTGGGCCTGGTCGGCGGCGCCGTGACCACCGCCGCGCTGCGCCGCTCGGTCGAGGACGCCTTCCAGGCCCCGCTCATCGACGCCTACGGCAGCACCGAGACCTCCGGTTCGATCGCCATCAACTGGCCGACCGGGCCCCGGAGCGAGGGCTCCTGGGGACTGCCCGTGCCCGGTCTCGCCCTGCGCGTGGTCGATCACCGCACGGGTCTGGACGTCCCCGACGGGACCGAGGGCGAGGTGTGGGTCCGCGGCCCGAACATCATGGCGGGCTACCACGACCAGCCCGAGGCCACCGCCGAGGCACTGCGCGACGGCTGGTTCCACACCGGCGACCTCGCCCGCCGCGACCGCGACGGCTATCTGACCGTCACCGGCCGGCTCAAGGAACTCATCATCCGCGCCGGGGAGAACATCCACCCCGTCGAGGTGGAGGACGTCCTGCGGATGGTGCCCGGCGTGGCCGACGCCGCCGTGGCCGGCAAGCCGCACGACGTCTTCGGCGAAGTCCCGGTGGCCTTCATCGTCCCCGCACCCGGCGGGTTCGACCCCGCCCAGGCACTCGCCCTGTGCCGGGAGCGGTTGTCGTACTTCAAGGTCCCCGACGAGCTGTACGAGATCGCGCGTATCCCGCGCACCGCGACGGGCAAGGTCACCCGGCACAAGCTGCTCGACGGCCCGGCCCGGCTGCGCGCGGTCGGCAATGCCCACCATGACGCGCTCTTCCGTACGCACTGGATCCCCCAGCCCTCCGTCCCCT
>NZ_LAVK01000253.1 GCF_001083795.1 Streptomyces sp. SBT349
GGGGTGGGTGGGTGAGCGGTGGTGCGACGCCTGGGCCGGCCGTGACCGCGGTCGGCCCAGGCGGGTCTCAGCGCGCCGGCGGCAGCAGCCCCGCCGCACGCGCCCACCGGTACTTGGCGCCGAGCGCGGCGACCGGCTTCTCGGTGGTGTAGGGGTAGGCGACGATGCCGCGTTCGAAGAGGTAGGCGGACGCCTCCTCGACCTCGGTGTCCCCGGCGAGCGAGGCGACCACGGGCTTGTCGATGCCCTGGGCGCGGAACTCCGCCACGACCTTGGCGGTGAGCTCCGCGAACACCATCGGCGGGGTGACGATGGTGTGCCAGTAGCCGAGGATCAGCGCGTGGATCCTCGGGTCGGAGAGGCCGAGCCTGATGGTGGCCTCGTAGGTGGACGGCGGTTCCCCGCCGGTGATGTCGATCGGGTTGCCCGCGGCGCCGAACGGGGGGATGAACCGCCGGAACGCCTCGTCGAGGTCGGGCGGGATGTCCATCAGGGTCAGCCCGGCCTCCACGCAGGCGTCCGAGAGCAGGACCCCGGAGCCGCCGGCCCCGGTGATGATCACCACGTTCTCGCCCGTCGGGGCGGGCAGCGCGGGCAGTGCCCTGGCGTACTCCAGCATCTCGTTCAGCCCCGGGGCACGGATCACCCCGGCCTGGCGCAGGATGTCGTCGTAGACCCGGTCGTCGCCCGCGAGCGCCCCGGTGTGGGACCCCGCGGCGCGGGCGCCGAGCGCCGTGCGGCCCGCCTTCAGCACGACCACGGGCTTCTTCGGCACGGTCCGCCGGGCGGCCTCGACGAAGGCGCGGCCGTCCTTGAGGTCCTCCAGGTGCATGGCGATGGCCGTGGTGTGGGGGTCCTCGGCGAAGAAGGTCAGCAGGTCGTCCTCGTCCAGGTCCGACTTGTTGCCCAGGCCGACGATCGCGGAGACGCCGGTGCGCGTGGTGCGGCTGAAGCCGAGGATCGCCATGCCGATGCCGCCGCTCTGCGAGCTGAGCGCCACCCCGCCCTTGACGTCGTAGGGGGTGCAGAAGGTCGCGCTCAGGTTGGAGGGCGTGTAGTAGTAGCCGTAGATGTTGGGGCCCAGGATGCGGACGCCGTACTTCCGCGCGATGGCCACCACCTTGTCCTGGAGCTCCGTCTCGCCCGTCTCCGCGAAACCGGACGGGATGAGGACGGCCGCGGCGACGCCCTTGCGGCCGGCCTCCTCCAGCGCGGCGGGGACGAACCTGGCCGGGATGGCGAACACCGCGACGTCCACCGGGCCCGGCACGTCGGAGATGCCGGCGTACGCCCTGCGGCCCAGGATCTCCTCGGCCTTTGGGTTGACCGGGTAGATCTCCCCGGCGAAGCCGCCGTTGACCAGGTTCTTCATCACCGAGTTGCCGATCTTGCCCTCCTCGGCCGAGGCGCCGATCACGGCCACGGCGTCCGGCTTCATCAGCCGGTCCATGGACCGCAGGATGTCCTCGGGCGAGAAGCGGGGCCGCGCCGGCGCCGGGTCGGGATCGAGGATGATCCGCACGTCCGCCGCGATCGCGCCGGGGGACCCGTCGCGGTGCGGCAGGGCGACCACCGGGTTGAGATCGGCCTCGCCGATCTCGGGGAAGTCGGTGACCAGGTCGGAGAGCCGGACGATCACCTCGGCGAGGGCGCCGCGGTCCACCGGCTCGGCGCCGCGCGTCCCGCGCAGCACCGCCGCCGCCGCGATGGAGTCCAGCATGGACCCGGCGTCGGCCGCGCTCGCGGGCGCCAGGCGGAAGGTGACGTCCTGGAGGACCTCCACCAGGACGCCGCCGAGGCCGAAGGCCACCACCTTGCCGAAGGTCGGGTCGCTGACCGCCCCGACGATCACCTCCTGTCCCGGCGGGACCAGTTGCTGCACCTGGACGCCGACGATGGTCGCCGCCGGGTCGTAGGCGCGGGCGTTGGCGAGGATCGTCGCATAGCCCTCGGCGACCGCCTCGGGCGTCTCCAGGCCGACCAGCACGCCGCCGGCGTCGGTCTTGTGCAGGATCTGCGGCGAGACGATCTTCAGCACCACCGGCAGGCCCATCGCCTCGGCGAACCCGACCGCCTCCTCCGCGCTGGTGGCCAGGGCCTCGCCGGGCGTCGGTATGCCGTAGGCGTCGCAGACCACCTTGCCCTCGGGGGCGGTCAGCGCGGTCCTGCCCTCGGCGGTGAGCCGGTCGATGAGTGCGCGCACCGTGGCACGGTCGTAGGTGTCGTTGCCCTGTTCTTCGTTGTCTGGCTCGTCGTTCCCCATGGACTGATGTCTCCTCAGGAAGCCGCGAGGGGCGCGGCCCGGGTACGGATGGGTCAGATGACGCCGATGGAACGCAGCCCGTCCAACTGCTTGGCGGTGTAGCCGAGTTCGGAGTAGACCTCGTCGTTGTGCTCGCCGAGCAGCGGCGGGCGCCTGACGTCGACGGGCGAGTCGGACAGCCGCAGCGGGGAGCCGACCGTCCTGAAGCTGCCGCGCTGCGGGTGTTCCACCTCCACCACGGCGCCGAGGTCGGCCAGCGTGCCGTCGTCGATCAGCTCACGGGTGGAGAGGATCGGGCCGCAGGGGATGTCGTGGGCGTTCAGGACGTCCATGACCTCCCACTTGGTGTGCCGCTCGGTCCACTCCTCGACCAGCGCGAACATCTTGTCCAGCTTGGACAGCCGCGCCTCGGGGGTGGCCCACGCCTCGTCGGTGACGAGCTCGGGCCTGCCGATCAGCTGCGCCAGCGGCTTCCAGCCCTGGGGCTGCACGATGACGTAGATGTAGTCGTTGGGCCCGCCGGGGGCGCAGCGCACCGCCCAGCCCGGCTGCCCGCCGCCCGAGGCGTTCCCGGAACGCGGGACCTCGTCGCCGAACTGCTCGTTGGGGTACTCCCCCAGCGGGCCGTGGGTCAGGCGCTGCTGGTCGCGGAGCTTGACCCGGCAGAGGTTGAGAACGGCCTCCTGCATCGCCACCCGCACCCGCTGGCCGCGGCCGGTCTGGGTGCGCTGGTAGAGCGCGGCCAGGACGGCGGCGACCAGGTGGACGCCGGTGCCCGAGTCGCCGATCTGAGCGCCGGTGGCAAGCGGCGGGCCGTCCTCGAACCCGGTGGTGGCCATGGAGCCGCCCATCGCCTGGGCGATCACCTCGTACGCCTTGAAGTCGGCGTAGCGGCCGGGGCCGAAGCCCTTGATGCTGGCGTACACCAGGCGGGGGTTGAGGTCGCGCAGGACCTCCCAGGGGAAGCCGAAGCGGTCGATCACGCCGGGGCCGAAGTTCTCCACGAGGACGTCGGAGCGCGAGACGAGCTGCTTGAACAGCCCCTTGCCCTGGGGGGTCTTCATGTTGAGCGTGATGCTGCGCTTGTTGCAGTTGAGCATCGTGAAGTAGAGGCTGTCCGCGTCGGGGACGTCCCGCAGCTGGCTGCGGGTGATGTCGCCGCGGCCCGGGGCCTCCAGCTTGATCACGTCGGCCCCCAGCCAGGCGAGCAGCTGGGTGGCGGAGGGTCCGGACTGGACGTGCGTCATGTCGAGGACGCGCACACCCGCCAGTGCCTTGGGTGCGTCGGTGGTGGCCGCGTCGGTCGTGAGTGCGTCGGTCATCTGGGGCGCCCCCTCACTTGTACATGGTCTGGTTCATGGTTCCCGGCGCGTAGGCGTCCGGGTCGACCCACACGTTGACGAGCGCGGGCAGGCCCGACTCGCGGGCGCGCCGCAGCGCCGGGCCGATCTCGGCCGGGTCGCGGACCTCCTCGCCGTGGCCGCCGAGCATCCGGGCGAACTCGTCGTAGCGCACGTCGCCCAGCGTGTTGCCGACCCGGCCGCGCTCCTTGCCGTACTTCTGCTCCTGGCCGTAGCGGATCTGGTTCATCGAGGAGTTGTTGCCGATCACTCCGACGAACGGCAGGTTGTAGCGGATCAGGGTCTCGAAGTCCCAGCCGGTGAGGCTGAAGGCGCCGTCGCCGAAGAGGGCGACGACCTCCTTCTCGGGCCGGGCGTACTTGGCCGCCAGGACGAACGGGATGCCGACGCCGAGGGTGCCGAGCGGGCCCGGGTCCATCCAGTGCCCGGGGGACTTGGGCTGCACCACGCCGCCGGAGAAGGTGACGATGTCGCCGCCGTCGCCGATGTAGACCGAGTCCTCCGTGAGGAACTCGTTGATCTCGTGGGCGAGTCGCAGCGGGTGGATGGGGTTGGCGTCGGACAGCTGCCGGGGCAGCCGCTTCTGGTACGCCGCGTCCTCCTGGGCCCGCAGCTCCTCGAACCACGCCTTGCGGGCGACGCTGCTGGCCCCGGTCCCGCCGGCCCGGCCGGAGGCGGCCTGCGCCGTGGCGGCCAGGATGGCGCCCGGGTCGCCGACCAGGCCGAGGTCGATGTCGCGGTTCTTCCCGACGGTGCGGTAGTCCAGGTCGATCTGGACGACCTTGGCCGTCTTGGGCAGCCTGCGCCCGTACCCCATGCGGAAGTCGAAGGGGCTGCCGACGATCAGGATGAGGTCGGCGTTGTTGAACGCGTAGCGGCGCGAGAGGTGGAAGTGGTGCGGGTCGCCGGGCGGCAGGGTGCCGCGGCCGGCGCCGTTCATGAAGACCGGGACGTTGAGCCCGCGCGCGAAGGCGATGGCGTCGTCGGTGGCGCGGGAGGTCCACACCTGGGTGCCGAGCAGCACGCAGGGCTTCTCGGCGGCGGTGATCAGGTCCGCGAGCCGCTCCACGGAGGCGGGGTCGCCCATGCTGCGGGTGGAGGCGCGGTAGCGGCCCGCGGCGGGAACGGTCGCGGAGGAGACCGGGACCTTGCCGTCGAGGATGTCGCGGGGGATCTCCAGGAACGACGGCCCCGGGGCGCCGTTGTAGCACTCCCGGAACGCCATGGACACCATGTCCGCGGCGCGGGCGGTGTGCGGCACCGTGGCGGCGAACTTGGTGATCGGGGTCATCATGTCGACGTGCGGCAGGTCCTGGAGTGAGCCCATCTTGTGCTGGCTCAGCGCGCCCTGACCGCCGATCAGCAGCATCGGGCTCTCCGCGCGGAACGCGTTGGCGACGCCGGTGACGGCGTCGGTGGTGCCGGGTCCCGCGGTGACCACGGCGCAGCCGGGGCGACCGGTGATCCGGGCATAGCCGTCGGCGGCGTGCGCGGCGACCTGCTCGTGGCGCACGTCGACGACGTCGATGCCCTCGTCCACGCAGCCGTCGTAGATGTCGATGATGTGGCCGCCGCAGAGCGTGAAGATCACGTCCACGCCCTCGGCCTTGAGTGCCTTGGCGACCAGATGGCCGCCGGAGATGGTTTCGGACGGTGTCTCCGAGGGTGTCTCCCCGGGTGTCCCGGATGGGGTGTTGGTCGTGGCCATGTGACGCCAACTCCTCGTGGTCGACGGGTCGTACGGCTGCATCGTAGATTGCATACCGTATGGAGTAACCATATAGTTGCTCCACGCAGCGGCAGCTGTCCAGAGGAAGGGACAGGATTTCCGCCGTTGCCCCTCGGCCCTCAGGGCCCGCCAGCCCACCCGAGAGGACGCAAGCGCGTGGACCTGTTCGAGTACCAGGCGAGGGATCTCTTCGCCGAGCACGGTGTGCCGGTGCCGGCCGGCGAAGTCGTCGACACCCCGGAGGACGCGCTCGCCGCGGCGGAGCGCCTCGGGGGCCGTGTCGTCGTCAAGGCGCAGGTGAAGACCGGTGGCCGGGGCAAGGCCGGTGGCGTGCGGGTCGCCGCCGGACCGCGGGAGGCGGTGGCGCACGCCCGCCGGATCCTCGGCATGGACATCAGGGGGCACACGGTCCGCAGGGTCATGCTGGCCGAGACCGCGGACATCAGGGACGAGTTCTATGTCTCCTTCTCGCTCGACCGCGGGAACCGGACGTTCCTCGCCATGGCCTCCGTCGAGGGCGGCGTGGAGATCGAGGAGGTCGCCGCGCGCGACCCCTCCGCGCTGGCCAGGGTCCCCGTGGACCCCGCGGTGGGGGTGACCCCCGAGAAGGCCGGGGAGATCGTCGCCGCGGCCCGTTTCCCCGCCGAGGTCGCGGACCAGGTCGCCGCGGTGCTGCGCTCCCTGTGGGAGGTCTTCGTCGCCGAGGACGCCCTGCTCGTCGAGGTGAACCCCCTGATCGTCACGGGCGGCGGCCGGGTCGTCGCGCTCGACGGCAAGATCACCCTGGACGACAACGCCGCCTTCCGCAGGCCGGGTTGGGCGGCGCTGCGCGAGGGCGCGGCGGCCGACCTGTCCCTGGTCTCCCTCCCCCGCGCCTGGACGTCGGGCAGCAGGGCCGAGCGCGTCGCCCACCTGGAGCGGGCGGCCGAGGCGAAGGGGCTCAACTACGTGAAGCTGGACGGCGAGGTGGGCGTCATCGGCAACGGCGCGGGGCTGGTGATGTCCACCCTGGACGTGGTCGCCCGGGCGGGCGAGAGCCACGGCGGCGTCCGCCCGGCCAACTTCCTCGACATCGGCGGCGGCGCCTCCGCGCAGGTGATGGCCGACAGCCTGGAGATCGTGCTCGGCGACCCCGACGTCCGCTCCGTTTTCGTCAACGTCTTCGGCGGCATCACCGCCTGCGACGCCGTCGCGAGCGGGATCCTCCAGGCCCTCGACCTGCTCGACTCCCGCGGCGAGGAGGTCACCAAGCCGCTGGTCGTCCGGCTGGACGGGAACAGCGCGGAGCGCGGCAGGCGAATCCTGTCCGAGGCCCGCCACCCGCTGGTGCGGGCCGAGGACACGATGGACGGCGCGGCCGACCGGGCCGCCGCCCTGGCCGGGATCTGACAGCGGAATCCGAGAGAGGACGTCACCATGGCCATCTGGCTCACCGAACGCAACCGTGTCCTCGTGCAGGGCATGACCGGCTCCGAGGGCATGAAGCACACCCGCCGCATGCTCGCCGCGGGCACCGCCGTCGTCGGCGGCGTCACCCCGGGCAAGGGCGGCCGCGTGGTGGACGTGGACCGCCACGCGCTGCCCGTCTTCGACACCGTCGCGGAGGGCGTCGCCGCCACCGGCGCGGACACCACCGCCGTGTTCGTCCCGCCCCGGTTCGCCCGCGCCGCGGTCACCGACGCGATCGACGCGGCCGTTCCCCTGGTGGTGGTGATCACCGAGGGCATCCCGGTCCACGACACCGCGGCGCTGTGGGCGCACAGCCTCGACCAGGGCGGCAAGTCCCGGATCATCGGGCCCAACTGCCCCGGCATCATCAGCCCGGGACTGAGCAACGTCGGCATCATCCCGGCCGACATCACCACGGCGGGGCGCGTCGGCCTGGTCTCCAAGTCGGGCACCCTGACCTACCAGCTGATGTACGAGCTGCGCGACCTCGGCTTCTCCACCTGCGTCGGGATCGGCGGCGACCCCGTCGTCGGGACCACGCACATCGACGCGCTCCAGGCGTTCGAGGAGGACCCGCAGACGGACGTCGTCGTCATGATCGGCGAGATCGGCGGCGACGCGGAGGAGCGCGCCGCCGCCTACATCAGCGCCCGTATGAGCACGCCGGTGGTCGGCTATGTGGCGGGCTTCACCGCCCCCGAGGGCCGCACCATGGGCCACGCGGGCGCGATCGTCTCGGGCTCCTCCGGCACCGCGCAGGCCAAGCAGGAGGCGCTGGAGGCCGCCGGGGTCCGGGTCGGCCGCACCCCGAGCCAGACCGCCCTGCTGCTGCGGGAGGTCCTCGCGGCCTGATCTCGCGGGCCCTCGGCCCGCGCGGGACCGCGGGCACCCCCCGGGCCACAGGGGCGGCCCGGGGCCCGCGGCCGACCGCGCCGCCCGGCCTGCACCCCGGGCGGCGCGGCTCGTCCCCGTGGACGGCACGCGGGCGGCCGGCGCCGGACGGACCGCGCGAAGCGGGCCGGACGGCGCGGGTCCGCGCGCCCGGCCCCGGCTGACCGCGCCGACCGGCGTCCCGGCACTCACGGACGCGGCCCCATGCCGGCCCCGCGACCACGCGGAAGAGGGCCGGGCACCCGCCGCCCGCCGGGCCACGCCGACCGGCACGGCGCCCCGCCGGAGGCCGGGGCCGCCCGCGGGGCCGTGACCGCGGTGGCCCGCGGCACCCGGCGGGAACGACCGCGGTGAACGGGTCGAACGGGCGGGTCCCCGGCCCATGGGACCGGCTCCTCAGGAGGCCCGTCGGCGCGTGGCCGGGGTGACGGCGGAGAACCCGGGCAACAGGTCCCCCAGCGGCCGGGGTCGGCGTGCGGTGTACACGGCGAGCGCCGCGGCCAGCGACAGCGCGACGGCGGCCGCGTGGGGCCGGACGGCCAGCGCGGCGAGGCCGCAACCGGCCGCGCCGCCCAGGGCCTTGGCGGAGTAGAGCGCGGCGAACGCGCGCTGGTCGCCGCGGCCCCCGTAGTAGCCGCGGAGCAGGCCCACCAGCACCGGGTAGCAGCCGCCGGTGGCACAGCCCGCCAGGGCCGCGCAGAGCACCGTCGTGACGGACCCGCCCGCGAAGACCCCCGGCTGGGCCAGCGCCGCCACCACCAGCGTCGCCGTCAGCACCGCCCGCCTGCCCAGGTGTTCGGCCAGGTGGCCCACCAGGAGGCGGCCCAGGCCGCTGCCCGCCGCCAGCGCGGCGCAGGCCGCGGCCGACGCGGCTCCCGGGCTCTCGGCGAGGGCGGTGGCGAGGGCCCCGAGGTCCAGCAGGAGCACGGCGGAGCCGAGGGCGACGGCGACGTAGAGCCTGCGCCAGGTGCCGCTGCGGGTGCCGGGCAGCGAGGAAGCCTCCCACAGCGCGGGGCGGTTGCGGCGCAGGCTGCGGTTGACGTGCTTGTCGAGGGTCCAGCGCCTGGGGTCCACGTCGGCGGGCCACCAGTGCTCGGGCGGATCGCGCAGCAGTGCCCCGCAGGCCAGCGCCGCGGCCAGCGCGAGGCCGCTCGCGGCCCACAACAGCGCGCGCACCACCGCCGGTTCGGCCCCCAGCGGCGCGAGGAGCAGCAGCGGCACCACGGCGCCACAGGCATATCCGGCCGTGACCAGGGCCACCGCCGAGGGAGCGCGGTCGGGGTGCCACCGGGCGGCCGTGGCCACGCAGGCGGCGTACACCAGCCCGGCGCCGGCGCCGCCGACGAGAGCGTGGGCGACGAGCAGCGGCGTCAGGGCCGCGTGCGGGCCGCCCGCGCCGCCCGCCGCCACGGCGGCCAGCGCCAGGGCCACCGCGCAGGCGGCCCCTCCCGCGGCCACCTGGCCGCGGGCCGGCAACCGGCCCGTCCCGCGCAGCCATTCGGCCAGCGGCACGGCCGCGGCCTGGCACACGGTCCACAGCGCCAGGACCGCGAGCACGGTGCCGCGCCCGTGCCCGCCGGAGCCGGTCTGGGCCAGGGCCGCCAGCGGATAGCCGTACTGGAGGACTCCGGCGCCCGCCATGGCGGCCAGGGGCAGCCACAGCATCCAGCGGCGCCCGCGGCCCCCGAGGAGCGAGCGGTCCGTCTCGCCGACCCGGTGGCGACGGCCGTAGCAGTCACGGACCTCGCTCACGTGCGGCGACTCCGGAAGGGGACCGGGGTGCTGATCTCGTTCGGCCATCGGGTCTCACACTCCCGGGAGAAACTGCATACAGTATGGAACCCTTCCCGGTATAGCACCGCCCCGGAACGGCGTCCAGACAGATGGCCGCGTGCGGTTGCGGGACCCGTATCAGCCCAGCGTGATGGCCTACCTGCCGGCGGGCTTGTCGAACCGGCCGATCACCGGGAGCGGCTCGAAGCCGAACCGGTCGGCGGCCCACGCGGCGACGGCCACCGCCGCGGCCTCCGGCTGGTAGTCGGTCGGCGGGTACTCCAGCCGCCGCCTCGACTCCGCGGCGCCCGGCTCGCCCGTGCGGGCCGTCGCGGTGAGGTGCACGATGAGTCCCCACGAGGCAGCGATGTGGCGGTAGGTGAACGGCTCGCCCACGAGAACCTCTCCGTCGGTCGAAGCGCAGCCTGCCGAACACCGAGCCGTCGAAGAAGTGCTCGGTGCCCATGTCTGAAGCTGCCGACCTGGGGCCCACGGCGTACGGACCAGCCATGAGCAGGCGGGCCCTCCCGCCGGCGGCGTGCCCCGGGGCTTTTCGTCATGCCCGCAGCACAACGGCCCCGCCTCCGACTGGAGATGGGGCCGTGCGCTGTGCCCCCCGAGCCGACGGGGGGTACCGTCCAGGTGTCACCCGAGGACGGAGTTCAGCATGTCACACCGGACCGACGGCCACACCGGCACGCGCATCAAGCGCGCCAGGAGGACACGTGGCCTCACCCAGCGGGAACTGGCCGATATCAGCCCCGTGTCGTACTCCACGATCACGAAGATCGAACAGGGGTTGATGGCCGCGAGCCCCGCCGTGATCGGCGCGCTCTCCCGCGCCCTGTCGGTACCCGTGACCGAACTCACCGGCCAGCCCTACCTGGAAGATCTCCGCCGGGACCAGCTCGACGGATTGATCCAGCCGATCCGCGACGCCCTCGATCTCTATGATCTCGGCGCCGACCCGCTCGTCACCCCGCGCCCGATGGACCAGCTCGACGCGCGCGCCGACGCCCTGTGCGCCATGGTCCGCGCCACGGATCTGCGCGGCGCCGCGACCGAATTGCCTGGCCTCATCGAGGAGGTGACGACTGCGGCGTGGGCCACCCCGTCGTCGGAACGGTGGCGCGTTCTCGCGAGCACCTACCGCACGGCATATGACGTCGCCTCGAAGTTGGGCTACATCGACTTGTGCACCGTGGCACTGGATCGGATGGAGTGGGCGGCGCAGCGCGGCTCGGCACCGGAGGTCTCCGCGATCCGGCAGTACATGCGGGCCTTGGTGTACATGCGGAGTGCCCAGTACCGCACCGGTGGGCGGCTCCTCACCGCGGGGCTGGCGGCGCTGGATCAGGCCGACCGCGGCCGGGAACGGGACGTCGTGACCGGGCAGATGCACCTGGGAGGGGCGGTACTGACGGCCCGCGCACAGGACGAGAGCGCGGCTGAGACGCACCTCGCCGAGGCGGAGCGGCTCGCGAACGCCACCGGCCCGGCCGAGACCGTCCACTGGCTGGCCTTCGGCCCGACCAACGTCAAGATCCACAGGGTCGCCACCCTGGCTGAGCGGGATGAATACGACGAGGCCGTACTCGCCGCGGAAGACATCGAGTTTCCGAAGGGCTGGCCTCGGTCCCGAACGGCGCACCACCACGTGGAGGTGGCGCGGGCGCAGCTCTGGACGGGGCGGATCGATGACGCGTTCCGCAGCCTCCGAGCCGCCCGCAAGGCCGGGCCGCAGCAGACCCGCTACCACCCGATGGTGCGGGAGACCTACGCCGGGCTGGACGCGGCGAAGCGCCAACTGCCGCACGAGTTCGTGGCGTTCGGGGCTTGGCTTGGCGTGTGACGCTGCGTGATGCCATGGCCCTGACTATCAGCCATCACTGATAGTTGGGGCCTTGTCACGGCGTGACGATGTGAGGGTCACCCCAACCTCATGGAGCCGACCATGACGAGTATCCCCAGCACCCCTCCACCGGTGCC
>NZ_LAVK01000254.1 GCF_001083795.1 Streptomyces sp. SBT349
GGGTGGCGGCGGCGAGCCCGGCCACCTCCGCCTCCTCCGACCCGCCGAGGGCGAGCAGCGTGGCCGCGGTCCCCCCCCCCGGCGACGACCGCGGTCGCCCCGGCGGCGGCGAGCAGCCCGCGGCGCGTGAACCGCGGCCCGCCGCGGCGCTCGCCCACGCGCTCCCGGAGCCGAGCCACCTCGTCCGCGAGCCGCTCGACGTCCTCCGGCGACCGCTCGGGCCCCGGCTCCCGTTCCCCCATGCCGCAGCGCCCTCCCACCCGGTCCGCCGGTCGCCCGATCGCCTGTCACATGTGACGCAGACCCTAGCCGGGGCGCCGGGGACCCCTCCCGACGGAGGTCGGCCAGCACGGGACGCCGACCGCGATCGCCGTGCTACCGGGGGGTCAGAACGCTGAATACGTTTCCGTCGGGGTCGGCCATCGCCACCGAGCCGTCCTCGTTCCGGCCGATGCCGACGCGCGTCGCCCCCAGGGAGACGAGACGGTCGACCTCCGCCCGCTGATCGCCGTCGGCAGGCGGGGCGAGGTCGAAACGCGGCCGTTCCTTCCCCGTCTTCGGCGTCAGGGGCGGGCCGCCCCAGGTGATCTTCGGGCCGCCATGCGGCGAGCGGATCGCGGTCTCCTCGTCCTGGTCCCAGACCAGCGGCCAGCCCAGTGCCTTGCTCCAGAAGTACCCGACCTCCTGCGAACCGTCGCACGCGAGCGCTCCGACGAATCCGCACTCGGCGAGGAAGTTGTTGCCCGGCTCGATGACACAGAACTCATTGCCCTCGGGGTCGGCGAGCACCACATGCCCCTCCTCCGGGCGCTGACCGACGTCGATGTGCCGGGCGCCGAGCCCGAGGGCCGTCTCCACCGTCTGCCGCTGGTCGTCGAGGGAGGCGCTCGTCAGATCGAAGTGCATCGGGTTCGGGCCGGCCTTCCGCTCCCGGGTCGGGAGGAACCGGAGCCGGAACCCGGTGTCGTCGCTCGGCAGGAGGGCGACGCCCTCGTCGGGTTCGTCGGCCACCTCCCAGCCGAGGACGCCGGCCCAGAAGCGCGCCAGGCGGAGTGGGTCGTTCGCATCGAAGCAGAGTGCGTGGAGGTGGGCAGTCATCCCGTTCCGCGTCTCCGATCTACTGACTCGTGGCCGCGGGCAGGGCAGATCCTCCCTGCCCAGGAGGAGAGCAACGCTAGGACGCCCGAACCCCACGACGCAACGCGAATACGGCGGGGCCCGCCGACGAGCCGAGGTCCGGCACCCGCGGGCCGTGCGGCGCGCGCTGAGCGGCCACTCCCGACACCGTCATCGGGAATCCTCCGCTCCCCGCGGCTGGAGGGCGTGCGGGTCGAACACCAGGGAGTCGGAGGTGATCCTGCCGCCACGGACGACGAGGTAGTCGGCCGCGCGTACCGTGCCGAACGGGACGGTCTCCATGTCGTACGTGATCACGGCCCGTTCTCCGTCGCCGACCACGGCGAGCACCCGCACGCCGGTGACGGCCTGGGCGAACTCGCCCACCGCGGCGAGGACGGGCCCGGCTCCGGTGAGTCTGGTCCGCGGGCTCTCGAAGATCACGTCCTCGGTGACGCAGCGGGCGACGGCCTCCATGTCGCGCCGGGAGAACGCGTCGATGAAGGCCGCGGCGACCTCCGCGGGGGTGGCGTGGGCTGTCATGCTTCCACCTTCCGGTCCGGCCGGCGCCTTTCGCCGGCTCCGGTTCGTGGAGACTCGCCCCGGTGGGGAAACTCATCGCCCGGCCTCCCACGACGGCGCTGCCGAGCGTCGGCGGCGGGCTCCGGGGCGAGGTTGCTCATGCCCCGATCCGGCCTCATCCGCCGATCCAGGTCTCCGTCTCGAAGGCGAACTGGTACGCGGTCTCCTCCCCGTTCCCGCTGGTGCGGAAGGGGCGGCCGTCGTCGTCGACGCGCAGCGTGCCGCGCTCGCCGCCGCCGCTCCACACCAGCTCGATGTACCAGGAGCAGTCGCAGGTCCGCGTCGAGGCGGAGACGCGCAGGGCGAGCGGCTCGGTCGCGGTGGGCGCGAACGGCAGGCCCGGCGGCTTCAGTTCGGTGCCGGTGTCCCCGTCGAAGCCGTCGCTGGGCCGGGCCACGGGGCGTTCGGCGTCCAGGTCCACGGTGAACGAGGCGGGGGTGAGGGCGCCGCCGCAGCCGAGCGACATGTCGAACGCGGGCCAGTCCAGCGGGGCCCGGCGCTCGTCGACGCGGATGTGGAGAGCCTCGATCACCACGGGCCCGGCCGCGTCGTCGGGGCGGACGGTGGCCTCGACGATGGTGGAGTCGCCGTGCACCGCGTCGAGCCGCTCGGCCCAGGGCTCGGCGTCCTGGGCGATGGGCGGCGGGGGTATCTCGCCCACGGGGCGGTCGACGAGGTAGCGGTGGCCGCAGCCGCCCTCCCAGACGTGGGACCTGGCGGTCCAGGACAGCGGCGCGGCGGGCGGGGGGGCGGCGGCGTCACGGCCCCGGTCGGTGGCGCCGTCGGAGATGGTGGCGTTGACGACGGTGGCCACCACCAGCACGAGCGCGGCGATCCCGGCGAGGACGGCCCATCGGCCGCGGCGCCGCCCCCGTTCGCCCGGCCTCCCCAGGGCGACCACGTCACCGTCCGCGTCCCCGCCCGGCGGCTCGCCCAGGGCCCAGTCCGCCGACTCCCGGGGAACGAGGGGCGGTTCGGGCGGGGGCGGAGCAGCGACCGGCCCACCGGACCCGACCCGTTCCGCCATGTCCGGCTCCGCCACGGCCCGTTCGGGCGCGGCGCGCTCGGGCGCGGGCTCGGCCCCGCGGTCCGGCCTCGCCGCGGAGCGCCCCCTGGAGCGGCCCTCGGAGCGCAGCGCCTCCGCCCGGACCCAGAGCCGGTGCAGCTCCACCAGCTCCTCCTGGCCCGCGCCGCAGAGCCGGGCGAGCCGTTCCACCGGCGCGTAGTCGGCCGGGACCACGGCGCCGGAGCAGTACCGGTGCAGGGTGGAGGTGCTCACGTGCATCCGCCTGGCGAGCGTCCCGAAGCTCTGGCCCGAGCGGTCCTTCACTTCGCGCAGCCGGGCGGCGAACGCCTCTCCGGCCGGGTTCCCCGTCATCTCTCCCCCATCGTCCCCGGTCCCGCGAACGTCCCGCGACGCCGTTCCAGGGAAGACCCATCGTCGCACGTCAGGGCGGCCGTAACCGTTCCCGCGTCCCCGATCGGCACGGAACTGTTGCCCACGGCGCGCGACCCCGCGCAGGCTTCGTGGCACACATCCGCACGATCCTTTGGGGGGATCCGTGAAGCTTGCTGTTCCCGGCCGCCGTCACCTGGTGGCCGGCTCTCTCACGGCGGCCTGTCTGATGGCCGTCTCCTCCGTCTCCACCGCCCAGGCCGCCGCCGACCCGATCGGGGAAGAGGCGTTCATCACGGGCGGGGACATGCCGTCACACCCCGACGGCTGGTACTCCCACGGGCCGGTGCAGGGCCTGCCGGAGGTCCCGGTGTTCTGCTTCGAGGACGAGCTGCCCGCCGAGGACAGCTGGCACACGTCCTTCTGGACGGAGATGGACACCAGCGGTCTCCAGGTCGTCGTGGAGACCGGCGACGCGGCGGAGGCGGCGGCGCTCGTCGGCGCGCTGAACGAGGCCGCGGCGGACTGCGCGGCCGACTGGCTGCGTGAGAACCCGGGTTCGACGGCCGCCTGGGACGACTACGGCACGGTCGAGGGCGCCGACGGCGGCCACATCTACGGCGTCCACGTCGCCCCGCCGGAGTCCGGGACCGGCGTCAGCCTGTTCGGCATCGGGCAGGACGGCACGCGCGTCACGCTGATCGACTGGAGGCAGATGGGGAATCTGGAGCACGCTCCGGTAGGCGAGTTCACGACAACCCTCACCACGGCCCTCGGGAAACTGGGAGCCTGAGCCGTCACCAGCGTTCCGGCGCCTGCCTGTTCGGGGGCGGGCAGGCACCGGAACCACCCCGGTGATGTACACGTTTACATCATCCGTTTCAGGCGTTTCACCTGCGGTTATCGTCAACCTGACGGTCTGCGGGGCGATTTCAGCAAGAACCCAAGATCTTTTCATGTAAACGATTGCATTCCTTCCGGCATCGGCAGTACGTTCGGTCCACTGCCGTGATCGGAGGGTTATGGCTGCCAGCATCATCGACGTCGCCCGGCGCGCGGAGGTTTCCACCGCGACCGTCTCACGCGCCCTGCGCGGGCTGCCGAACGTGTCGGAGGCGACCCGCGAGCGGGTCCTGCGTGCCGCCGAGGAGCTCTCGTACTCGATCTCCCCGCACGCCTCCTCCCTCGCCTCCGGGAGAACGGGCACGGTCGGCGTCGTTCTGCCCTTCGTGAACCGCTGGTTCTACAGCCAGGTCGTCGCCGGGATCGACTCGGTGCTGCGCGCCAACGACCTGGACCTGCTGCTGTACAACCTCGGCGACGAGCGGGTCCACGAGCGGTTCTTCACCCGCATGCCGCTGCGCCGCCGCGTCGACGCCCTGATCGTGCTGAACCTGCCGCTCTCGGCGCCCGAGTCCGAGGCGCTGGTGTCGATGGAGGTGCCCATCGCCGTCCTGGGCACCCGCATCCCCGGCTGCTGGCACGTCTCCATCGACAACGCGGAGGGCACCAGCACCGCCATCCGCCACCTCGTCAACCTGGGACACCGCCGCATCGGTATGATCACCGGCGCACTTGGGGATCCCAGGGGCTTCACCACGCCCATCGTCCGCCAGCACGCCTACCGCGCGGTGCTGGCCCAGGCGGGTATCCCGTACGACCCGGACCTCGAGGCCCCGGGGCACTTCGGCATAGAAGAGGGCGCGTCCGCGATGGCGCAGCTGCTCAGTCTTCCCGATCCGCCCACGGCGGTCTTCGCCGAGTCGGACCAGATGGCCTTCGGCGCGCTGCGAACGCTGGGCCGCATGGGGCTGCGCGCCCCCGACGACGTGTCCGTCGTCGGATTCGACGACCACGAGACCGCGGAGCTGCTTGATCTCACCACTGTCGCCCAACCCGTAGCTCACCAGGGAGAGTTGCTCGCCCGCCAGATTCTGGACGCACTGTCCGGGGCGAGCGAGGAGCCGACCCGGGTGGTGGTGCCCACGCGCCTGGTCGTCCGGGGCACCACGAGCGCGGCGCGCGCCGCGCGACCCCGACAAGATCACTCCTCACTCCGGCCGGGACCTGAACCGGACCAGCACAGCCGCACTACTGCGCGGTGAGCCGCTCAATCCGCGCATTTTCCAGGGTCAACTCGCAAGAGGAATGGAAGATACGTGCCCCGCACCCGTATTGACGAAGACACGGCCGCACCCTGGTGGCGCACTGCCGTTGTGTATCAGGTCTACATCCGCAGCTTCGCCGACGGCAACGGCGACGGCATCGGAGACATCGCCGGACTCCGCGCCCGGCTCCCCTATCTCAGGGAGCTCGGTGTCGACGCCGTGTGGATCAACCCGTGGTATCCGTCGCCGATGGCTGACGGCGGCTACGACGTGTCCGACTACCGCGGCATCGACCCGTCGTTCGGCACGCTGGCCGAGGCCGAGGAGATGATCGCCGAGGCGCACGCGCTCGGCCTGCGCGTCGTCCTCGACATCGTTCCCAACCACACGTCCGACGAGCATCGCTGGTTCACCGACGCCCTGAAGGCCGCGCCCGGGTCGCCCGAGCGCGAGCGGTACGTCTTCAGGGACGGCGGCGGCCCGGACGGCTCGCTCCCGCCCAACGACTGGCGCAGCCGGTTCGGCGGCCGGGCCTGGACACGGATCACCGAACCGGACGGCACCCCGGGCCAGTGGTATCTGCACCTCTTCGCCGCCGAGCAGCCCGATCTCAACTGGGACAGCCGGGAGGTGTGGGCCGAGTTCGAGTCGATCCTGCGCTTCTGGTTCGACCGGGGCGTGGACGGCTTCCGCGTCGATGTGGCGCACGGGCTGGCCAAGCGGCCGGGGCTGCCCGACATCGGCCTGCCCGAGGAGGCGCTGTTCGACGAGGAGCGGCGGCGGGAGAACCACCCGCACTGGGACCTGGACAGCGTCCACGAGATCTACCAGACGTGGCGGAAGATCGCCGACTCCTACGCGGGCGACCGGCTGTTCGTCGCCGAGGCGCACGTCCACGAGGACCGGCTGCCGCTCTACGTCCGTCAGGACGAGCTGCATCAGGCGTTCAACTTCGCGTTTCTGAAGGCCCCGTGGGAGTCCAAGGAGCTACGCGCGGTGATCGACGGCTGCGTCGGCTCGCTCGCCACGGTCGGCGCCCCTCCGACCTGGGTCCTCTCCAACCACGACGTGCCGCGCCACGTCACCCGCTACGGCCGCGACTGCACGCGGACGCTGGAACACGACGTGCGCCCCGGCCCGAGCGACCGGGAGCTGGGGCTGCGGCGGGCGCGGGCGGCGGCGCTGCTGACCATGGCGCTGCCCGGCAGCGCGTATCTGTACCAGGGCGAGGAGCTCGGCCTGTGGGAGGTCGAGGACCTTCCCGAGGAGTCGCTCCAGGATCCGACGTGGCGGCGCTCGGGCCACACGGTCCGGGGCAGGGACGGCTGCCGGGTGCCGCTGCCGTGGTCGGGCCTGGACGCGCCGTTCGGCTTCGGACCCAAGGGCAGCGAACCGTGGTTGCCGCAGCCTTCGGGCTGGGCGGGCTGGACCGCGCAGGCCCAGTCGGGGACGCCCGGGTCGATGGTGGAGCTGTACCGGGCGGCGCTGCGGCTGCGGCAGGGGCAGCCCGGGTTCAGGGGCGAGGCGCTGAGCTGGCTGGAGACGCCCGACGGCGTGCTCGGCTTCGAACGCTCGCCGGTGCTGCGCTGCCTGGTGAACTTCTCGGAGGAGCCGTTCCCGCTCCCGAGGAAGTGGGGTGTGCTGCTGGCGAGTGACCGGGTCACCGGTGGACTGCTGCCGAAGGACACCACCGTGTGGTTGTGGGGCGGGGGCGCCTCCCGGGCCTGACGGCCTCTCCCCCTCCCCCTAAGCGGTCGCGTAGGCGGCTCGGATGGCGTCCTGGACCGCGGCCAGTGCCGCGGCGCGGTCCAGGCCGAGCCGCCTCACGCGCTCCGCGTACGCCTGGGCCGCCGCCGCTGCCTCCCGCGCGGCGGCGTCCCGGGCCGCGGCGACGAACGTGCCGTTGCGACCCCGGGTCTCCACGACGCCGTCGGCCTCCAGGGCGCGATAGGTCTTGGCCACGGTGTTGGCCGCGAGCCCCAGCTCGTCGGCCAGTCCCCGGACGGTGGGCAGCCGGTATCCGACGGGCAGCCGCCCCGACCGCGCCTGGGCGGCGATCTGCGCGCGCAGCTGCTCGTAGGGCGCGGCCGGTGAGAGTGGATCGATGGTGACCTTCACCCCAGCGATTGTGCCGCAGGGTCCTCCGGCGGGGCGGACGCGGGCCCCGGCGGCGGGCCACCGGGCGCCGACCGACCTGGCTGACCTGGCCGGCCTGGCCGGCCGAACGTCTGGAACGCGGTCCTGCGCGGGATGCGGAAGACGTCGCGGCCCGTCACCGCGTTGAGGATCAGGGCGCCGCGGTAGGCGCCGATGCCGAGGTCCGGGGCGGCGGCGCCATGGGTGTGCAGCTCCGCGTTCTGCACGTAGAGCCCCGCGGTGACCTCGGGAACGGTGCGGACCCGGTGTCCCTCCGTGATGTCGTAACGCCCCAGGCCGTCCCAGGCGATGAGCTTCTCCACGGGCGCCAGGCAGTCGGGGCGGCGGCCCGCGTAGCCGGTGGCCGCGATCACGGCGCCGGTGGTCACCTCGGTCTCCCGCCCGGTGTCGGCGTGCGCGGTGGTCAGCCGGATCGCCGACCCGTCGGCGGCGGGCTCGGCGCCGAGGACGGAGGTGGCGGGCAGCAGGGTGACCGGCGGCCGGTCGCCGTCGAGCATGTGGTCGTACAGCTCGGCGTGGATGAGGTCGATGGTCTCGCTGTCGATGCCCTTGTAGAGCTGCCACTGGGAGGCGATCAGCCGGTCGCGCGCGGCGGGGTCCAGGGCGTTGAAGTACCGCATGTAGGCCGGTGTCGTGTACTCCAGGACCAGCTTGGAGTAGTCCAGCGGGGCGAAGCCCCAGGAGCGGGTCAGCCAGGTCAGCGACCAGCCGGCGGCGCGCTGGCGGCGCAGCAGGTCGAGGAAGACCTCGGCGCCCGACTGCCCCGAGCCGACGACGGTGACGTCCTCGACGCCCGCGGCGGTCAGCGCGTCGATCCGGTGCAGGTACGCGCCGGAGTGGAAGACGCGGTCCCCGGCGGCCTCGGCGGCGGAGGCCAGCGGGGGCGGCAGCGCGGGCTCGGTGCCGACGCCGAGCACCAGGTTGCGCGCGGCGGCGGTGCGGGTGCGGCCGGTGTCCGCCTCGCGCAGCTCCAGCTCCCACACGTCGCGCCCGCCGTCCCAGCGCACCGCGTCCACGGAGGTGGAGAAGCGGCAGGCCGGGAGCCGCGCGGCGGCCCAGGCGCAGTAGTCGGCGTACTCGCGGCGCGGGATGTGGAAGCGCTCGGCGATGTAGAAGGGGTACATCCGGTCGTGCTCGACCAGGTAGTTGAGGAACGACCAGCGGCTGGTGGGGCGGATCAGGGAGACGAGGTCGGCGAGGAACCCGACCTGGAGCGACGCCCAGTCGAACATCAGCCCGGGGTGCCAGTCGTAGGCCGGGCGCCGGTCGAAGGCGGCGTAGGAGAGCCCGTCCACCTCGTCGGCCAGGGCGGAGAGGGAGAGGTTGAACGGCCCGATCCCGACGGCGGCCAGGTCGAGGACGGGTCGGTCGTCCGCCGCGCTCATGCCGTTACCTCGTTCATGCCGTTTCCTCGCTCATGCCCGCCCGCACCACGGCCGCGAGCAGTTCGTCGATGTCGGTCGTGGTGGCCTGGGGGTTGAGCAGCGTCAGCTTGAGCCGGACGGTGCCTCCGACGTCGGTGCGGCCGATGAGCGCGGTGCCCTCGCGCAGGAGGCGGCGGCGGAGCGCGGCGTTGACCGCGCCGGCGCGCGCCGGGTCGGCGGCGGCGCCGGGGTCCTGCGGCAGGTAGCGGAAGACGACCGTGGTCAGCACCGGGTCGGCGGTGAGGTCGAGCCGGGGGTGCGCGGTCACGGTGCGGGCGGCGTGCCGGGCCAGGTCGTGGCAGGCGTCGAGCATCGCGCCGATGCCCTCGCGGCCCAGGGCCAGGAAGGTGGCGGCCACCTTGAACGCGTCGGCCCTGCGGGTGGTCTGGAGCGAGTGGCCGAGCAGCCCGTCGTATCCCGCGGCGCCGTCGTCGTCCGGGTTGAGGTAGGCGACGCGCAGCCCGGTGGAGGCGGTGAGGGCGCGGGCGTCGCGGACCAGCAGGGCGCTGGCGGCGGCGGGCTGCCAGGCCGTCTTGTGCAGGTCGATGGTGACCGAGTCGGCCGCCTCTATGCCCGCGAGCAGGGGGCGCAGCCGGTCCGAGAACAGCGCGCCTCCCCCGTAGGCCGCGTCCACGTGCAGCCGGACGCCGTGCCGGGCGGCGACGGCGGCGAGTTCGGGCAGCGGGTCGATCGAGCCGTAGTCCGTGGTGCCCGCGGTGGCGACCACGGCGATGGGCACCTCGTCCTCGGCGAGCGAGGCCAGGGCGCGGTCCAGTTCGGCGGGGACCATGCGGTGGTCGGCGTCGGCGGGCACGGTCCGCACGGCGTCCTCGCCGAGGCCGAGCACGGCGCTGGCGCGGGCGACGGAGAAGTGGGCGAGCTCGGAGCAGTACACGACGGGGGTGACGGCGAGCCCCGCGAGCCCCGCGCCCCTGGTGTCGCCCCGGGAACGGAGCGCGCTGTCGCGGGCGATCAGGAGGGCCTGGAGGTTGGAGGCGGTCCCGCCCGGGGTGAGCACGCCGTCGGCCTCCGGGCCGAAGCCGGTGAGCCCGGCGAGCGAACGGACGAGGCGGCGTTCTATCTCGACCGCGTAGGGGCCGCTGTCCCAGGTGTCGAGGGAGGGGTTGAAGACCGAGGCGAGCACGTCGGCGGCGGCGGCCACGCTGAGGGCGGGGGGCTGGAGGTGGGCGGCGGCGCGCGGGTCGGCGAGGTCGACGGTGTGGGCGGCGAACGAACGGGCCAGCGCGAGGACCGCGCCCCGCCCGCCACCGGTGCGGGGCAGGGGGCCCTCGGGGAGCTGGGTGTCGAGGAGCCGGGACAGCTCGGCCGGGGTGAGGGCGGGCAGCGGGCCGCTGCGGCGGCGCAGGGCACCCGCGGCTTCCCTGGTCAGCTCGGTGACGAGCCGTCCGACGTCCGCGAGTCCCGCCGGGGCGGCGGCCAGCAGGTCGGGTTCGAGGAGGGTGGGGGGTGCGGACACGGGTGGTGCATGACCGGGCATGCTCATGGGTTCTGTGGGTGTCCCTTGGTCTCGGTCTCGTGGTCTCGGTCTCGGCCGGGGTGCGCGCGCTGGATCGACGGGGACAATTTAGGTTAGGCATACCTAACTTTGTCAACCGGGCCCCCTTCCCGCCGCCCTGCCCAACTGGCCCGCGTAGCCGACCGCCAGGGGACCGAACCGGCGGCGGGCCCGGTCGGCCGCCGCCTCGGCGCGGCGGCGGCGCTCGTCGGCCGGGTCGAGGGAGAGCTGCCGGGTGGTGAACGAGGCGTCGGCCAGTTCCTCGGCGCGCAGCGGCGCCGCCCTGACCCTGGCCCGCTGGAGGCCGAGCGCGTCGTGCAGGGCGTAGGCCATGCCCGCCAGCGCGGGGGTGTGCGCGGTCGGTTCGGGGAGGGTCTTGCTGCGGGTGGTGGCGCTCCTGTCGGCGTAGCGGACGGTGAGGGTGAGCGCGCGGGCGGTCCGGCCCTCGCCGCGCAGCCGGTGTCCGAGGTCGTCGGCGAGGGTGAGCAGGGCGCGGCGGCGCACGGACGCGTCCAGCTCGTCGCGGCCGAAGCTGAGCTCGGCGGACGCCGTGCGGGGTGGGGCGCTCGGGGTGACGGGCGTGGGATCGACGCCGCGGGCGAGGGCGTGGACGCGGCGGGCGGTGGTGGCGCCGAGGATTCGCTGGAGGGTGGCGGGCGGCGCGGCGGCGATCCTGCCGGCGGTGTCGAGGCCGTAGGAGCACAGCGCGCGGGCCGTCGCGGCGCCGACCCCGTGCAGGGCGCGGGCGGGCCGGTCGCCCAGGAACGCGGCGACCGCCTCCGGGGTGTCAGGCACCTCGGCCACCCCGGCGCCGTTCAGGTCGGCGGCCATCCGCGCCAGCAGGGGGTTGGCCGCGACGCCGATGGCGCAGTCGGCGCCGTGCAGGGCCAGCGCCCTGACCCGGACCAGACCGGCGAGCCGGACGGCGTCGCGTCCGAAGTACCGCAGCGCGCCCCGGACATCGGCGAGCGCGGCGGCGGGCGGGAGGGCCTGGACGACGGGGGTGATGCCATGGAGCAGCCCCAGGAGCCCGGGGTAGGCCGGGGGTTCCTCGCCGGTGCCCCCGAGGAACCTGACGTACAGCACCCGCCGGGCGTCCCGCTCGTTCCCCCCGCCCGGCCCGTTC
>NZ_LAVK01000255.1 GCF_001083795.1 Streptomyces sp. SBT349
CCGACGGGGTGAGGGCGCTGGACGGCGTCTCGCTGTCGCTGCCCGCGGGCAGCTTCACGGCCGTCACGGGCCCCTCGGGCTCGGGCAAGTCCACGCTGCTGGCGTGCGCGGCCGGGCTCGATCGGCCCACCGGCGGCCTCGTCGTCGTGGACGGCACCGAGCTGACCGGCGACGAGGCGGAGGTGACGCGGTTCCGCAGGGAGCGGATCGGCGTCGTCTTCCAGCGGGACACCATCGTTCCCACGCTGACCGTCCTCCAGAACGTGACGCTGCCCCTGCGGCTGGCCGCGCCGGGGCCGGCCGCGGAGCGGGCCCCGGAGGAACGCGCCACCGCCGTCCTGCGGCGGATCGGCCTCGGCGAGCGCCTGTCGCACCCGGCGTCCCGGCTCTCCGGCGGGCAGCGGCAGCGCGTGGCGATCGCCAGGGCGCTGGTGACGGAGCCCAGCGTCCTCCTCGCCGACGAGCCGACCGGCACCCTCGACATCCGCGGCGCCCGGGAGGTGCTGGCCCTGCTGCGCCGCGCGGTGAGCGACTTCGGCACGGCCGTGGTGATGGCCACCCACGACCCGGTGGCCGCGGCCCACGCCGACGCGGTGGTGTTCCTGGCCGACGGCAGGACGGCGGGTCGGCTGGCCTCCCCGACCGCCGCGGCCGTCGCCGAGCGGCTGGCGCACCTCGGGGACGTCAGCCACACGACCGCGGGCGTCTGAGGGCGGCGGTCAGTCGGGCAGGCTCAGTTCGAACCAGACGGTCTTCCCCGCCGGCTCCCGGCGGGTCCCCCACCGGTGGGACCCCGCGGCCACCAGCACCAGGCCCCGGCCGTTCTCGTCGTCCAGGGAGGGCGTCCGCTCGTCCGGCGGGTCGGGGACCGGGTCGGTGACCTCCACCAGCAGGGAGGCGCCCAGCACCATCCGCATCTGGATCGGGCCGGTCGCATGCAGGACGGCGTTGGTGACCAGCTCGCCGACCAGCAGCTCCGCCTCCTCCGCGACGGCGGTCAGCCCCCACTCCCGCAGCGTCTCGCGCACCACGCGGCGCGTGCGGTGCACGACCTGCCGCTCCGCGGGGAAGCTCCAGGCGGTCACCCGGTCCTCGGGCAGCCGGCTCAGGCGCACGGCCAGCAGCGCGATGTCGTCGGACTCCCGCTCGGCGGCCGAGGGGTGCAGCGTGCCGACCACCGTGTCGCAGACGTCCTCGAGCGACCCGTCCTCCCCCAGGGCCCCGGCCAACACGTCGCAGAGCCGTCCCACGCCGACCGCGATGTCCTCGTGCCGGGTCTCGATCAGCCCGTCGGTGTAGAGGACGAGCACCGCCCCCTCGGCGACCTCGATCATCCGCTCCTCGAACGCCACCCCGTCCACGCCCAGCGGCGCCCCCGAGGGCAGTTCGAGCGGCTGGGCCGTCCACCGCCCGGTGGTGGCGTCCTCGACGGCGAGCACCGGCGGCAGATGACCGGCCTTGGCCAGGGTGCAGATCCGCGTCGACGGGTCGTAGACCGCGTAGACGCAGGTCGCCATGACCGGGGAGTCGGGGGGCTGGGCGACGTCCTGGCCCAGGTCGTTGAGCCGCCGCAGCAGGTCCGCCGGGGCCAGGTCGAGCCCGGCCAGGGTCCGCACCGCGGTGCGCAGCTGACCCATGGTGGCCGCGGCGCGCAGCCCGTGCCCGGTGGCGTCGCCGATCACGAACGCCATCCGCCCCCCGGCCAGCGGGATCACGTCGAACCAGTCGCCCCCGATCTCCGCGCCGCTGCGGCTGGGCACGTAGCGGTGGCTCACCCGCACGCCCGGCAGGACCGGGAGCGACTGGGGGAGCAGGCTGCGTTGGAGCATCAGCGCGGCCTCGCGCTCGCGGCCGTAGAGGCGGGCGTTGTCCAGCGAGATCCCCGCGCGGGCGCCCAGCTCCATGGTCAGGGCCAGGTCCTCGTGGTCGAACGGGGCCCGCCGCTCCGCCCGGCTGACGACCAGCAGCCCGAGGACCCGGCCGCGCGCCCGCAGCGGCAGCGTCAGCATCGAGTGCAGCCCCAGCTCCCGGGCGGCCGCCACCCGGGGGTCCCGCTCGTCGGCCCCGGCGAGCACCTCGCCCTGCGTCTCGGCGAGATGCGGGGTGCCGGTGGTGAGCACCGTGCCGAAGAGCGACTCCGACGGGTAGTCGGTGTCCTTGCCCTCCCGGTTGAGCGTGTCCAGGGCGGTGCTGGAGCGGGAGGCGGCCAGGCCGAACTGGACCATCGTCACCTGGCTGAGCTCCTCGATGGGGGGCGGCTCCTCGCCCCTCGCGACGGCGATCAGCAGTTCGACGCTCGCGTAGTCGCCGAGCCGGGGCACCAGGGCGTGGGTCAGGGCCGAGCAGATCCGCCGCACGTCCAGCAGGTCCCCGAGCGCCCGGCCCACGTCGTTCAGCAGGACGAGCCGCTGCCGGGCGCGCTCGATCTTGTCCAGCGCCTCCCGCCGCTCGGTGATGTCCATGACCGTGCAGCTGACGCCGACGGCGCGCCCGGCGTGGTCGGTGAGGCGGCCGAACGAGACGGACTGGGCGCCGTCGCCGTCCGGGGACGCCGTGACCAGGTCGATCACCGAACGCCCCGAGCGCAGCACCTCCTGCTGGAGCCGGTGGATCTCCTCGGACATCGGCTTGGGCAGCACGTCGAGCACGGTCCTGCCGATGAGGTCACCGGCCGGGGCGCCGTGCAGCCGGGAGAGCGCCTCGTTGACCCGGGTGTAGCGCAGGTCGGTGTCGAAGACGGCGATGCCGAGCGGGGAGGCGGTGAAGAGGCCGTCGAGGGTGGCCAGGTCCTGCTCGATGGCGAGGGCCTTGTCCGCCTCCACGACATTGGCCACCAGGTAGGAGTCCCCCGAGCCCTTCTCCAGCAGCGCCGCGCGCATGTCGAGGCGGATCGGGTGGCCGTCGCGGTGGCGCAGCCAGAGGGTGTCGTTCCAGCTCCTGGCCTCCCCGGGCGGGGCGATGGTGTGGCCGGTGGTGGTGAAGTCCTTGATCGGCCTGCCCACGGCCTCGGCCCACCCCCAGCCGAAGAGATCCTCCGCGATGGGGCTCCAGAAGACGATCCGGCCCGCCCCGTCCAGCAGGAACGTCGCGACCCGGAGCACGTCGAGACGGGACTGGCTGTCCGGCGGTCCCGCGGAGGAGTCCTCCGGGGGACGCGCTTCGGAAGGGTCGGTCGGCACGCGTCAAGCCCCTGTCGGGTGTCTTCGCCGGTGGGGCGGCGAAGAGGGCGAAATATCCCTTATACCCGATTGTGCATGGGGTCAGCGGCGCATGCCGCCTCCCAGTTCGACGCGCTCCACGAGATAGTGGGCCGCCCCCTCCTCGGTGGAGTCGGCGGCGTGGTTCAGACGCAGGCGCTGGATCAGCCGCTGCGCCTCGGCACGGGTGGCGCAGTGCCCTATGCGGTAACGACCGCCGTTCTCGTCCTCCCGGACGACCTGCCAGGGTTGCAGGCTGCCGTTCATTCCTCACCCCCCCTCTGCATATGCCAGACCATACGCCAGCGCCTCACCCACCGAACAGGGCTCAAGGTGCCGCGCCCGCGTCGCGCGTCGCGAGGGCGCGCGCCCTCCTGGCCAGCGCGTCCGCCCGCCACGCGAACGGGAGCGCCGCGTCGGCGTCGTGCGGGCCCGTCCCCAGGGCCCGGCGCAGCTGGTGCCCGGCCTCGGCCAGTCTGGTGCGGGCGGGGCTGCCGACCTCGCCGCGGTGGGTGGCGACATAGTCCCTGGTCGCGGAGAGCTCCCCGCCCGCCGTCAGCAGCGCCTCCTCCAGCAGCGTTCTGGCGCGGCGGTTCCTGGTCTCGCGATGCCGGTCGGGCGCCAGGGCCCCGGCCAGGGGGGCGCCCGCCTTCGTGAGCCGGCGCAGGCCCCCGAACGGGTCACGCCGACCGCGCTCGTCCGCGCGGCGCACCGCCTCCAACGCGCGCTGGGCGCGCGCCACCGGCGTGCGCAGCGCGGGAAGGCCGGGCGCCTCGGCCACGTCCGCCTCGGTGGCCAGGACCGCCTCGTCCAGCGCCTTGTCCGCGCGCGTCAGCTCCGCCGTCCACCGGGTGAGGCCCTCCGTGAGCCGCTCGGCCTGCCCGATCGCCGCCTCGGCCCCCCGCAGCGCGTCGGCCGCGGCCTCCCGCCCGCCCTGGCCCCCGGCGAGCGCCCGCTCGGCCCGGTCCAGGCCGTGCCCGGCCTCGGCCAGCCGCTCCCGGCCCGCCACCGGATGCCCGCGCACCGGCGCGAGCGCCACCGGGGCGTACCGTCCGCCGACGCGCCGGAGCGTGGCGCTCGCCTCCTCAAGGCGCGCGGGCAGCGCCGCCGCGCGCTCCCGGGCGCGCGCCAGCGCCTCGGGCGTGGCGGCCGACGTGCCCCGCTCGGCGAGGCGCGCCAGCGCGCCCGAGCAGCGGTCGATGATCTCGTGCAGCAGCCGGCGCCGCTCCGTCTCGTTCCGTTCGAGGGCCGGGTCGTCGAGCCGGTGCCGCAGCCGCAGCGCCGCGTCCGCCTCCGCACGGGCGGCGGCGGTGGCGCGTTGCCCCTCGGCGGCCTCGGCGGCCTCGGGGGAGTCCCCGGCGAAGCCCAGCTCCTCGGTCCTGCGCAGCACCGCGTCGTCGAGCCGGATCAGCAGGCCGCGTGCCCTGGCGTCCAGCGCCTCTGGCGACGCGTCGGCCGCCTGCGCGCGCGCCTCGGCGGGCGGCGCCGTCGGGCGCCCCGCCCAGCGGTGGGGCTCGGTGCGGCGGACCTCGGCGCGGTAACGGGCCCGGCCGCCGGGGAAGGGGCCGGGCGCGGACCGGCGCGCGAGGACGTAGAGCACCACCACGAGGGCGATGCCGAGCAGGGTCAGCGGCAGCAGCAGGGCGACCCCGTCCGAGACCGCCTCGGCCGCGGCCGACCGGGTGCCGCGTGCGTCGCGCATCCGCTCACCCTTCGCCGGAGATCCGCCGGAGAGGGGACAGTGCCCTGTCCACGACGGTAGGCGAGGGGCGGGCGGACCGCGACTCGATCACGGCCGGGCCCGTCCGGGCCGGGCCCGCCCCCGCGGGTTCCGGCGGATTCCCGAGGATTCTCGTGGATTCTCGTGGATCCCCGTGGTTCCCGCGGGGCGCGCCCGTCAGTCGCCGCCGCGCCGCCGCCTGATCTTGTTGCCCAGCCACACCAGCGGGTCGTAGGACCGGTCCGCGGCGCGCTCCTTCATGGGGATCAGGGCGTTGTCCGTGATCTTGATGGACTCCGGGCAGACCTCGGTGCAGCACTTGGTGATGTTGCAGTACCCCAGGCCGTGGTCCTCGGTGACCGCGCGCCGCCGGTCCAGGCCCTGCGCCTCCGAGTCGTCCAGCGGGTGCATGTCCAGCTCGGCCATCCGCATCAGGAAGCGCGGGCCGGAGAACGCCTGCTTGTTCTCCTCGTGGTCACGCACCACATGGCAGACGTCCTGGCACAGGAAGCACTCGATGCACTTGCGGAACTCCTGCGACCGTTCCACGTCCTCCTGCCGCATCCGGTACTCGCCGGGGCCGAGCCCCTCCGGCGGCACGAACGCGGGGACCTCCCTGGCCTTCGTGTAGTTGAACTCCACGTTGGTGACCAGGTCGCGCACCACGGGGAACGTGCGCAGCGGCGTGATCGTGATCGTCGCGTCCGGCTCGAACAGCGACATCCGCGTCATGCACATCAGCTGCGGCCTGCCGTCGATCTCGGCGCTGCACGAACCGCACTTGCCCGCCTTGCAGTTCCAGCGCACGGCCAGGTCGGGCGCCTGGGTGGCCTGGAGCCGGTGGATGACGTCGAGGATCACCTCGCCCTCGTTCACCTCGACGGTGAAGTCCTCCAGGCCGCCGGAGCTGTCGTCCCCCCGCCACACCCGCAGATGCCCGTCGTAACTGGTCCCCGTCGCGCCGGCCGCACCCGCCGCGCTCACCGTCTCGCTCACCGGTCCTTCACTTCCTCTTCCGTCAGGTACTTGGCCAGCTCTTCGTTCTCGAAGAGGTCGAGCAGGTCCGCGCGGATCTGCGGCAGTTCGTGCCGCTCCAGCCGGACCTGGCCGCCGTCGCCGGCCGCCCGCTCCCCGCCCTCGGCCAGGCGACAGAGCAGGTTCACCCGCCGCCAGGTCCGGTCCATGCCGGGGTGGTCGTCCCTGGTGTGGCCGCCGCGCGACTCGGTCCGCTCCAGGGCGGCACGCGCGACGCACTCGCTGACCAGCAGCATGTTCCGCAGGTCGAGGGCGAGATGCCAGCCCGGGTTGTACTGCCGGTGCCCCTCGACCACGGCGCGCTCGGCCCGGCGGCGCAGCACCACCAGCCGCGTCAGCGCCTCGGCCATCTCCCCCTCGCGCCGGATGATGCCGACCAGGTCGTTCATCGTCTGCTGGAGCTCCTGGTGGATGGCGTACGGGTTCTCCGGAGCGCCCGCCCCGTCCGCCCCCGCGTCCGCCTCGGCCGCCGGCGGCGCGAACGGCCGCACCGCCTCCTCCTGCGCCGCCCTCAGCTGCCCCTCGCCCGCCGTCCGCCGCTCGCCCTCCCCGGTCGCGGCGGCGTGCTTCGCCGCGTGCAGACCGGCCCGGCGGCCGAAGACCAGCAGGTCGGAGAGCGAGTTCCCGCCGAGGCGGTTCGAGCCGTGCATGCCGCCCGCGACCTCGCCCGCCGCGAAGAGGCCCGGCACCCCGGTCGCCGCCGCCGTGTCCGGGTCGACGTCCACGCCGCCCATCACGTAGTGGCAGGTCGGCCCGACCTCCATCGGCTCCTTGGTGATGTCCACGTCCGCCAGTTGCTTGAACTGGTGGTGCATCGACGGCAGCCGCCGCTCGATCTCCGCCGCGGGCAGCCGCGTGGAGATGTCGAGGAACACGCCGCCGTGCGGGCTGCCGCGCCCCGCCTTGACCTCCGCGTTGATGGCGCGGGCCACCTCGTCGCGCGGCAGCAGCTCCGGCGGGCGCCGGTTGTTGTCCGGGTCGGTGTACCAGCGGTCGGCCTCGTCCTCGTCCTTGGCGTACTGCCCCCGGAAGACCTCGGGGATGTAGTCGAACATGAAGCGGCGGCCCTCGCTGTTGCGCAGCACGCCGCCGTCGCCGCGGACGGACTCGGTGACCAGGATGCCCTTCACCGAGGGCGGCCAGACCATGCCCGTCGGGTGGAACTGCACGAACTCCATGTTCACCAGCGGCGCCCCGGCCAGCAGCGCCAGCGCGTGCCCGTCGCCCGTGTACTCCCAGGAGTTGGAGGTCACCTTGAACGACTTGCCGATCCCGCCGGTCGCCAGCACCACCGCCGGGGCGTCGAGCACGAAGAACGTCCCCGACTCGCGCACGTAGCAGAACACGCCCGCCACCGGGCTGCCCGGCACCGCCTCGTCCTCCGTGAGCACGCGGGTGACCGTGCACTCCTGGAAGACCTTCAGGCGCGCCTCGTAGTCGCCGGTCTCCTTGAAGTCCTCCTGCTGGAGCGCCACCACGCGCTGCTGGAGCGTGCGGATCAGTTCGAGTCCCGTGCGGTCGCCGACGTGCGCGAGCCGGGGGTACTCGTGGCCGCCGAAGTTTCGCTGGGAGATCCGGCCGTCCTTGGTGCGGTCGAAGAGCGCGCCCCAGGTCTCCAGCTCCCAGACCCGGTCCGGCGCCTCCTGGGCGTGCAGCTCCGCCATCCGCCAGTGGTTGAGGAACTTCCCGCCGCGCATCGTGTCCCGGAAGTGGACCTGCCAGCCGTCCCCGGAGTTCACATTGCCCATCGCCGCCGCGACGCCGCCCTCGGCCATCACGGTATGCGCCTTGCCGAACAGCGACTTGCACACCACGGCGGTGCGCAGTCCCTGCTCGCGGGCCTCGATGGCCGCGCGCAGACCGGCGCCGCCGGCTCCCACGACCACGACGTCCCACGATTGGCGTTCCACAGTGCTCACATTTCCTCCTTGCGTCCGCCGTGCGGCTCTCAGAACAGCCGCGGGTCGGTGAACGCGTCGGTGGCCAGCAGGTACACATACAGATCCGACAGCGCCAGGGTCGTCAGCGACGCCCAGGCGAGGCCCATGTGGTGGCCGTTGAGCCGACTCACCAGGGTCCACAGGCGGTAGCGGACCGGATTCTTCGAAAAGCTCTTCAGCTTGCCGCCCATGATGTGCCGGCAGGAGTGGCAGGACAGGGTGTACGCCCACACCAGCACGATGTTGACCACGAACAGCAGCGTGCCGAGCCCCATGTGCCCCCACGCGTAATCGGAGTCGCGGAACGTGAGCAGCGTGTCGTAGGTGAGGATCACCGCCACGACGGCCGCCGCCCAGAAGAAGTAGCGGTGGCTGTTGTTGAGGATCAGCGGGAAGCGCGTCTCGCCCGAGTACGCCTTGTGCGGCTCCGCGACCGCGCAGGCCGGCGGCGAGGCCCAGAAGCTCCGGTAGTACGCCTTGCGGTAGTAGTAGCAGGTCAGCCGGAAGCCCAGCGGCAGGGCGAGGAAGATCAACGCCGGTGACAGGCCCCACCAGTCGCCGAACAGCGCCCAGTTGGGGCCGTCGCGCATGTCCGCGCAGTTCTCCGCGAGGCAGGGCGAGTAGAACGGCGACACGTAGGGCGCCGCGTAGTAGTCGGCGTTGGCGAACGCCCGCCACGTCGCGTACATGACGAAGGCCAGCAGGCCCACGACGGTCGCGGCCGGGGCGAGCCACCAGCGGTCCAGGCGCAGATGGCGCTGCGCGATGGCGGCCCGCGTGGCGGGCTTGGTCCTCGGGTCTGCTTCGGTTGCCACAAGTTTCTCCGGAGTGGTGATCTTTCTGGGCCTTCGAGCCTGTCCGGCCCGGCGACTACGGGCCGCGCCGGGAGCCCACGCCCTCGTCGTCGGCGTCCGTCCACAGCCGCTCGTCGTAGGGCGCCTCCGGCACTCCGATGAACTCCCCCTGGGTGGTGGCGGGTTCTCCGGGAGCGGCGGCGGCGAGGAGTGCCAGGCTCTCCCGCAGATGCTCCGTGTCGCTGCGCACACGCCGCGTCTCCAGGCCGCGGCCGAACTCCCGCTCCAGGCGCGCGACACAGCGCGCCAGGTCGTCGACGCACCGTTGCGCCGAGCGCAGCTCATCGTGCAGTGACACCGCTTGCCACCTCCGTTGGTGGGGGATCACCGGACGATCGAGTGTGGCGCGAGGCACATGGTGTTGTGAAGAGGGCGACGGCTCCCGTCTGTGATCTTTCCCTCGCGGCGGCCCACCACGGCGGAGACGTCCACGACCACCGCCACACCACCGCTCGCCGCTCGCCGCTCGCCGCCGCCCACCGCGGCCGTGGGCCGCCGCCGTATGGGTCGGCGGCTGCGCCGGACGGGTGGCCTGGCCCCCGCCGGCCGCCGTGTCGCCGCGCTCCCACCCCTCGCCTCGCCTTCAGTGGCCGCAAACGTGTGATCAACGGACCGGTGAAGCCGGAGGTATCAGATGTCAGGCGCGCCAGCGAGACCCCCGGGCGTCCTCGGCCCGTCCCGCGGAGCCCGCCGCGTGGCGGCCCTCGCCGCGGGAGTGCTCCTCCTCCCCGTGGTCGCGGGCTGCACCGGCCAGGAGGAGAGCGGCGGCGGGGGCGGTGGCACGGCCCAGTCCGTGGCCACCGTCCAGCGCGCCAAGCTGCGCAGCGGCGGCAGCGCCACCTGGGGGGTCGACCGGATGCCCACCACGCTCAACGCCTACCAGTTCGAGGCCGACCGCGTCACCGACCAGGTCGCGAGCGCCGTTTTGCCCATGCTGTTCACCGTCGACTCCCACGGGCGCCCCCAGGTCAACCAGGACTTCCTCAGCTCCGCGGAGATCACCGAGCGCGAGCCGAAGCAGACCGTCGTCTACACCCTCAACCCCCGGGCGAAGTGGAGCGACGGCGAGAAGGTCGGCGCCGCCGACTTCACCGCCCAGTGGAAGGCGCTCAACGGCGAGGACAACGCCTACTGGTCCGCCCGCAACTCCGGCTACCACGCCGTCGAGAGCGTCGCCAAGGGCCCCGAGCGCAACCAGGTCACGGTCACCTTCGCCCGGCCCTACGCCGACTGGGAATCCCTGTTCTCCCCCCTCTACCCGCGGTCCGTCACCGGCGACCCGGACCGTTTCAACGACGGGGCCCGCACCGAACTCCCGGTCTCGGGCGGTCCGTTCAAGGTCAAGAAGGTGGACGAGAAGAAGAAGGCCATCACCCTGGTCCGCAACGACAGGTGGTGGGGCGACGACGCCCTCCTGGACGAGCTGGTCTTCGCCGCCGTCCCACGCGGCGAGCGCCGCGCCGCGCTCCTGGACGGGCGGCTCGACATCGCCGAGGTCGCCCCGGCCGACGCCGACTCCATCACCGCGGCCAACGACGGCAAGGCCGGCGACGGCAAGGGCGACGCCCCCCGCCTCCACCCCGGAGCGCCGCCGGCCCCGCCCCTGACCACCGACGCGCTGCACGACCTGGCCACCGCGCGCCTGGCGCACACCGAGGAGCGGGCGGCCAGCGGCCAGTACGCCCGCGCGTACGCCGAGACCGAGCGCGTCCGCGAGCACGCCTTCGCCACCCGCGAGGAGGCGGTCCGCGAACAACTGCGCGGATTCACCGTGCACCGCGCCTATGACGCGGGCTACACGCAGCTCGCGCTCAACGGCTCCTCGCCCGCCCTGACCGACGAGCGGGTGCGCTGGGCCGTCGCCCGCGCGCTGGACCGCAAGAAGCTGGCCGCGCAGGTCCACGACCCGGCCGGGCTGCCCGCCAAGCCGCTCGGCAGCCACCTCCGCGTGGTCGGCCAGGCCGGATACCAGGACAACAGCGACGCGCTCGGCAAGACCGGCGCCTCCTCGGCCGCCGCCGCCCTGGACGAGGCGGGCTGGCGCCAGAGCGAGGTCAACGCGGCGGCGCGGCGTCCGGCGGCCCCGGCCCGCGCCAAGGACGGCAAGCCGCTGGAGCTGAGCTTCGTGCTGCCCGAGGGCCCCGCGGGCGAGCCCCTGCGGGAGGTCGGCCGGAGCATCACGCAGATGCTCGCCGAGGTGGGCATCGCGGCGAAGACCACGGAGGTCGAGGAGGAGGCGTTCTTCGACGACCACATCGCCGCGGGCAACTTCGACCTGGCGCTGTTCTCCTGGCCGGCGACCGCCTTCCCCGCCACGGACGCGGCGCCGCTGTACGCCAAGCCGCGGGCGATCCCGGGCGGGGAGCTGCTGATCGAGCAGAACTACACCCGCGTCGGCACCGACTACATCGACCAGCTGCTCAACCAGGCGGCGACCGAGCTGGACGAGAAGGAGCACGACAAGCTCCTCAACCGCGCCGACGCGCGCCTGTGGGCGGCGGCCGGCTCCATCCCCCTCTACCAGCGCCCCCAGCTGGTCGCCACCGCCGACACCCTGGCCGGCGTCGGCGCCTTCGGCATGCAGACCCCCCGCTATCAGGACATCGGCCACCGCCGCGCCCCCCCGCGGGGCGCTCCCCGCCGGGCTCCCCCTCTACCAGCGCCCCCATGGTC
>NZ_LAVK01000256.1:0-2359 GCF_001083795.1 Streptomyces sp. SBT349
GAAACACGAACACCGGATGCCCCGCACCCTCCACCACCGAACCCACCACCACACCACTCAACCCCGACAGCAACTCACCACGACCACGCCCCACCACCACCGCACGATGCCGGAAACCCGACCGCGACACCGCCAACGACCACCCCACATCACCCACACCCACACCCGATCCACGGACGAACTCACCCAACCGCACCGCGCCCTCCCGCACCGCACCCTCACTCACACCCGACAACGGCCACAGCACCGGCCGGTCGGCGACGGGTGCGGCCGGCCGGTCGGCGGCGACGGGTTCGGGCACTGCCTCCAGGATCACGTGGGCGTTGGTGCCGCTGATCCCGAACGAGGACACCCCGGCCCGGCGGGGGTGGCCGCGCTCGGGCCAGGGCCGTTCCTCGACGAGCAGGCTGAGGGCGCCCGTGGACCAGTCGATGTGCGGAGACGGCGCGTCCACGTGCAGGGTCCTGGGCAGCACGCCCTCCCGCATGGCCATCACCATCTTGATCACGCCGCCGACGCCCGCCGCGGCCTGGGCGTGCCCGATGTTGGACTTCAGCGAGCCCAGGAGGAGCGGGTCGTCGTCACCGCGGCCCCGCCCGTAGGTGGCGGACAGCGCCGTGGCCTCGATGGGGTCGCCGAGGGTGGTGCCGGTGCCGTGGGCTTCCAGTGCGTCGACATCCGCGGGGCCGAGACCGGCGACGGCCAGAGCGCTGCGGATGACCTCTTCCTGGGAGGCGCCGTTGGGGGCGGTGAGGCCGTTGCTGGCGCCGTCCTGGTTGATCGCCGAGCCCCGCAGCACGGCGAGGACGCGGCGGCCCTCGCGGCGTGCCTCGCTCAGCCGCTGGAGCAGCAGGACGCCGACGCCCTCCGCCCAGCCGGTGCCGTCGGCCCCGGCGGCGAATGCCTTGCACCGGCCGTCGGGTGACAGCCCGCGCTGGCGGCTGAACTCCAGGAACATGCCGGGGTTCGACATCACCGTGACACCCCCGGCCAGGGCCATGGAGCAGTCGCCGTTGCGCAGCGCCTGGGCGGCCAGGTGGAGGGAGACCAGGGACGAGGAGCAGGCGGTGTCCACGGTGATCGCGGGCCCGTTCAGGCCCAGGGTGTAGGCGACACGCCCGGACAGGACGCTGGCGGCTCCGCCGGTCAGCATCTGGCCCTCGAAACCCTCGGGGGCCTGGTGCAGCGGGGCGCCGTACTCCTGGGCCATGGCGCCGGCGAAGACGCCGGTCGAGGTCCCCCGCAGGGTCGCCGGGTCGATTCCGGCGCGTTCGATCGCTTCCCAGGAGGTCTCCAGCAGCAGCCGCTGCTGCGGGTCCATCGTCTGGGCCTCGCGCGGCGAGATGCCGAAGAACCCGGCGTCGAACTCCGCCACGTCCGCCAGGAAGCCGCCGCGCCTGGTGTAGGAGGAGCCGTGGCGTTCGGGGTCGGGATCGTAGAGGGTGTCCAGGTCCCAGCCGCGGTCGGTGGGGAAGTCACCGATGGCGTCTCGTCCCTCGGCGACCAGCCGCCACAGGTCCTCGGGGCCGGCGACCCCGCCGGGGAAGCGGCAGGCCATGCCGACGATGGCGATGGGGTCGTCGTCCGGCGCGGCGACCGCCGGCCGCGCGGCGGGGGCGCCGTCCTCGGCGGATTCCGCCGTCAGGTCGGCGCGCAGCCGCTCGGCGAGGGCGGCCGGGGTGGGGTGGGAGAAGAGCACGCCGGAGGGGAGCCGCAGGCCGATCGCGGCGTTGAGCCGGTCGCGCAGTTCGAGGGACATGTGCGAGTCGAAACCGGCCTCCTTGAAGGGGACGGTCCTGGCGACGCGTTCGATGTCGGTGTGGCCGAGCACGGCGGCGGCGTGCCGGCGCACCAGGCTCGTCAGCAGCTCACGCTGCTGTCCCGCGGGTCGCTCGGCGAGCCCGGCCAGGGGCGAGGCGTCGAGCCCGGAGTCGACGGCTCGCGTGCGGGCTCCGGCGTCCGTGGACGGGGAGGCGGGCGCGGTGGGAGTCGAGGTGCCGGTGTCCGGGAGCCAGTGGCTCTCGCGCTGGAAGGCGTAGGTGGGCAGCTCGACGCGTCGGTTGCCGCGTCCGTGGAAGACGTTCTCCCAGGCGACGGAGGCGCCGCCGGTCCACGCCTGGCCGAGGGAGGTGAGGAAGCGGTCGCCCCCGCCGTCGTCGCGGCGGAGCGTGGCCAGGGCGCGGACCTCGGCGGGCGACTCGGAGGCGTCGGCCGTCTCCGCGACGCTGCCGGCCAGTACGGGGTGGGGGCTGGTCTCGATGAACAGGCCATGACCCTGGTCGATCAGGGAACGAGCCGCGCCCGCGAACTCCACCGTCGACCGCAGATTCGTATACCAATACCCCCCATCCAACTCAGG
>NZ_LAVK01000256.1:2386-13793 GCF_001083795.1 Streptomyces sp. SBT349
GGCCGCGGTCGGCACCCTGCGCCGTGACGACGGCGGGGCCGACCGGTTCCTCACCTCCCTCGCCACCGTGTACACCCACGGCGGGACCATCGACTGGTCCGCCGTCCACCCCGGCGCACGCGCGTGGGACCTGCCGACCTACGCCTTCCAACACCACCACTACTGGCTGGGCCGGCGAGCAGGGACCGCCGACGCCGCGGCGCTGGGACTCGACCGGGCCGATCATCCACTGCTGGGCGCCGTGGCCGAGCTGCCCGGGTCCGGGGGCCTGCTGTTCACCTCGCGGCTGTCGCTGAGCACCCATCCGTGGCTGGCCGACCACACGATGGCAGGAGTGACCGTCCTGCCCGGCGCGGGCTTCGTGGAGTTCGCGCTGCGCGCCGGCGACGAGGCCGGCTGCGGTGTCGTGGAAGAGCTCGTCATCGAGGCGCCGCTCATCCTGACCGAGCGCGAAGGCGTGCGGCTGCGCGTGACGGTGGACGCGCCGGACGAGTCGGGCCGACGCGCGATGACCGTGCACTCGCGCGGTGAGGACGCCGGCGCGGAGGCGGAATGGACCCGCCACGCCAGCGGGACCCTCGCCCCGGAGAGCCCTGCCGAGCCGGACGACGCGGACCTGACGCGGTGGCCGCCCGCCGGAGCGGTGGCGGTCCCGGAGGAGCGGGTGCGGGGCGTCTACGAGGAGCTGGCGGCGGACGGGTACGGATACGGCCCGGCCTTCCGCGGCCTGCGAGCGGCGTGGACGCGGGGCGAGGAGATCTACGCGGAGGTCGCCCTGCCCGAGGGACTGGCCGCCGAGACCGGCGCGTTCGGCCTGCACCCCGCACTGCTCGACGCGGCGCTGCACGCCACCGCGTCGCGCGAGCGTGTCGGTGACGAGTCGGGGCCCATGCTCCCGTTCGCCTACCGGGGCGTGTCCCTGCACGCCTCGGCCGCGTCGGCGCTGCGGGTGCGCATCACTCCGCAGGGCACGGACGGGGCGGGCATCCGGCTGGCCGATCCGAGCGGGGCGCTCGTCGCGGTGGTCGAGTCGTTGGTGTCGCGGCCGATGCCGGCCAAGGTGCTGGACGCCGCGGCCCGGACCGCGATGAACCAGATGTTCGTCGTGAGGTGGGAGGAGGCGCCGGCCGCCGCCGGCGCCCGGCTGGACACCGTCTCCGTGCGCACCGCGGACGACGTACGGCAGGTGGCCGCCGCGGTTGTCGCGCCCGGCACCTCCGACGCGCCCGTGCTGCTGTACGAGGTCGGTGCCGGGGGTGCCGGCCGTGCCGTGGGCGACGGCGCCGGGGTGACCCCCGTGCGCGAACTCACCGGCGAGGTGCTGGGCGTGGTGCACGCCTGGCTGGCCGAACCCGCGCTGGAGGGCGCACGCCTGGCGGTGCTGACCCGCGGTGCCGTGGGAATCCGGGACGACGACCTGGTCGACCCGGCGGTCGCCGCGGCCTGGGGACTGGTCGGCGCCGCGCAGTCGGAGCACCCCGGTCGCATCCTCCTCCTCGACCTCGACGACGCATCCTCCACCGAGGAGGCGCTCCCCGCCCTCCTCGCCGGTCTGCTGGACGGCGACGAGCCCCGACTCGCCCTGCGGGACGGCGTCTGCCACCTGCGGCGGCTGGCCAGGGCCGGGGCGGGCGAGGTGCTGAGCGCGCCGGAGGGAGAGCCCGGGTGGCAGCTCGGCACGCGCGCCCCGGGCGCGCTGGAGAGCCTGGCGCTCCTGCCGTCGCCGAAGGCGCTGGAGGCACTGCCCCCGGGACATGTCCGCGTCGAGACCCGCGCGGCGGGCCTCACCTTCCGCGATGTCCTGACGGCCCTGGGCACGTACCCCGACGAGATCGGCATCGGCAACGAGGGCGCCGGCGTGGTCACGGAGGTCGGCCCGGGAGTCACCCGGTTCGCCCCGGGCGACCGGGTCATGGGCCTCTTCGAGGGCGCGGCCGGTCCCCTCGCCGTCGCCGACGTCCGCACGCTCGTGCGCATGCCCGAGGGCTGGTCCTTCGTGCAGGCGGCCGCGGTCCCCCGCGCGTTCCTCACGGCCTACTACGGACTGCGGGACCTGGCGGGCCTGGAGCGCGGGGAGTCGGTGCTGATCCACGCCGCCGCCGGTGGCGTCGGCATGGCCGCGGTCCAGCTGGCCCGGCACTGGGGCGCGGAGGTCTACGGAACGGCGAGCCCGGCCAAGTGGGGCGCCGCACGCGTGGCCGGTGTGCCGGACGGACGACTGGCCAACTCCCGGACCCTCGACTTCGAGCAGCGCTTCCGCGAGATGACCGAGGGCCGTGGCGTCGATGTCGTCCTGAACGCCCTCGCCGGTGACCTCGTGGACGCCTCGCTGCGACTGCTGCCCAGGGGTGGCCGGTTCGTCGAGATGGGCAGGAGCGACCTCCGCGACGCGGCGGAGGTGGGTACCGGGCACCCGGGCGTGACGTACCGCGCCTTCGACCTGGCCGACGCGGGCGCTCAGCGCATTCAGCACATGCTGACCGAACTGGCCGACCTGTTCGAGCGGGGGGTGCTCACCCCGCCGCCGATCACCGCATGGGACGTCCGGCGCGCTCCGGCCGCCTTCCGGTTCATGAGCCGGGCGCAGCACATCGGCAAGAACGTCCTCACCCTGCCGCGCCCGCTCGACCCGCGGGGCACCGTCCTCGTCACGGGGGGCACCGGAGCGCTGGGCACGATGGCCGCCCGCCGCCTGGTGACCGAGCACGGCGTACGGAACCTGCTGCTGACCGGCCCCAGCGGCTCCCGGGCCGACGGCATCGCCGAGTTGGAGCGGGAGCTGACCGCACTCGGCGCACACGTGCACATCGCCGCCTGCGACGTCGCCGACCGCGACGCCCTGGCCGCGCTGCTGTCCTCGGTGCCGGACGACGCGCCGCTGACCGCCGTGGTGCACAGCGCCGACGTCCCCGACGACGGCGTGATCACCGCCCTGACCGCGGAACGACTGGACGCCGTCCTCGCCTCGCAGGCGGACGCCGCCCTCCATCTGCACGAGCTGACCCGGCACGTGGATCTGGCGGCGTTCGTCCTGTTCTCCTCAGCCGAGGGGACCCTGGGAAGCCCCGGGCAAGCAGGTCATGCGGCGGCCGGCGCCTTCCTGGACGCGCTGGCACATCGCCGTAGCGCCCAGGGACTCCCGGGCGTCTCCCTGGCCTGGGGCCCCTGGGCACAGGACTCCGGGACCGGGCTGTCGGAGGACGAGGGCGGGGCGCTGTTCGACACCGCACTGCACCTGCCCCAGCCCGTGCTGCTGCCCATGAAACCGGACTTCGCCGCGCTCCAGGCCCAGGCCGCCACGGCACCGGTGCCGCCGTTGCTCCGCGGCCTGGTACGGCAGACCCGGCGCACCGCGGGGACGGCCGCCGACACCGACGCCTTCACCCAGCGCCTGACCAGGGCCACCCCCGAGGCCCAGGAACAGATCCTGCTCGATCTGGTCCGCGAGGAGGCCGCTCGGGTACTGGGCCACGCCGGCGCCCACGCCATCGGGCCGGACCTGGCGTTCCAGGAGATCGGCTTCGACTCCCTCACGGCGGTCGAACTGCGCAACCGGCTGGCCAAGCGCACCGGGGTACGCCTGCCCACCACGTTGATCTTCGACCATCCGACGCCCGTCGCCCTGATGCGCCTGCTGCGGACGGAACTCTGCCCGGACGCTCCGCCGGACGCCGCGCCGGGTGACACGGGCAGCGAGGAGGACCTCCGCCGCGTGCTGGCCAGGACTCCGCTGAGCCGGTTCCGTGAACTGGGCATCCTCGACGCCCTCATGACGCTGGCCCGGGACGTGGAGGGCGGCCCCGCGGAAGGGGAACCGGCACCGGAGTCGGCAGCGGCCGCGATCGCCGAGATGGACATCGACAGTCTGGTGCAACGAGCCATGAGCAAGGCCGGTGGGCAGTGACGGTTCGGACGGCGGAGGCCGGGACGACCACTCCCGGGACTCCCGGGAGGAAGCCCCGGCCTCGCCGTTCGTTCCCACCGGAGAGCGAGGCCGGTGGGTCAGGTCACCGAGGACTTCGCTCACTCGTCGTCCGGGAGGTCACCCCGTCGACGACCTCGGGGCACAGCGGCAGCAGTTCCGCCGGCCGGCGCAGAACGACGTCGGGCTCCGCCGCGAGCAGCGTCTTCTCATCCGTCTCCCCCCACAGCGCGGCCACCGCCGTGACGCCCGCCGCCCGCGCGCTGGCGAGGTCGGTGACGGCGTCCCCGACCATCACGGTCCGGGCGGGATCCGCCGCGAGCAGGTCCATCGCCTTCAGCACGATGTCCGGCGCCGGCTTGGGCCGGGCCACCTCGTCCGAGCCGAGCACCGCGTCGAACCAGTCGCGGATGCCCAGCGTGTCCAGCAGCGAGCGGGCCCGCGGCCCGCTCTTCCCCGTGGCCACGGCGAGCCGCACCCCGCGGCGGCGCAGCTCCGACAGCAGCTCGGGCACGCCGTCGAAGATCTCCACCCGGTGGGCGAGCCGGTAGCTCTCACGGACGAACGGTTCCTCCATCTCCAGCGGCAGCCCCATGATCCGCATGATGTCGGGAAAGTAGCGGCCCAGATGCCGGTTGTACTCCTCGAACGGGGGCTCACCGTCGCCGACGACCTCGGCGTAGGCCAGGGTGAACGCCTCGCGCATCACCGCGAAACTGTTGACGAGGACACCGTCGAGGTCGAAGACCACCGAGGTGACCGGGGCGGCGGTCGCGCAGGCGAGCGGGCTGTCGTGACGGTCGGGTTGGCTGGTCATGGAGCACTCCTGTAGTGCGGGCCCGGTGCGGCGGACGCCGGCCCGGGTCTCGCGGGCGGTCCGCGGAGCAGTGAAGCGGGTGGAGCCGGCGCGGTCACACCGGCTCGGCCTCCCGGGCCTTCGGGGCCTCCTGGGCGGGGGCGCTCCGGGCCGAGGCGTAGACCCGTTCGATGGCGCCGATCGTGCGGCGTACCTCCGCGATGGCCCGGCCCGGTCCGGCCGGGTCCCGAAGCTGCGCGGGCAATGCGGCGAGCTGCCGGTCGTACTCGGCGCCGACGGGTTCGGTGGGCACGGCCACGGGGTGGGTCTCACCGTCCATGGTGCGGGTCAGGGTGGACTCCTGGAGGCGGTTCGGGCTGAATCCGAGGGTGCAGCGCAAGGTCGCGCTTCCCCCGCTGCCGTCGATGGTGATCCGGGTGGTGTCGAGCGCCTCGTGCGATGCCCAGCTGGCGTGCAGGGCGACGGACCGGCCGTCGTCGGTGACGAGGAAGCCGCGCGCGGTGTCCTCGACGTCGGTCCCGCCGGTGAGCGCGTCCCCGTCGTCACCCCGCCAGTCGGCCCGCGAGGAGCGCCGGGTGATGAAGTCGGCGGAGACGGTGCCGATGGCGTGCCGGAAGGCGGCGGTGCCGAGCAGCGGTCCGGCGATGTCGAACAGATGCCAGCCCAGGTCGACCAGCGCCCCGCCGCCCGCGAGGGACCGCTGGGTGAACCAGCCGCCCCGGTCGGGTACGCCCCGCGCGCGCACCCAGGCCAGTTCGACATGGCGGATGCGTCCCAGCCGGGTGGCGAGCCGGTACAGCCCGCGCACATCGGCGCGGTAGGCCGCCGCGCTGCCGGCCAGCAGCACCGCGCCGCCGGAGCGCTCGGCGTCCGCCAGCCGCTCGGCCTCCTCGGAGGTCAGGCACACCGGCTTCTCCAGGAACACCGCGATGCCCTTGGCCAGCAACTCGCCGGCGACCGCGCAGTGCAGATGGTTGGGCACCGCGACCACCGCGAGGTCCACCACGGCCGGGTCCAGGTCGTGGATCGTCGCGAACGTCGACAGCCCGGCCGTGTCCTGCGCCCCGGCGACGGCCGCGCGAGAGCCCTCGGCGGGGTCGACCGCCGCCGTCACCGTGAACGCGGGGTTGCCGCGCAGCCGGGGCAGCCAGATCGAACGGGTGGCCCAACCCAGGCCCACCAGGGCGATCCGGATCGGCCCCCGGCCGTCGGACAGGACGCTCATGCGCCCGCGAGCACGTCGGCGATGACGGCGGCCACCTCGTGCATCTGCTCCTCGCTGCCCAGCAGCACCCGGTGGTGCAGCCAGAAGCCGTCGCGGGTGAGCGCCTCCGAGTGCGGGCACCGGCGAGCCAACTCGTCCACCGTCAGGTCCGGTGCCGCGACCTCCCAGAAGGCGGCCGTACGGTAGACCGCGCGGAAGGCGACGAACGCGGGCACCCCGCGCTCCACGAGCACATCGACGACCTTGGCGCGCCGCTCCTCGGTGATGCCCGGGACCCGGAACATCGCCATGTAGTGCGGATTGCGGTTCCCGCGGTCGTCGCGTGCCTGCGGCACGACACCGGGTATCCGGGCGAGCTGCCGGCTCAGTACCGGCCAGCGCTGTTCACGGAGGGTGATCTGGTCGTCGAGGCGGGCGAGCTGGGCGCGGAGCACGGAGGCGGAGAACTCGTTGAGCCGGAAGTTGGAGCCCGAGGTGCGGTGGAAGTACCCCCGGTCGGTGCGCGGGCGTCCGCAACTGTGCCTGACGAAGCCCTTCTCGGCCGACTCGGCGTCGGGGAAGAGCACGGCGCCCCCCTCGCCGGCGCTCATCAACTTCCCGTTCTGGAAGCTGAACGTCGCGACCGAGCCCAGTTCGCCGACCTTCTTGCCCTGCCACTGCGCACCGTGCGCGTGGGCCGCGTCCTGGATCAACGGCACCCCGGAGTCCGCGGACAGCTTGCCCAGCGCGTCCATGTCGCACATCTGGCCCGCCATGTGCACCGGCATGATGGCGCGGGTCTTCGGCCCGATCGCCGCCTCGACCGCGGCGGGGTCGATGCAGTAGGTGTCCGGGTCCACGTCGACGGGGACGGGCACCGCGCCCAGCCGCTGCGCGGCCTGCGAGGACGAGATGAAGGTGAACGCGGGCACGATCACCTCCGAGCCGGCGCCCACGCCGAGCACCTCCAGGGCGAGTTCGAGCGCGTGCGTGCCGTTGGTGACCGCCAGCGCGTGCTCACTCCCGTGCGCCGCGGCGAACTCGGCTTCGAAGGCGTCCACCTCACCGCCGCCGATGCGCCACCATTGCCCTTGCTCCAGGGCCCGGATCAGACCCTCGCGCTCCTCGTCGCCGTACTGCGGCCATGCGGGCAGTTCGGATTCCAGTCGCATACCGTTGCTCACGTTTTTCCCACACCCTTTATGCGCTATGGAGGCCAGGTCCTCAGCGGACGCAATAGCACGCTAACCGGCCGACCGTGCAATCGTCATGCCCCCTCAAGACCCCCCTACATCCCCCTCAACAATGCCGCTGCCCAGCATCCCTTCGTCCTCCCGCGATATGCGTGCTATACATGGCACTTCCGTGATGTGCCGCTGTAATTCAGCCGACCCCAGGGTGAGGTGTGCGTTGAGCAGGCTGTTGTTGGTGAACGGGCCGAATCTCGGCATACTCGGAAGGCGTCAGCCCGAGATCTACGGCACGGATACGCTCCAGGACATCGAGCGCTGGGTCGAGGAAGAGGTCGCTGAACGCGGCTGGAAAGTGGACTCCTACCAGTTCGACGGTGAAGCGGAGATCATCCAGACGATTCAGGGGAACTACGACACCGTCGGCGCCATCATCAACCCGGCCGCGCTCATGATGGCCGGATGGGGGCTGCGTGACGCACTGGCCAACTATCCGCGGCCGTGGATCGAGGTCCATCTGTCGAATGTCTGGGCACGCGAGCGGTTCCGGCACGAGTCGGTGACGGGTCCGCTGGCCGCCGGCGTCATCTTCGGGCTCGGCGCGCTGGGATACCGGCTCGCCGCACGGGCCCTGCTCGAAACGGTGCCGGACGAGGGCTGACGGGCGGGAGACGACCATCAGTCATCTGGGAATCGACGTCGGCGGCTCCAAGGTGGCCCTCCGCCTCGAACACGACGACCTGAGCACCGTCGAGCGCACCTTCCGCTGGCCGGAGCCGGACGGTACGGCCGCCAGGGCGCCCGGCGACGCCACCCGCGACCTCGACCTCTTGGCGCGCCACGTCAGGGACCTGTGCGCCGGCCACCCCGAGCGGCTCGGCGGCGTCGGCGTCGCGATGCCCGCCACGCTGGACGCCGCCGGCACGGTCACCGCCTGGCCCGGCCGCCCCGGCTGGGCGGGTCTCGACCTGCGCGCCGCGCTGTCCGGCCTTTTCGGCGACACCGCGGTGAACTGCGCCGACGACGGTGACCTCGCCGCCCTCGCCGAGGCCCACGAGGCCAGGTGCCCCGACCTGTTCTATCTGGGGGTCGGCACCGGCGTGGGCGGCGGCATCGTACGGAACGGGGAACCGCTGCCCGGCCCGGGCCGAGGCTCCTGCGAGGCCGGCCACCTGATCGTGGACCGCGCGGGACCGCCGTGCGACTGCGGCCGGCGCGGCTGCCTCCAGGCGGTGGCGTCGGGCCCCGCGACCCTGCGCCGGGCGGCACGGCGACGGGGCGGTGAGGTGACGTTCACCGCGCTGCGCGAGGCCGTGCGCGACGGGGAGCCGTGGGCCGTGACCTCGCTGGAGGAGAGCTGTGCGGCCCTGGCCGCGGCGGTGGCCGGGGTGTGCGAGCTGCTCCACCCCTCGCTCGTGCTGATCGGCGGCGGCTTCGCCGCGGCGCTGCCCGGCCTGGTGCCGGGGGTGGCCGAACGGACGGCGGCGCTGGAGCGCCAGGGGCATCCGCTGCCGCCGGTCCGCCCCGCACGGCTGGGCGGACTGTCCTCGCTGCACGGTGCCCTCCTGCTGGCCAAGGCTCCGCCGCCCTGACCCGGCCGGGGCACGGTCACGTGGCGGCCCGCCGTCCGCGGAGACCACCGACGCCTTCAGCGCCACGCTCGTCGCGATCTGCTCCGGCAGCGGCAGCCCACGCAGGTCACCCGCTCCGATGGAGTGGCGACCATGTGCTCGATTTCCCTGCCCCACTCCCCGCCGGGCATCGAATCCCATCTCGACGAGGAGGCGATGGAGGATGAAATTCAGCTCGAAACAAACGCCACCCCGTTTCATCGCCGAGTCGAATACGCGGTGGAGGTCGAAATCCTTGTACGGCTGATGCAGGATGTATCCGGTGTCGTAGGGAATGTTGAAGAGATATCTGGAAGCGCGACGCGCAGGCACAGTTCCCGGGGCAGGAGCGCGGCCACCGTGTCCCGGTCGGACACGTCGCCCGCGACGATCCGCACGCGCGCGCCCGGTCCCGCGAGTTCGGCCTCCACCTCGGCCGCGCCGGGCGCCTCCGCGCCCCTCCGGCGGACACGCGGTGTCCACGGTCACCGTCGGAGCCCACGGAACACCGCCGGCGTCACGGCTCGTCAGGCAGCCCTCAGCGCCGTCCGGAACATGGTGCAGGTACCCGGCGAGGCGTCGCGAACGGATCTCAGTTCGGTACGCGGCATCCGGGCTGCCTCCATGGTCTGTCACACATCTCCACGATGTTCCCCACGGGAATGCCTGACCCAGCGAGGCCGCAACCCCCTGACCATCCGCCTAGCCTTCGTGAACCGGGGGACCCGGCCCCCGGCCCGAGGGCCGGAACCCGCCGGGCAGGCGACGGGTTGCCGCCCGTTCGATGAGCGGTACGGCACGTAGGGTGTCATGGCCGGAGTGGCTCGTGGCCTGGGAGGAGTGGACACGGTGACCGACTGGGAGCTGGGCAGGACGTTCGACAGCACCTCGGGCCAGGTGCGCTGGGACCGGCTCGGCGATCCTGATGCCGCGCCGGTGGTGCTGCTGCACGGCACACCGTTCTCCTCCTACGTCTGGCGCGGCGTGGCCGGCGCGCTCGCCGGGCGTCACCGGGTGTTCGTCTGGGACATGCCCGGCTACGGCGCTTCGGCCACGTTCGACGGACAGGACGTCTCGCTGGCCGCCCAGGGCCGGGTCTTCACCGAGCTGCTCGACCACTGGGGCCTGTCCGAGCCGCTCGTCGTGGCACACGATTTCGGCGGCGCCGTCGCCCTGCGCGCCCATCTGCTGCACGGCGCGCGCTATCGGCGGCTCGCGCTGGTCGATCCGGTCGCCCTGGCCCCCTGGGGCTCGCCGTTCTTCCGCCTGGTCAGCGAGCACTCCGCCGTCTTCGAGCAGCTGCCGCCCCACCTGCACCGCGGGCTCGTGCGTGAATACGTCAATTCGGCGAGCAGCCCGGGCCTGCACCCGGCGACCCTCGACCGCCTGGTCGAGCCGTGGCTCGGTGACGAGGGCCAGCGGGCCTTCTACCGCCAGATCGCGCAGGCCGACCAGCGCTTCACCGATGAGATCCAGGGACGATACGGTTCCATCTCCCTCCCCGTCCTGGTGTGCTGGGGCGAGGACGACAGCTGGATCCCCGTGGCCAGGGCGCACGAGTTGGCCTCGCGCATCCCGGCGGCCGAGCTGCGTCTGCTTCCCGGCGCCGGCCACCTGGTCCAGGAGGACGCCCCGGCCGAACTCACCGCGGCCCTCCTGGGTTTCCTCACCTGACCACCCCGACCGTGGCCGCGGCGCCCCGTCGGAGGAGTGCGGCGGCGAGGCTACGATGCGCCCTGTTGACCGAAAGCCGCGCATCGTCGGGGGACGTGGGACCGTGGAAGACCGAGATCGCATACTCGCCGACCGTTACCGGCTGGTGCGCCCGCTCGGGCAGGGCGGGATGGGCGAGGTGTGGGAGGCGCGCGACGAGAGCCTGCTGCGGCCGGTCGCGGTCAAGGTGATCTCGGTGCTCGCGGGCGGCGGTAGCCGCTCCGGCGAGGCGCGGGCCCGTTTCCTGCGGGAGGCGCGGATCACCGCCGCGCTCCAGCATCCGCACATCGTCACCGTGCACGACCTCGGCGAGGCCGCCACCGACGAGGGCACCACGCCGTTCCTGGTCATGGAACTGCTCCGTGGCCAGGGCCTGGACGCCGTCATCCGCCGCGGCCCCGCCGGCGAGGCGGACGCCGCCCGATGGGGCGCGCAGGTCTGCGAGGCGCTGGCCGAGGCGCACGCCGCCGGCATCCTGCACCGCGACATCAAGCCCGCGAACCTGTTCGTCACGGCCCTGGGCAGCCTGAAGGTGCTCGACTTCGGCATCGCCCGTGCCGCCGACCCGTCCGCCGCCGGGGACCGGCTGACCCACACCGGGTTCGTGGTGGGCTCGGCCGCGTACATGGCGCCGGAGCAGGCGCGCGGGCACCCGGAGCAGCGCAGCGACCTGTACGCGCTGGGCTGCGTGCTGTTCGAACTGCTCACCGGGCGGCTGCCGTTCACCGCGCCGGACACCGTCGGGTACCTCACGGCGCACCTGCACGACGTTCCCCCGGCGCCGAGCAGCGTCGCGCCGGGCGTCTCCGCCGCGTGGGACGACCTGGTCCTCCGGCTGCTGGCCAAGGACCCGGGCCGGCGGTACGACTCGGCCGCCGCGCTCGCCGACGAGCTGCGCCGCCTCGACGGCCCGGCGCACGCCGCGCCCCCGGCGCCCCGCTCCACCCCGAC
>NZ_LAVK01000257.1 GCF_001083795.1 Streptomyces sp. SBT349
CGCCGCCCCCCCGACGCCGCCCTCCGGGCCGCGCGCCGTGGCGCTGCTCCCGGTGGACTACGGGACGCTGTGCGCGCTGTTCCTGCTGCTGGGCAGCGAGAGCGCGTTCCGGGTGGGCTACGCGGTGCTCTGCGGGGTCTATGTGCTCTTCTGCGCGGCGTTCTCGGTCAAGTGGTTCCGCGAGCTGTCCGCCCTTTCGGCCGCTTCCACCCGGCCACCCGTCAACGCATCGAGCGCTCCCCTGAGTTGAGTGCTGGACGTGTGCACGGTGTACGGGAAGTAGACGATCTGGACGCCCACCGTGGCGAAGTCCCGCTCCAGGCGCCGCCCCTTGGGGGTGCCGCGCCAGTCATCACCCTTGAACAGCACGTCGAACCTGATCTGTTGCCAGGTCTCCAGCTTGTCCGGGACGGTCTCCACGAACGCGGCGTCCACGTACCGGATGGAGCGGACGATCTCCAGCCGCTCCACCAGCGGGATCACCGGCGGCCTGCCCTTGGCCCGCGCCGCCATCTCGTCCGAGACGACGCCCGCCACCAGGTAGTCGCAGCGGCTCCTGGCGTGCCGCAGGATGTTGACGTGCCCGACATGGAAGAGGTCGTAGACCCCTGGTGCGTATCCCACGGTGTGTGGCATCAGCCCGACCCCCCACTGGTCGCAAGGCGTTCACCGGATTCACGCGCTCTTCACGCGTGACCATCCCGACGACCCTAGCGCCACATGGCGTAGCAATTCTGCGCGTAGGCTGGATACTTACCGTTGTCGTGCCGCTGCCGGCGCCGGCGGACCCCCTCGGGAGGAGACCCACAGTGGGCGAACGGCTGCTGCTCGTGTCCACCAACTACGCGCCCGAGCAGGCCGGAATCGGCCCCTACGCCACCCAGATCGCCGAGCACCTGGCCGCCCGCCGCGACGCCGAGGTCCACGTGCTCGCCGGGATGCCGCACTATCCCGCCTGGCGCCTGGATCCCGCCTACCGGGGGAAGTGGCGGACCGTGGAGAAGCGCGCGGGAGTGCTCGTCCACCGCAGGCGGCACTCCGTTCCCCCTCGCCAGACCGCCGCCAGGCGCGCCCTGTACGAGGCGTCCATCCTGGCCCACGGCCTGCTGGCGCCGCCGCGCATGGCCCGCCCGCACGCGGTGCTCGCGCAGGTGCCGAGCCTGGCCGGCGGCCTGCTGGCCGCGCGCCTCGCCGGGCGTCACCGCGTTCCCTATCTGCCCATCGTGCAGGACCTGATGGGCGCCGCCGCCGCGCAGAGCGGCATCAGCGGCGGGGGCCGCGCCGCCTCGGCCGCCTCCGCGGTCGAACGCCGCATGCTGCGCGGGGCGACCCTGGTGGGGGTCATCCACGACAGCTTCCGCCAGCGGCTCACCGCCCTCGGTGTGCCCGCCGACCGCATCAGGCTCGTTCCCAACTGGTCGCACGTCGCGGCGCCCTCGGCCTCCAGGGCACGGGTGCGGGAGCGGCTCGGCTGGCCGCCGGAGGCCACCGTCCTGCTGCACTCGGGGAACATGGGCCTCAAGCAGGGCCTCGACGTGCTGATCGAGGCGGCCCGCCGGGCGCCGGAGCTGCGCGTCGTGCTGATGGGCGACGGCAGCCAGCGCCCCCGGCTCGCCGAACTGGCCGCGTCCGTGCCGGGCGTGGAGATCCTGCCGCCCGCCGCCGACGAGGACTTCCCCGACGTGCTCGCCGCCGCCGACATCCTGGTGGTCACCCAGCGCGCGGCCGTCCTCGACATGAGCGTGCCCTCCAAGCTGACCTCCTACTTCCGCGCCGGTCGCCCCGTGCTGGCCTCGGTCGCCGCCGCCGGCGGCACCGCCGAGGAGGTGCGGCGCTCCGCCGCCGGGCACCTGGTCGCGCCCGAGGACCCGGCCGCGCTCGCCGCCGCCGCCCGCGAGCTGGCCGCCGACCCGGCCGCCGGTGACGCGCTGGGGCGGCGCGGCGCCGAGTACGCCGCCACCCATCTGTCGCGGGCCGCCGGGCTCGACCGCGTCACCGCACTGCTCGACGAGGCGCTCGCCCTGGCGGGCGGCGCCTCCCCGAAGGGAAGAAGGAGATGAGCGCGGTGCGCGAGGACCCGCGGATCGGCACGGGCGGCCCCGGCGGCGCCGGCGGCCAGGACGAACCCGACCTGCTGCGCGACCAGTTCCGCCAACTGCTGCGCTACCGCCTGCTGATCGTCTGCGGCATCCTCCTCGGCCTGGCGGGCGGCGCCTGGCTCGGACTCTCGGGGAACGAGGCGTACATCGCCACCAGCGAGGTCACCGTCCGCGTTCCGACCGCCGACCCGTTCGCCGCCTCGCCGGTGGACCGCGTGGCCATGGGCTCCGAACGCCGCACCGCCGTCAGCGACATCATCGCCGGACGGGCCGCCGACGCCCTGGGCGAGCCGGGCGCGGCCGGTGAGCTCAAGCGCGGCCTGACCGTCACCAACCCGCCCAACACCGAGGTGCTGCGCTTCGCCTACTCCCACGGCGACCCGGAGACGGCGGCCGACCGCGCCAACGCCTTCGTCGCGGCGTACCTGGCCAACCGGCGGGCCGACGCCGAGGAGTCCATCGCGCACAACGTCGCCTCGTTCGAAGGCCAGCGGCAGCCGCTCCTCGACCGCCGCGACCAGCTGGAGACCGAGCTCGACGGCCTCGTCGAGGGCAGCTCGACCTACGACAGCGCGGTGGCCGACCTGTCCCATGTCACCGGCCAGATCTCCGAGATCAACGCGCAGATCTCCAGCCTCCAGGCGCTCGACACCACCGGCGGCCGGATCATCACCGAGGCCACCCCGCCCGGCAGCCCCGCGGGCCCCGGGCTGCCGCTGCTGCTCGGCCTCGGCTATGTCGTCGGCATCGGCCTGGGCCTGCTCGCCGCCTGGGTGCGGCTGGTGTTCGACCCCACCGTCCGCTCGCCGGGCGACGTGACCCGCGCCCTGCGCGCCCCCGTCCTCGGCGTCCTGCCCCGCACCGGGCGCGGCCACCCCGACCAGCTGCTCGCCGCCGGGCGGCTGGCCGAGGAGTACCGGTCCGTGGCGTTCCGGCTGGCCTACGACGAGGCGTTCGCGCAGCGCCGCAGGCTGCTGGTCGTCGCGCCCCGCGGCTCCATCGAGACCCCGCTGGCCGCCTCGGTCAACCTGGCCGCCGCCTTCGCCGAGATGGGGATGGACGCCCTGCTGGTGGAGGCCGACCTGCGGACGCCGACGCTCGCCGAGCAGCTGCGCCACACCGACGGGGGGCGCCGCCCCGGCTGGGCCGGGGCGCCCGGGTACCGGGAGGGCACCTGGCCCGCCGGCTCCAAGGTGCCGATCGACGCGGGCGAGTCCGGCATCTTCGACCTGGTGCCGGGACGCCGGGTGCGCAACGTGCCGCGCGCCCTCACCGCCCCCGCCGCCACCCAGCTCATCTCCCACGCCGACGCCAAGGGCGCGGTCGTGGTGGCCCTGGCCCCCGCCGTCCTCTCCTACGCCGACGCCATAGCGCTGGTGGACCGGGTGGACGGGGTGCTGGTGGTCTGCGACCCCGGCCAGGTGCGGCGCGACGACCTCGCCCGGGTGCGGGAGCTGGTCGTCGGCGCGGGCGGCACGCTGCTCGGCGCCGTGCTGCACTCCTGGGGCGGCGGCCAGGAGGCGGACCGCGGCGAGGCCAACGCCACCGAGGTGCCCGGCACCCGACCGCGGGTGGCCAGCGTCGACTCCCGCGAGCGCGAACAGGAGCGGCGCGCCGCCCGCGCCACCCAGCAGGACTACCGCGACGTGGGCTCGGAGACGCTGGGCCTGCGCGTCCTCGACCCGGCCGACCTCGACGACGGGTCCCCCCGGCCGTGAGCAGCGACCACATAAGCCGACCCGCCGGGGCCTCCGTGCCCGGCTCGGCCCCCGCCTCCGCGGTGGTCGCCTCCGTGGCCGACCAGGGCGTGGCGGCGTTCACCAACATCGCCGTCGTCATCGTCGCGGCGCGCCAGTCCACCGCGGACGGGTTCGCCTCGTTCGCCATCGTCTACACCGTCTTCACGCTGCTCCTCGGCCTGACCGGCGCCTATGTCGGCCAGCCGCTGGCGCTGCGCCGCGGCCGGGAGACGTCCCTGCACCGGCACTGCCGGGCCTCGGCCGCGTTCACCCTGGCCGCCTCCGCCGCGCTCGGCGCGGTGCTGGCCCTGGCCACGTTCGCGCTGCCCGGCCGGCTCGCGGCCGGGCTCGCCGCGCTGGGCGTCGTGCTGCCCGTGGTGCTGACGCAGGACGCGCTGCGGTACACGTTCGCCGTGCTGCGCCGCCCGCAGCTGGCGCTCGTCTCCGACCTGCTGCGCTGCTCGGTGGTGCTGCCGCTGCTCGCGGCGCAGCCGCACGGCACGGACCCGGGGCGGATGGTGCTGGTCTGGGGCCTGTCCGCGCTGCCCGCCCTGGCGCTCTCGGCGCTGCTGCTGACGCGCCTGACCCGCGGCGCGGGCGTCCCCGTCGTGCGGGCGTTGCTGGACCGCCGCCACCTCGGGCGCCGCTTCGCCGTCGAGTTCGGCGTCGGCAACGCCTCCTCCCAGCTCGCCGTCGTCGGCCTCGGCGTCTTCGCCTCCGCGCCGGCGGTGGGCGCGCTGCGTGGCGCGACGACGCTGTTCGGGCCGATGAACGTGCTGTTCAACGCGGCCACCGGGTTCGGCCCTCCGCTCCTCGCCCGGCACGGGGGCGCGCACCGGCAGGCGCGGATCGCGGGGACGGCGGGGGGCGCGCTGGCGGCGCTGGCCGCCGCGCTCACCGTGGTGCTCTCCCTGCTCCCCGACCGCGCCGGGCGTGAACTCCTCGGTGATACCTGGGCGTTGGCGGCCGACCTGCTCCCCGCCACCGGCAGCCAGTACGCCGCCATGGCGCTGGGCACCTGCGGGCTGCTGACCCTGCGGGTGCTCACGCCGCGCGCCACGCTGCCGCTCCAGGTGGTCTTCTCGGCGCTGTCGGTGTGCTTCCTGCTGGCCGGCTACGCGATCGGCGGCATCACGGGCGCGGCCTGGGGCCTGGCCCTGGGCTCGGCATGCAAGGCGACGGCCGTCTGGGCACGCGTGGCACTCGAACTGCGCACGGTGGTACGCACCTGAGCGCCCGAGGGCTCCGCCCGACCCTCGCGCTGTGCGTTGGTGCGGCCCGGCGCTCAGGGCTGAGCGCCGGGCCGCACTCCCACCGGTCCGCGCGCCGACGCGCGCTCGGGGCTGCGCCCGGTTTCGCGTTGGTCGGTGTGTTGGTGCGCGTTCCGGTTGTGGGTGCGGTCTGGGCTCGGGGTTGAGTGCCTGTCCGGTTTCCCCGCTGGTCCGTGCGCCGGTGCGCGCTTCGGTCTGCGCTCGGGGCTGAGCGCTGTCCCTGCGCCTGTCCCCGCGCCGGTTGGTGCTTCCGTTTCCGCGGCTGTCCCTCAGGCGGTCCGGGCGCGGGATTCGCGCCGGTTCTCGTGCCGGTTCGCGGCGTCACTCAGGAGCCGAGCTCCCATACGGCGTGCGCCAGCGCGTCCGCGTTGCGGTCGAGGGCCGTTTCGTCGATGTTGTCGAGCCCGTCGCACGCCTGGTGGTAGCAGGGGTCGAACGCGAGCCCCTCCTCGCCGCCCCACTGCGCCGCCTGGGCGGCGGTCATCACGCGGCCCGCGCCGGTGAAGACGCCGCCGACCGGGATCCCTACGCCGTCGAACGCCACATGGTCGGAGCGGCCCCGCACCTCGGCGGCCGCCTCGGTCGTCACGCCCTGCGCGGTGAACCAGTCGGCGAAGACGGCCTCGATCGCCGGGTCGTCGTCGTAGACGAAGTAGCCCGCGTTGGGCGAGGCGACCATGTCCGCGTTGAGGTAGGCGGAGAAGGACGCGAGCTCCTGGTCCGTGAGCGAGTCGACGTAGTGCCGGGAGCCGACCATGCCCAGCTCCTCGGCCCCCCACCACCCGAACCGCAGCCGCCGCTCCGGGGTGAGGCCCGACTCCGCGACGGCCAGGGCGACTTCGAGGACGGCGGCCGAGCCGGAGCCGTTGTCGCTGATGCCTGCGCCCGAGACCACGGAGTCCAGGTGCGCCCCCGTCATCAGGATCTCGTCGGTGGCCGCCTGCGGCCACTCGGCGATCAGGTTGTAGCCGGTGACGCCGCTCTGGGTGAACTCCTGGCGCACCGTCTCGAATCCGGCGGCGTCCAGCTGCTCCTGGAGGTGGTCGACGGAGGCCGTGTAACCGGGGCGGCCGTGGGCGCGGTTGCCGCCGTTGGCCTCGGCGATGGCGGCCAGATCGGCGAGTTGGCCGGTCAGGCGGTCCAGCGGTATGTCCGGGGCGGCCAGTGGTGCGGCCGGCGCGGCGGCGGCCGACGCGGGGAGCGCGGTGAGCGCGGTGAGCGCGAGACAGGCGGTGAGGACGGCGAGGGGGGCACGGGTGGGACGCAACACGACGGCGGCTCCGGTGACGCGGTGGGGGCGCGAAGATGTGGGGGGTGGCTCGAACATGAGGATCGAACGCCCCGCGCCCGCCGTCAAGAGCACCACCACCACCGCGCCCCCCGGCGCCCCCCGCGCCGTTCAGTCGAGGCGCGCCCGCCGGTTGTCGCGCAGGGTGGTCACCAGCAGCAGGCAGACCACCGCGATGCCGATCCGGCCCGACGCCTGGAGCAGCGAGCCACGCAGCAGGATGAAGCTGTACCCGGCGAGCACCGGGACCACGACGGCCAGCACATTGCCGGGTGACGGGTCGTCGAGCGTGCGCCGCACATAGCGCCGGTCGGTGCGCCCCGCCAGGTACCCCACCGCCAGCATCCCCGCGCTCATGCCCAGCGGACCGAAGTCCAGCCAGAGTTCGGCCCAGAGGGGGGAGGAGAGGTTGGCGCTGCTGGTGCCCATCCAGCCGCCGACCAGGAAGCCGGTGTCCTCGGGCTTGCCCTCCCACACGCCGCGCGGCACGAAGAACAGCGCGGCGCCCGCGACCTGTTCGCCGTAGGTGTGGCCGTTGCCGTCGGCGGCGTAGGTGATGGTGTTGGCGAACATGTTGAGCTGGTCGTAGTCCTTGACGACCAGCGGTTCGAGCAGCGCCTCCGACTCGACCGGCCGCCGCCCGTCCTCGTCGTACCGGAAGCGGTCGGTGAAGGGGAAGACGAGCAGCGCGATCACCACGCCCAGCGCGAGCGACGCCCGGTACATCACGGTGCTGCGCGGGAACACCGTGAACAGCAGCGCGAAGAGCACCGTGAGGAACCAGTAACGCGGGTTGGAGATCGGGTTGTTGACGATGGCGTTGACCACCACGAGCCCGGCCCACGGCAGCACCACGGACGGCAGCCTGCGGGCGGCGCGGGACGTCACCAGCCAGCGGGTGAGGAACAGCAGCGCCAGCAGCGCCGGCACCGTGCCGAAGCCTCGCAGCAGCGCGTTGCCCGCCTCACCTCCCGCGTCGCCCGCCTGGGCCCCGGTGGCCTCGCTCAGGCTGGTGCTGATCTCCTGGCGGCTGGTGAAGAAGACGCCGGGCCCACCCAGCTGGACGATCAGCAGCGCGCTGGCCACATAGGCCAACGCCACGAGCAGCCACAGCCGTTGGCGGTGCACGGTGGCCGGCGGGCGGCGCCTGGTGGTGATCGCGGGACGGTGTCTGGCCAGCAGCGCGCCCACGTCGAAGGCGGCCATGCCGCAGAGCACCAGCGCGGTGGCCAGCTGGGTGTCCTCGCGCGGGCCGAGCACCGGGGTGGGGTCGCGGCCCAGCACGCTCTGCGCCAGCGGCGCGATGCCCATCGCCAGATAGCAGAACAGCCAGAAGGCGCCCTGGATCAGCCGCCGCCGCCCGGAGAGCACCATCGCGCACAGCCGCACGCCCGCGTAGCAGGCCACCACGAGCTGGAGCCAGAACGCGGTGTCGCGCAGCCCCTCGCCGGGCTGCGCCGCGACCGCCAGCGGCAGCGCCCCGACCAGCCCGCCGATCAGCGGCACCGACAGCGGCCGGGACAGCACCGCGCGGCCGGGCACCTGGGTCGTCGCCACCCGCGTCCCCTCTCAGACTGCTCGACGAGTTCGCCGTAGAAGTCCCGCACCAGGGTGAGGCGCAGGGCGCGGACATGAAGGTAACACCCCGCAGTCCCACGGCTCTTCACCGAATCCCGACGGAACGGGCGCGCGGGGTGGCAGGATGACGGCATGATCGTGGTCGCCGAGCTGCACACCTATCCGGTCAAGGGCTGCGCGGGGGTGCCACTGGCGGGCGGGCCGCTGACCCCGGCCGGGCTCGCGCACGACCGCGCCTTCCTGGTCACCGATCCGGCCGGTGTCTTCCGCACCCAGCGCCGCGACCCCGCGCTGGCGCTGATCCACCCGCGCGTGGACGAGGGCGGCGAGCTGCTGACCCTGGCCGCCGAGGGGGCGGGGGAGATCGCCATCCCGGTGCGCACCGGCGGCGAGCGGCGGGCGGTCACGCTGTTCGCCGCGCACTACCGGGGCATCGACCAGGGCGAGGAGGCCGCCGCCTGGCTCACCGCCGTGCTCGGCGTCCCCAGCCGCCTGGTCCGCGTGCCGCCCGAGCACCACCGCGTCACCGACGGCGAGACGCCCGGGACGGCGGGCTGGGCCGACAGCGGCGCGGTGCACCTGCTCGGCGAGGCCAGCCTCGCCCATCTCAACGCGCGCATCGCCGACGCGGGCCGCGCCCCCGTGGACATGGCGCGTTTCCGCCCCAACATCGTGGCCACCGGCTGGGAGCCGCACGCCGAGGACCTGGCCCGCCGCATAGCCGTCGGCTCCGCCGAACTGGCCTACGCCAAGCCCGCGAAGCGCTGCGCGGTCACGGTGGTCGACCAGGAGCGCGGCACCCGCGCCGGTCCCGAGCCGCTGCGCACCCTCGCCACCTACCGCCGGCACCCCGACGGCGGTGTCACGTTCGGCGTCAAGCTCTCCGTGGTGCGCGCGGGAAAGGTCTCCGTCGGCGACCAACTCACCGTGCAGAGCCCGGAGAACACCGCATGAGAATCCTGCATGTGGTGACGCTGCACACGCCGACCCACGCGTTCGGCGGGCCCACGCGCGTCGCGCTCAGCCTGTGCCGGGGGCTGCGCGAGCGAGGCGAGGAGGCCACGCTGATCGCGCTCGGCGACGGCTTCCCCGGCCCGCTGCCGCGCCAGGTGGAGGAGGTCCCGGCCCGGCTGTTCCGGGCGCGGCACGTGCTGCCCCGCTTCGAGGTCAGCGGCATCACCTCGCCCTCCCTGCTGGCGCGGGCGTGGCGCCTCGCCAGGTCGGCCGATGTCGTCCACGTGCACCTGATGCGGGACCTGATCACGCTGCCGTTCGCGCTGGCCGCGCTCGCGGCCGGGACGCCGCTGGTGCTCCAGACGCACGGCATGGTGGACCCGACCGAGAAACGGGTGGCCCGGCTGGTGGACGCCCTCGGCGTGCGACGGGTGCTGCGGCGCGCCGACGCCGTCCTCTATCTCACCGACCGGGAACGGCGCGAGACGGCCGCCGTGGTGGCCCCCGCGCCCATCGCCCCGCAGCACCGGCTGGTCAACGGTGTGGCCGCCCAGCCGGAGCGGCGCACCGCCCAGGGCCCGCCCGTCATCCTCTACCTGGCGCGGATCCAGGAGGGCAAGCGCCCCGGGGACTTCGTCGCCGCGATGCCCGCCGTGCTGGCGCGCCACCCCGACGCGCGCTTCGTGCTGGCCGGGCCCGACACCGGGGCGCTCGCCGAGACGCTGGCGCGGGCCGAAGCGCTGGGCGTGCGCGGGGCGTTGCACCACATCGGCCCGGTGGACGGCCGGGAGGCGGTGATGGCGCTGCTGCGCTCGGCGCACGTCTTCGTGCTGCCGTCCGTGCAGGACGCGTTCTCCGTCTCGGTGCTGGAGGCGATGTCGGTCGGCACGCCGGTCGTGGTCACCGGGACCACCGGCCTGGCGCCCGACGTGGCCCGCGCCGGGGCGGGCCGGGTGATCCCCGACGGCTCCGCCGTCGCGGACGCCGTCCTCGACCTCCTCGACCCGGCGGCCAACGAGAAGTCCTCCTCGGCCGCGTTCGAGCTGGTCCGCGCCGACTTCACCCTCGGTGGCGTCCTCGACACGCTCCAGCGGGTCTACGCGCGGGTGGCCCCCCGCCGGCCCCTGACGCGGTGAGGCCGGCCGCCCGCCGCGCCGGGCCGTCCGCGCCGGGCCGTCCGCGCCGGGCCGTCCGCGCCGGGCCGTCCGCGCCGGGCCGCCGCCCCCCGCGGCGGAGGGCGCGGCGCTCAGCCGGTGTCCTGGCGGGCCTCGCGGGTCTTCAGGCCGATCTGCCAGCGGTAGAAGCTCATCGCCAGCGCGTAGTCCAGGCCCGCGCGGCCGTCGAGGAAGCCGAGGCGGAAGAGGTAGGAGTACCCGAACGACAGCAGCGGCTTGAACGGCGCGCGGTGGAACACCTGGCCCTGCCGCGTCTTGGCGGCACGGATCTGCTCCCGCACCTCCGGGTGGAGTTCGAGCCACGCCTCCCAGTCCGAGTACCGGTTGTGCCGCTCGAACCAGGTCCGCACCGGGTCCAGGTCCAGGTGCTCGATCGGCGCGCGCAGCCGGAACACCGGCTCGGCCAGCGGCTGGTAGTGCCCCTCCTGCTCGCCCATCCCCGGCGCCGCCAGGTCGTCGGGCTCGGGGAAACGGGTGCGGGTGCGGTCGAGCAGGGCCCGTTTGACGATGGTGTAGCCGTGCCGCAGCCGCCGCCCGGCGAACCAGTAGCGCAGCGGGATGTCGAACGCCGCGGGCCGCACCTCGCGGCCGTCGAGGAAGATCCGGCGCAGTTCGAGCAGCAGTTCCGCGCTGGGCGTCTCGTCGCCGTCGAGGAACAGCAGCCAGGGGAGGTCCGGGCGCACGTGCTCCAGGCACCACTGCTTCTTCTTCGGGTAGCGGCCGTCCCACGTGTAGGGAACGACCTCGGCGCCCTCGGCCTTGGCCAGCGCCCTGGTGTCGTCGGTGGAGTCGGAGTCCACCACGACCACGGCGGCGAAGTGGCCGATGGCCGAGCGCACGGTGGTCGCGATGTTGGCGGCCTCGTTCTTCGTGGGGATGGCCACCACGATGGGCAGTCGCGTCACTCTTCTCCTCGGGCTTCCGTCAGAAGGTCGGCGTACTCGGGGCACAGGTGCTCGATCGCGGCCTCGGCCTCGGCGATCTCGCCGTCGCGCAGCGCGGCGAGAGCCGCCTCGCGGTCGTGGCGCTCCAGGTAGTCCAGCCGGTCGCACGCCTCGGAGCCGAGATCGAGGATGGCGCCCGGGTCCGCGCCCTCGGGGACGCGGTCGGTGAGATAGTCCTGCTGCTCCTCACTGAACTCGCCCTCGGGAGGCGTGAGTTCGTCGGTCGGAACGGTGTCGTCCGGGATGCCGTCGTCCTCGCCCTCCCCCGCGGGGGCCCCGGACGGGGCGGCCGACGCGGCACCCCCGCCAC
>NZ_LAVK01000258.1 GCF_001083795.1 Streptomyces sp. SBT349
CCCCCCACCCCCACAGAGGACCCCCATGAAACGCACGAAACTTCGCCGAGGGCTGATCTGCGGCGTCGCCGTGACCGGCCTGATCGCGGTCGGGCTCGTGCCCGGTCTCGCCTCCGCGGACGACACCGTGGAGACCACCACCGCCACGACCGGCGCCGCGGCGGGTGACCCGGCCGCCGTTCGCGGGGCCACGCTGCCCTACGTCGAGTACGAGGCCGAGGACGGCGAGTACGACGGCGAGCTGCTCCAGGCGGACCCGGAGCGGACGTTCGGGCACACCAACTTCGCCTCGGAGTCCTCCGGGCGCGAGTCCGTACGGCTCACCCAGCAGGGCCAGTTCGTCGAGTTCACCTCGACCACCGCCACCAACTCGATCGTGGTGCGCAACTCCATCCCCGACGCGCCGAACGGTGGCGGCGCCGACGCCACCATCAGCCTGTACGCCGACGGCACCTTCGTGCAGAAGCTGGACCTGTCCTCCAAGCACAGCTGGCTGTACGGCAACACGGACGATCCCGAGTCGCTCACCAACACCCCGCAGGCCGACGCGCGGCGGCTGTTCGACGAGTCCCACGCGCTGCTGGCCGAGACCTACCCGGCGGGCACCACGTTCCGCCTCCAGCGGGACGCGGACGACAGCGCGTCGTTCTACATCATCGACCTGATCGACCTGGAGGAGGTCGCCCCGCCCGCTGAGCAGCCGGCCGAGTGCACCTCGATCACCGAGTACGGCGCGGTGTCGGACGACGGGAACGACGACACCGCCGCGATCCAGGCCGCGGTGACCGCCGACCAGAACGGCGAGATCGCGTGCGTGTGGATCCCGGCGGGCCAGTGGCGCCAGGAGCAGAAGATCCTCACCGACGACCCGCAGGATCGCGGCGAGTACAACCAGGTCGGCATCAGCGATGTCACCATCCGCGGCGCGGGCATGTGGCACTCGCAGCTCTACACCCTCACCCCGCCGCACGAGGCCGGTGGCATCAACCACCCGCACGAGGGCAACTTCGGCTTCGACATCGACGACAACACCCAGATCTCCGACATCGCGATCTTCGGCTCCGGGACCATCCGCGGCGGCGGTGGCGCCGAGGGCGGCGTCGGCCTCAACGGGCGCTTCGGCCAGAACACCCGGATCACCAACGTGTGGATCGAGCACGCCAACGTGGGCGTCTGGGTCGGCCGCGACCACAGCAACATCCCCGAGCTGTGGGGGCCGGGCGACGGCCTGGAGTTCAGCGGCATGCGGATCCGCAACACCTACGCCGACGGCATCAACTTCACCAACGGCACCAGCAACTCCACCGTGGACAACTCCTCCTTCAGGACCACCGGGGACGACTCCCTCGCGGTGTGGGCCAACCGCTATGTCGAGAACCCGGCCGAGGACATCGGCCACGACAACACGTTCAGCAACAACACCATCCAGCTCCCCTGGCGCGCCAACGGCGTCGCGATCTACGGCGGTTACGGCAACTCGATCGAGAACAACCTGATCTCCGACACCGCCAACTACCCCGGGATCATGCTGGCGACCGACCACGACCCCCTGCCGTTCTCCGGCCAGACCCTGATCGCAGGGAACGAACTGCACCGGACCGGCGGCGCGTTCTGGGGCGAGGCGCAGGAGTTCGGCGCCATCACGCTCTTCGCCGCCGGGCAGGACATCCCCGGGGTCACGATCCGCGACACCGCCATCTACGACTCGACGTATGACGGCATCCAGTTCAAGTCCGGTGGCGGCGCCGTCCCCGACGTCCAGATCAGCGACGTGACCATCGACGGCTCCAACAACGGCGCGGGCATCCTCGCCATGGGCGGCGCCCGCGGCAGCGCCACGCTCACCGATGTCACCATCACCGGCTCGGCCGACGGCGACGTCGTCATCGAGCCGGGCTCCCAGTTCACCATCACCGGCGGGCCCGCGCAGACGGCGGCGGTGACCAACCGCCGCATCCTCTGACGGTCCGCCTCCGACGGTCCGCCTCTGACCGTCCGCACCCGAACCGGGCAGGGCCCGTGGTCCCGAGCCGGGGCCGCGGGTCCCGCCCGCTGCCACAATCGCCGCATGGACTACTGGCCCTACCCGGCGGCCGAGGCCGACCGGATCGACCCGTTCGACGCCACGAGGCCCGAGACGCAGTACCTCGTCCTGCGCGGTTCACGGCCGAGCTACGCGTTCACCGACCCCGACGTCTTCGGGCCGTCCCTGTCGGAGTGGATCCCCATGGGGTACGGGATCCTCCGGATCGCGCAGAAGGTCGCCGTCCTGCGCGGTGGCCAGGTGGCGCGTCAGTGGCCCGTCCAGCGCCGCCACCCCCTTCTCCAGCCGGTGTCCTCCGACCCCGAGCCCTGGTGGAAACCCGACGACCGCCACCGCGCCTGGCTGCGCGGCGCGTGCGGCTACCGCGCGCTGACGGCGGAGGGCTTCGAGACCGCCGACGTCCACGACCGCGCCGCCGCCCTGGGGGCGGCGGCGGGGAGGAGCCGGGAGGGGCGGACGGCGCTGCTGCTGTACCTCTTCAACGCCATGGACTGGCACTGATCCCGTGCCCCCGGCGCGTGCCCCCGGCGCGTGGCCCGGACGGAGATCCGGGCCACGCGCCGTCGTGTCGGCGGCGGTCGGGTCAGCAGTAGAGGTTGCCGCCCGGGCTCACGCCCAGGATCCCCGTGAACTGCTGGTACCTGCTCACGCGGCTCTGGACCGTGCCCGGGTTGCGGCCGTCGCACTCCAGGGAGCCGTTGATGGAGCGGATGGTCTGGCCGAACCCGGCCTGGTTCACCATCGCGTTGTGCGGGGTCATGGTGCCCGGCCCGGTCTGGGTGTTCCAGTACCACAGGCCCGTGGCCCAGGCCACGGCCGCCTCCCGCTCGACCCGCCAGGGGTTGTTCAGCAGGTCCATGCCGAGGGCGTCGCCCGCGGCCTTGTAGTTGAAGTTCCAGCTGAGCTGGATCGGCCCGCGGCCGTAGTACGCCGCCTGGCCCGCCGGGCAGCCGTAGGACTGGCCCCAGTCGCAGTAGTTGGGGTAGTTGGCCTGGTTCTGCTCCACGATGTGGACCAGGCCGCCCGTCTCATGGTGGACGTTGGCCAGGAACGCCGCCGCCTCCTGCCTGCGCACCGTGTCGCTGCCGGTGTTGGCGAAGGCCGGGTAGGAGTTGAGCGCCTGGACCAGGCCGCTGTAGGTGTAGAAGCTGTTGCGGCCAGGGAACATCTGGTTGAACTGGGCCTCGCTCACCACGAAGCCGCTCGGGTTGGGGTTGCCGCCGCCCGAACCGGGCGCGGACCACTTCTGGTTCGTCTGGCCGGTGCAGGTCCAGATCTGGAGGCGGGTGCCGTTCGCGGTGGAGCGGTCACGGATGTCGAGGCACTTGTCGGCCTGCGGGTTCACGATGTCGTTCGCCGCGGTCACGACCCACCGCTGGGCGGGGCTGCCGGTGCAGTCCCACAGCTGAACCGCCGTCCCGTCGGCGGTGCCCCCGCCGACGACGTCGAGACACTTGCCCAGCGCCCTGAGGGTGCCGTCGCCCGAGTTCGACCAGCGCTGGGCGTTGCTGCCGTTGCAGTCGTAGATCTGTACGGGCGTGCCGTTGGCGGTGCTCGCCCCGGCGACGTCCACGCACTTGCCGCCCAGACCGCTGATCTGCCCGTCGGCGGCCTGGGCGGGCGCCGCCACGATCAGGCCGGCGAGGATCGCCGACAGGGCGGCGAGGGCCGCGGAGCGTCCGAGCGTGAGACGTCTGAGGAATCTGATGGACATCGCAGGTTGTCCCCTTCGCGCCATGGGCACTTCTCGTGCCGATTCGGAACACCCCCGCGCGCCGTCGGGAGACCGGCGTCCGCTCTCACAATTTAGTCGTGCGCATGACAATCCGGGGGCGGTGGGGGCGGGGAGGTGACCCGCACCGGGTGCGTGTGAGAGGGAGTCGCAGGGGTGGCTGAGCCGCTGCATTTCACTAGGTCTAGACCATGTCTGAACCATGGCAGCACCGCGTGTCGCCGTCAATACTCGGATCGTTCCGGACTTCCGCCGACCGCCCGCGAGGCGGTCGGTCGGCGGTCGGTCGGCGTGCGGCGTGCGGCGTGCGGAAGGGGTGGCGCGGCCCGGTCAGGGCTGGGTGAGGGACTGCGGGTAGTCGGTGATGATGCCGTCGACGCCGAGGGCGGTCATCGCCCGCATGGCTCCCGGCTCGTCCACGGTCCAGACGTTGATGTCCATGCCGAGCGCGTGCACGCGGTCGACCAGTTCCTGATCGGTGACGGTGTGCTGCGGGTTCACCTGGTCCGCCCAGCCGCTGAGCGCGACCAGCTCCTCCTCGGTCGGGCGTTCGGCGTCGAGCAGCCCGATCGGGACGCCGGGCATGAGGGTGTTGAACGCGGTCGCGTCGTCCAGCTCGAAGGACTGGACGGCGAGCCGGTCTGCGGCCAGCGCCTGCCCCACATAGCGGGGCTTGGAGCGCAGGAGCTCCGCGAAGTCCTCGGGGATGCCCTCGTAGTGGGCGCACGGGCTGAGCTCGGCGAGCAGCCCGGTGCGGCCGTCGACGCGCCTGATCACGTCGTTGACCGTGATGATCCGCTCGCCGGCGAACCGCTCGTGGAACCAGGAGCCCGCGTCGAGCCCGCGCAACTCGGCCCAGGTGAAGTCCGAGACGCGGTAGCTCGGGCGGCCGGGGTAGACCTCCTCCACGTCGGTGGTCCGCTCCAGGGTGCAGTCGTGGAAGTTGACCAGCCTGCCGTCCTTGGTGCGCTGGACGTCGATCTCCACGAAGTCGGCGCCCTGCTCGACGGCGAGTTCGACGGCGGCCGCGGTGTTCTCCGGCGCCATGCCGGAGGAGCCGCGGTGGGCGATGGAGTCGGGGCCCTCGGCGGCGTTCGCGGCCGTCGGCGTCAGCGCCAGGCCGAGGCAGCTCAGCGCTGCCGCGGCCACCGTCGTCGTGCGCCAGCTGCGCGGTGATGTCACGTCGGTCTCCACTGTTCTGGTGTTTCGGTGTCCCGGTTCGATCTCATCCGGTCTCATTCGATCTCGCATGATCGGATGCGAGGATTTCCGGCCGGAATGACGGGAAGTGGGCATCCGTCTGGCGCCATGGGGATCACCGTGTGACGCGGGTGCGTATGCCGGGCATAAGGGGCGAAGGGCGCGGAGCGCCTGGAGGAGCGCCTCCGTGGGGCCCGCCCCCCGCCGGGCGGCCTCGCGTTTCACCGATTGCGCTACCCTGTGCGCATGCGTGCCGTACGCCTTCTGCTTACGCGGCCGCGCTGACAAACGTCCTGACGACGTCAGCGTGGCTTCCCCTCCCTGCGTGGAGGGTTTTTTCATGCGCGGCGGATGACGACCGATGGAGCTTCGAGGACGATGAGCGAGACACACAGGTACGACGCCGCCCTGGCCGCGGAGATCGAGGCGCGCTGGCAGGACCACTGGGAGCGGCACGGCACGTACGAGACGCCGAACCCGAGCGGGGACCTGGCGGGCGACCCGGAGGTGGTGGCCCGGCCGAAGAAGTTCATCATGGACATGTTCCCCTACCCCTCGGGGGCGGGGCTGCACGTGGGCCACCCGCTGGGGTACATCGCCACGGACGTCTACGCCAGGTTCCACCGGATGAGCGGGCACAACGTGCTGCACGCGCTGGGCTTCGACGCGTTCGGGCTGCCCGCCGAGCAGTACGCGGTCCAGACCGGCACGCACCCCAGGATCTCCACCGAGGCGAACATCAGGACCTACCGGACGCAGCTGCGCCGCCTGGGCCTGGGCTACGACCCGCGGCGTTCGTTCGCCACCATCGATCCGGACTACTACCGATGGACGCAGTGGATCTTCCTGCGGATCTTCGACTCCTGGTACGACCGGGAGGCGGGCAGGGCGCGGCCGATCGCGGAGCTGGTCGAGCGCTTCGAGTCCGGCGAGCAGCCGACCCCGGACGGGCGCCCCTGGTCCGCGCTGTCGGCGGCCGAGCGGGCCGAGGTGCTGAGCGACCACCGCCTGGCGTACGCCTCCCAGGCCCCGGTCAACTGGTGCCCGGGTCTGGGCACCGTCCTGGCGAACGAGGAGGTCACCGCCGACGGCCGCTCCGAGCGCGGGAACTTCCCGGTCTTCAAGGCCAACCTGCGCCAGTGGAACATGCGGATCACCGCCTATGCCGACCGGCTGATCGACGACCTGGACAGCGTCGAGTGGCCCGAGGCCATCAAGCGCGCGCAGCGGAACTGGATCGGCCGTTCCACGGGCGCCCGGGTGGACTTCCCGATCGACGGGGGCGGCGCGCGGGCCGGGGACGGGGACGCCGGGGGCGTGGTCACCGTCTTCACCACGCGCCAGGACACCCTGTTCGGCGCCACCTACATGGTGCTGGCCCCCGAGCACCCGCTGGTCGGAGACGTGGTGCCCGCCGCCTGGCCGGAGGGCACCGCCGCGGCGTGGACCGGCGGGCACGCGACGCCCGCCGAGGCGGTCGCGTCCTACCGCAAGCAGGCAGCCGCCAAGTCCGAGGTCGAGCGGCAGGCCGAGGCGAAGGAGAAGACCGGCGTCTTCACCGGCGCCTACGCGACCAACCCGGTCAACGGCGAGCGGATCCCCGTCTTCATCGCCGACTACGTCCTGCTGGGCTACGGCACCGGCGCGATCATGGCCGTCCCGGCGCACGACAGCCGCGACTTCGCCTTCGCGCGCGCCTTCGAGCTGCCCATGCGCTGCGTGGTCGAGCCCGTCGACGGGCGCGGCACCGACCCGGCGGCCTGGGACGAGTCGTTCAACGCGGCCGACGCCCGCATCATCAACTCGGCGGCCCCCGGCATCTCGCTGGACGGGCTGTCCGTCCCCGAGGCCAAGGAGCGGATCAACGCCTGGCTGAGCGAGCGCGGCGCGGGCGAGGGCACGGTCAACTTCCGCCTGCGGGACTGGCTGTTCAGCCGCCAGCGGTACTGGGGCGAGCCGTTCCCCATCGTCTACGACGAGGACGGCGTCGCGCACGCGCTGCCCGACGAGATGCTGCCGCTGGAGCTGCCCGAGATCGACAACTACGCGCCGCGCACGTTCGACCCGGACGACGCCGACACCGAGCCCGAGACGCCCCTGTCGCGCAAAGACGACTGGGTGAACGTCGTGCTGGACCTGGGCGACGGGCCCAAGCGGTACCGCAGGGAGACCAACACCATGCCCAACTGGGCGGGTTCGTGCTGGTACCAGCTGCGGTACCTGGACCCCCGCAACGACCGGGCGCTGGTCGACCCCGAGATCGAGCGGTACTGGATGGGGCCGCGCGAGGGGATGCCCACCGGCGGCGTGGACCTGTACATCGGCGGCTCCGAGCACGCCGTGCTGCACCTGCTGTACGCGCGGTTCTGGCAGAAGGTGCTCTTCGACCTGGGCCATGTCTCGTCGGCCGAGCCGTACCACAAGCTGTTCAACCAGGGCATGATCCAGGCGTACGTCTACCGGGACAGCCGCGGCTTCCCCGTTCCCGCCGCCGAGGTCGAGGAGGTGGGCGACGGCGACGGCTGGATGTATGAGGGACAGCCGGTCAAACGTGAGCTGGGCAAGATCGGCAAGTCGCTGAAGAACGTGGTCTCGCCGGACGAGGTGTTCGCGGCCTACGGCGCCGACACCCTGCGGCTGTACGAGATGGCGATGGGGCCGCTGGACGTCTCCCGGCCGTGGGAGACCAGGGCGGTGGTCGGGCAGTTCCGGCTGTTGCAGCGGATCTGGCGGAACGTGCTGGACGAGGCGACCGGCGAGGTCGCCGTCGTCGAGGACGAGCCGGACGACACCACGCTGCGCGCCATGCACAAGGCGATCCACGGGGTCTCCCAGGACCTGGAACAGCTGCGGTTCAACACGGCGATCGCCAAGATCACCGAGCTGAACAACCACGTCACCAAGGTCCCCCGGGTGCCGCGGGCGGTGGCCGAGACGCTGGTGCTGCTGGCCGCGCCGCTGGCCCCGCACATCGCCGAGGAGCTGTGGCGCAGGCTGGGCCACGAGGAGAGCGTGGTCTGGGCCCCCTTCCCGGTGGCCGACCAGAACTACGTCACCGACGAGACGGTGACCTGCGTCGTCCAGGTCAAGGGCAAGATTCGCGCCCGGCTGGAGGTGGCGCCGACCGTGTCCGAGACGGAGCTGGAGGAGATGGCGCTGGCCGCGCCGGGGGTCAGGGAGGCGCTGGGCGGCGCGGGCATCCGCAAGGTGATCGTGCGTGCGCCCAAGCTGGTCAACATCGTTCCGGCCTGACGTCCTGGTCCGGGAGTGGCTCGGGCGCTTTACTCTGGAGACTTATGGAGATAGCTATCGCCTTCGTCGTGCTGTCCCTGGTGGTCTTCACGGTGTTCGTGCTGGCCGTGGTGCGCGGCGTGCGCGCCACCAGACGTGGCATCGACCGCGCCCGGCGGGAGGTCCGCCGGGCGGTCACCGACGTGTCGCTGTCGGCACGGGCGGTGCAGCCCGGCGTGCTGGGCGAGGTGGCGCGCACCCGCAAGGAGTTGCGCACCAGCGTGGACAGCACCCGCTCCACGCTGCTGGCCGGCGCGGACCGGGACCCGGCGCTGCGTGAGGCGCTGGCGCTCCTGGACCAGCTCTCCGGGCATGCCGAGCGTCTCGACGGCGAGTTGGCCTCGATGATGACCGGCGAGCCCGACCGGGCGCGGGTCTCGGCCCGCCTGCCCGAGCTGCGCGGGCGGGTGGAGCGGATCAAGGCATCGGCCGACTCGCTGCGGATGGCGGCGCAGGACCGGGCGCACCACGACAACGTGGAAGGGCTGGACGCCCTTCAGGAGCAGATCGCGATCGAGTCGAAGGCGCTGCGGCACTGGTCGCCCTCCGAGCAGCCGCGGTCGGCGCCGGGGCCCGCGTCCCGCCCCGCGTTCGAGGAGGGGAAGGCGGGCCGGGACGGCGACCGCAAGGCCGTCGAGGACGCGGACTGACCGCCCGCGCGGCTCCGCTAGTCTCCGTTTCATGTCCCGGTCCCGCTCCGTCGCCATCGTCACCGACTCCACGGCCTACCTGCCGCGGGAGGCGGTGGCGCGCCACGGGATCACCGTCGTCCCGCTCACGGTGGTGCTGGGCGGGACGGCGTTCGAGGACGGCACCGGGGAGGCGGCGCGGCGGCTGACGCGGGCGCTCCAGCAGCGGCAGCCGGTGACCACCTCGCGGCCGGGGCCCGCGATGTTCGCCGCGGCCTACCGGGCGGCGGCCGAGGCGGGGGCGGAGGGCATCGTCTCCCTTCATCTCTCGTCGGAGATCTCCGGCACCTACGACGCCGCGGTGGTCGCGGCCAGGGACGCCCCGGTGCCGGTCCGGGTCGTCGACAGCCAGATGATCGCCATGGCGCTGGGGTTCAGCGTGCTGGCGGCGGTAGAGGCGGTCGCGGCGGGCGGCACCCCGGACGACGCGGTGGCCGCGGCGGTCAAGCGGGCCGAGTCGACCCGCGCCTATTTCTATGTCGACACCCTGGAGCACCTGCGGCGCGGGGGCCGGATCGGCGCGGCGCAGGCCCTGTTCGGGTCGGCGCTCGCGGTCAAGCCGCTGCTCGAGCTGAGCGACGGGCGGATCGAACCATGTGAGCGGGTACGGACCGCGTCGCGGGCGATCGCACGGCTGGAGGCGCTGGCCGTGGAGCACGCGGGCACGGGACGCGTGGACGTGGCGGTGCACCATCTCGCCGCCGAGGAACGGGCCATGCAGTTGGGGGAGCGGCTGCGCGACCGACTGCCGGGACTGGTGGACCTGCATGTGAGCGAGGTGGGCGCGGTGATCGGCGCTCACACGGGGCCGGGACTGCTGGGTGCGGTGGTGTCTCCACGGTAGCCGCCGCGGCCGGGCATCGGTAGCGACGGAGGCCGAATCCCCCGCACGGGTGACGGAGTTGTCCACAGGGCCGCGGCTGTCCACAGATTTCGGCTGAGGCCGTTCCGGGCGGTGCCGCACGCCTACCTTCGGCCCCATGGACAACAGACGAAGTACCACACGAGGCGCCACACGAGGACGTGCACGAGGACGTGCACGAGGACCGCGCGCCGGCCGGACACCGGGCGGGCGCGGCGGAGCGGGGCCGGGGCGGCGTCCCGGCCCGGGGGCGCGTTCCTCGGCGCGGCGGCGAGGGCCGGTGGCGGGCGCGGTGGCCCGGCGGCGCGCGGCCGTGCTCTTCCCGGAGGAACACTCCTGCACCACCGGTGCGTTGACGCTCGCCGCGGGCTGGCGAGTGCTGCCGCGCGAAGCGAAGCCGCCGCCCGAGCCGCCGGGCGAGCCCCCGCCGGAGCGGGAGGAGGCGGCGGGCGATCCTTCCGGCGGTCCGCCGTCCGGTGAGCGGCGGCTGCCGCTGGCCGAGCGGCTGCGGCTGGCGGTGGGGGAGCGGCTGCCGTCGTGGCTGAGGCCGCGGTGCGGGATCGAGCCCAGGACGCTGGTCGCGCTGTGCGTGGTGCTGTTGATCGCGGCCGGATTCGCGGTCCACCACGTCTGGGCCGGTCGTCCCAGGCCGGTGGCGGTGGCCGAGCGGGTGGCGGACGGGACCGGGCGGGAGGTGGCGGACTCCGGTTCGGCGTCGGCCGCCTCCTCCGGGGACGGGGCGAGTGCGGAGGACCCGGCGGATGCAGAGGGCTCGGGCGATGTCGCCAACTCCACGGGGGCGGTGGGCGCTTCGGGAGGCGGCGAGGTCGTGGTCGATGTGGCGGGGGAGGTGGCCGATCCGGGCCTGTACACGCTCCCCGCAGGTTCCCGGGTGGGTGACGCGATCGACGCGGCGGGCGGAAGCGAGCCCGGCGCCGGGACCGCGGGGCTGAACCGGGCGCGGATCCTGATGGACGGCGAGCAGATCACGGTCGGCGGCGAGCCGCCGGCGGGGTCGGGAGGGCCACAGCCGACGGTCACGGGCGGGGTCCAGGGCGACGGCCCGATCAGTCTGAACACGGCCACGGCCGAGCAGTTGGAGGCGCTGCCCGGCATCGGACCCGTGCTGGCCGACCACATCGTCACCCACCGGGAGCGGTACGGCGCGTTCGCGTCCGTCGACGAGCTGGGCGAGGTCACCGGCATCGGTGACCGGCGGCTGGCGGATCTGAGGGACCGTGTCACCCTCTGAGCCGCGGGCCGGGGCGCGCCACCCGGTCCACGCCGCGGCCGGGCACAGGCTGGGGGACGCGGTGCCCGCGCCGAAGGGTCCCGCCGACCTGCGGCTGCTGGCGCCCGCCGCCGCGGCCTGGGCGGCGGCAGCCCTGGCGCTGGGCGCGCCGGGGCGGGCCACCGGGTGGTGCGCGCTGGGATGCTGCGCCGCGGCGGGGGTGCTGCTC